>JBBQXY010000045.1:0-34662 GCA_038209195.1 Ktedonobacterales bacterium | reverse complement strand
CTTGTTCTGTCTCTTGCAGCAGGGCTATTTTCAGCTTTTCGTTCGTTTCCATTGGTAGGGGTCCTCTCTGTTTTGGCGTTTTTCCTTACAGATGAGGATACCACCTTTTTGCTTGCCTGCCTACAACTTTTTCATACACCCATTTGGTTTGTTCTCACGCACTAAAAGAAATATAATATCACACTCGATAACCCTGTAAAGTTCTAATGGGTCTTCGTCCTGTAAAGAAAGCAGCCATTCTACATCCCCACCCTCGGCCTATATTGAATAGCTTCGGCAATATGATTGGCGGCTATCGTGTCGCTTTGAGCCAGGTCGGCTATCGTGCGCGCCAGTTTGAGGACGCGGTGATAGGCTCTTGCGGATAGGTGCAGTTGTTGCATGGCGGCCTTGAGCAGCTTCTCGCCGGAGGGGTCGGTCTGGCAGAAGTCGCGCACCTCGGTGGGTCCCATTTCGGTGTTGCAGGTGGTGGACGTGCCTTTGAAGCGTTCGAGTTGGCGCGTCCGCGCCGCTTGCACCCGTTGGCGAATGGTTTCGGATTTCTCCACATTGCGCTTATCAGCCAGCTTCTCGTAATCAACGCGTGGAACCTCGACATGAATATCGATGCGATCTAAAAGCGGGCCACTAATGCGCTTCTGATAGCGGGCAATCGAGGTAGCCGAGCAGGTACATTCTTTGATGGGGTCCCCGAAGTATCCACAAGGGCACGGATTCATTGCCCCAACGAGCATAAAGTTGGCGGGATAGGTGATGGTGCCTTGGGCGCGGGAGATGGTCACGACTTTATCTTCCAGAGGTTGGCGCAACACTTCCAGGACAGTTTGCCCAAATTCGGGCAGTTCATCCAGGAAGAGGACGCCGCGATGTGAGAGGCTAATTTCGCCGGGACGGGGAATGCGTCCACCGCCAACCAGCCCAGCGTGGCTGATGGTGTGATGCGGCGCACGGAAGGGGCGTTGCAGCACCAGGGGCATATCAGATGGTAACATTCCGCTCACACTATAAATTTTGGTGACGTCTAAAGCCTCTTCAATAATCATGCGAGGCAGGATGGAGGGTACCGAACGGGCCAAGAGAGTTTTGCCTGATCCAGGAGGGCCGCTCATCAATATATTGTGACCACCACTGGCTGCAACCTCCAAAGCGCGTTTGACATGTTCTTGCCCTCGAACAGCAGCCATATCCTGACCATAGTTGATCTGGTCTAAGGTATTGAGGATACTTGGATCAGGAATGTAGGGCTCAATCCTGTGCTCATCATTGAGGTGCGCGATTAGCTGACCGAGCGTCTCAACGGGATAAATGGTGACGCCACGCAGGAGGGCCGCTTCCATGGCATCGGCGGCGGGCACAAACACGGTCGAAACCTTCTTCTCGCAGGCAAGGGCCACCATGGGCAGAATACCGTTGGTGTGGCGAACACTGCCATCGAGCGAAAGCTCGCCCAGAAATAGGCATTCGTCGATTTGCTTGTCAGGATTAATCTGGCCCGATGCCAACAGTACTCCTATGGCGATAGGAAGATCATAAGCAGGACCTTCTTTGCGGATATCAGCGGGGGCAAGGTTCGCAGTGATACGTTTGTAGGGGAAAAGACCGCCACTGTTCTTGATTGCTGAGCGCACGCGCTCTTTTGCTTCATTAACAGCAGCATCGGGCAAGCCAACAATTGTGAAAGCGGCGAGACCATTTGATAAGTCTACTTCAACTTCGACGAGTGCTCCTTCAAGACCGATGACCGCGCAGCTTTGTACTTTAGCTAACATAGATATCGGGCCTCCTCAGCATATTTCTCGTGCATTATGCATGAGTTGCAGAAAAAAAGCAAGCGTTCGTATTCTAGATTTCTCAACCCTTACGAATGATATAATAGTGAGGGAAAATATGGTGTACAGAAAACAAATTGAGCGTGAAAGGAAGCGAACATGGTCACTGACATAAGACACACACTCGGGCAGTCGCTGGGAACTGACTTTTACCTGATGGATGAGCTTTTGACTGAGGAGGAACGCAGCGTGCGCGATAAAGTGCGTTCCTTCTGCGACCATGAGGTCATTCCCATCATCAACGACTATTGGGAAAGGGCGGAATTCCCCTTTGAACTGATACCCAAGATTGCCGCACTCAATATTTCAGGAGTCGATATTCAAGGCTATGGCAGCCCTGGTTTGAGCGCGATAGCCACTGGTCTCATCATGCTAGAGTTTGCTCGTGGCGATGCCAGCGTCTGCACATTTTTCGGCGTTCACTCTGGTTTAGCTATGCATTCAATCTCAATGCTCGGTTCGGACGAACAGAAAGAACGCTGGTTGCCAGCCATGGCCCGTATGGAGAAGATCGGCGCATTCGGCTTGACTGAGCCAGATCATGGTTCGGATGCGGTTGCGCTGGAGACCAGAGCCCATCGCGTTGGTGACGAGTACATTTTGGACGGAGCGAAACGCTGGATCGGCAACGCCTCCTTTGCTGATGTGACCATTATCTGGGCGCGTGACGACGAAGGCAACGTGGGCGGTTTCCTGGTGGAGAAAGGCACCCCTGGTTTTGAGCCAAAGGTCATCACCGGTAAAGTGTCTAAACGAGCTGTATGGCAGGCGGATATTGCGCTCACCGATGTGCATGTACCCGTCGGGAACCGTCTCGCTCATTCGCGGAGCTTTAAGGATACTGCCCTCGTGCTTACCGCCACACGCTCCGGTGTTGCCTGGGAAGCGGTGGGACATGCCATGGCAGCCTATGAGATCGCGCTCACCTATGCCAAGGAGCGTATTCAGTTTGGCAAGCCGCTTGTCAGCTTCCAGATTATTCAGAATAAGCTTGCCTCGATGATCGCCAGCGTGACCACCATGCAATTGCTGTGTTTGAGGCTGGCGCAACTACAGGAAGAAGGTAAAATGACGGCAGCGATGGCTTCAATGGCAAAAATGAACAATGCCCGTTTGGCTCGTGAGGTCATAGCTGACGCACGTGAGATGCTGGGTGGCAATGGAATTCTGCTCGAATACCACATTGCTCGTCACCACGCGGATATTGAAGCGGTGTTCACTTACGAGGGAACCGATACAATCCAGTCACTCATTGTAGGACGAGAGATTACCGGGAAACAGGCCTTCTCGCCGCGTTAAACTTGCTTAGACAAGGTTCACAGGTAATAATCGCCGCCACCGCCGATGTATCGGTAGACGAAAAGTTCGGCTCCCTTCGCCTTTTCCTGAAGCAAGGTTACCAGACGAAGGGAGCCGAACTTTTCGTGTCTATTTATGTATCTTTCTGAGCATCATTTTGCTGCCACTAGGCGTGCTTCACTCTATTGTTAATGACATAAAACGTCAGATTGTCATGAGTAAGCGAGACGAGAAATGCGACTAAACTTTCTGTTGAACAGTCGGCTGAAGAACTGCATCATCGACACCGGTCAACTCAACCGACACCTCCCACAGCCGTGCGGCAACTTGCTCATTGTATGCTGACTTCATCCCTCGTACCTTCTTGGGATACCCTGACATGCCGAATAATCCGTCGGGACCAACATATTCTCCACCATAAATATGCGGAGAAGTAGCGGCATAAAGCTGTGGCAATGCCCCCATTGCAGCACTCTGTCCCCCATACAGGGTATACATCAAGTGCTCACTTATCGCTTGCGATGCGTTGGCACTCGTCGACTGCAAGCTTGTATGGGCATATCCTGGATGTGCAGCAACACTAATGGTAGTCGCCCCTGCACGTTTCAGACGACGCTGCAACTCAAAGGCAAACATCAGATCGGCCAGTTTACTTTTGCCATAGGCGGACCAGCGCGAATAGGAACGTTCGCTGTTCAGATTGTCGAACTCAATCTTTCCCAGCAATTGCGCAAAGCTAGAAGTCGTAATGACGCGGCTCTGGGGAGTCGTAAGTAACGTCGGAAGGAGCAAGCCAGTCAATGCAAAATGACCGAGGTAATTTGTGCCAAATTGCCACTCAAAACCATCTTGCGTCTTCCGTTGTGGAATAGCCATCACACCAGCGTTATTAAAAAGCAGATCGAGTTGGGTATGATCCGCTTGAAAACCTTGGGCAAACGTACGTATCGATGCCAGGGATGCGAGATCAAGCTCAGCCAGCTCTAATGATGCTCCCTCTATACTCTCCTCAAGAGAGGTCTTTACCCTACGCCCCTTCTCCTGATCGCGACACGCCATAATTACATGCGCACCTTTTATCACCAATGCACGCGTTGTTTCGAGACCGAGTCCACTATTCGCACCCGTCACAAGTGCAACTTTTCCATGCATATCGGGCATCTCTGCCGCTGTCCATTTAGTCATTGTAATGCCTTCATTCCTTAGATTTCCGTCAATTTAGAGCGAATGTTCATTCTATATTGTAATATGAAATAAGCTGAATTACAATGAACGTAACGAAAACTCTCATAGGAAATTCCTCCTTCGTTGTTTTCGACACATCGAAAGTGTATACTGAAAGGGATACTAGAACAAGATGAGGGTCTATCACCCCATTGGACGAAGCAAATACAACAGCCAAACTCTCCCAACTCCTCTCTGAGAGATCGAGCGTCTCAAGAGGGTTCTGAGCAACTTTTCACGACATTTAGCATACAAGGGAGAAGATTATGCAACAGGAGATATTTCAGCGCAGACTGCGGGCAGGTATCGTCGGCGGTGGTCCAGGCTCATTCATTGGCGCGGTGCATCGGGTCGGTGCAGAACTGGACGGACAGGCACAGGTTGTTGCTGGTGCCATGTCTGCTGACCCACAAAAGGCGCGAGACGCCGCAGCCGCCTGGTTCCTATCACGCAGCTACGAGAGCTATATGCAGATGGCCGAGGCCGAAGCCACGCGCCCCGACCCCATCGATTTCGTGATCATCGCTACTCCTAACCATTTACACTTTCCCGTTGCCAAAGCGTTCCTCGAGCGGGGTTTTCACGTGGTCTGTGATAAGCCAATGACCTTCACGCTCGCTGAGGCACGAGAACTGGTGAGCCTGGTCGAGAGTACACAGGCAGTCTTTGCCCTGACTCATACCTACACCGGTTATCCCCTCGTGCGGCAGGCACGCGAACTGGTGCGGCAAGGAGCGATTGGAGAGGTACGCAAGGTGCTGGTCGAATACGTCCAGGACTGGCTGATGGAGCCGCTTGAGCTGAGCGGCAACAAACAGGCGTCATGGCGCACTGATCCAACTCGTTCAGGCATCGCCGGTTCGATTGGCGACATTGGCACGCACGCCGAACACTTATTGGAATATATCACCGGTCTACGCATTAGTGCCTTGTGCGCCGATGTGACAACGTTCGTGGCAGGTCGCCAGTTGGACGATGACGCCAATGTCCTGTTGCGCCTTTCGAACGGCGGCAAAGGGATGCTGACCTGTTCGCAGATCGCGGCGGGCGAAGAGAACCGCTTAGTGATCCGCGTCTACGGAAGCAAAGCTGGTCTGGAATGGCAGCAGCAGGATCCCAATCAACTGTTCCTGAAGCATCCGGGCCAACCGCAGCAGATATGGCGCACTGGGCAACCATATCTCAGCGACGCTGCCAAGAACGCGGCACGTCTCCCACCCGGGCACCCTGAAGGTCTCTACGAGGCATTTGCCACCATTTATAGCGGTGCTATTGCTGATATCCGACGGGTTAAAGCAGGCCAGAGGCCGCTCGGAGGTTATCCTACCGTCTATGACGGATTACGCGGGATGGCCTTCATCGCCAAGGTCGTTGAAAGCGGCCAAAAAGGTTCGGTCTGGGTTGAGTTGGATGTAGAGTAGTGTAAAGAACAATGCTAACTTTGCTCCACGAGGAACATCGCTCTACTGGGCTATGTTCCTCGTGTTTTTCTCTTTCTGAGCAGCCATGTTACAGTAGTGCCGACCAGCAGGAGCACAGTACTCAAACCCAGTACCACAGGCAGTTTGGGTACTGATGGGCGAGTGACAGGCGTCACATATCCAGCTTCTGGATACCCATTCGTTGATATACTATCCCCCTCGTGCATGGCCATCTGGATGACTTGTGCCAGGTGTAGCGCACGGCGCTCTGTCGTCTGTGCAATCTGCTCCTGGCAACTGAACCCATCAGCGATAATCAACGTATCGTCGGCGGCATGGCGCACTGCTGGCAGCAAGACGCGCTCGCCGCATTTGATCGATACGTCATAATGGGATTTCTCGAAGCCGAAGATACCAGCCATACCACAACAACCCGAATCAAGCACCTCGAAATCCAGACCCAGCTTTTTCAGCACTGCTTCCTCCGCACCCATGCGCATGATAGCTTTCTGGTGGCAGTGCCCCTGCACCAGGGCTTTGCGGTGCATTTGTGGCAGTTGGAAGTCCGCTCCCTGCTTTTCGAGAAATTCGCTCAGCAAAAAAGTTTGCTTGCTGAGCCGCCGGGCATCTTCATCGTTGGGAAAGAGATTGAGGAGCTCATCGCGGAAGACCGCTACACAGCTTGGCTCCAGGCCTACGATAGGCATACCCGCGCTAATCTGTGGGTGCAGAGTATCAAGGATTTGACGGAGCAATCGCTCCGCGGTAGACAGCATACCCTGGTCATAGAGCGGGCGTCCGCAACATAAGGATTGCTCAGGGACATCGATCTGGTATCCCACCGCCTCCAGTACCTCCACTGCCGCCTTCGCCGTTTCTGGGTGGAAATAATTGTTGAAGGTGTCTGGCCACAGCAGCACTTTAGGGTAGCCCTGGTTCCGTGGGCCACGTTGGCGAAACCATTCCTTAAAGGTCTGGGCAGCGAAGACGGGCATCTGCCGCTGTGGTGCCACACCGGCCACCAATTTAGCCACATCCCGCAGCAGCGGCGTCTGGGAGAAGAAATTCACTAGACTTGGTATATGGGAAGCAAGCCTAGCCCACCAGTAGATCAGGCCCATCACATAGGAGCTTCTTGGACGTAGACGGCCGCGATAGTAATGGGAGAGAAATTCGGACTTGTAGGTCGCCATGTCAACATTCACCGGACAGTCCCCTTTGCAGCCTTTGCAAGCCAGGCAGAGGTCCAAGGCCTCCTTCACATGTTCGTCATGCCAACCTCCGCCAAGCTCTTCCCCTTGCAGCAACTCAAAGAGCATATGCGCCCGCCCACGCGTGCTGTGCTCTTCTTCGTGCGTCACCATATAGCTGGGACACATCGTGCCGCCCTCCGTCCTGCGGCATTTTCCCACGCCAACACAGCGCAATGTCGCTCTGGCAAAACTTCCCTCATCGTCTGGAAACTTGAAATGTGTGGCGAGCTGTGGCGGATGGTAGCCGATCCCCAAACGCAGGTTTTCATCTAGGCGATACGGGTCGACAACCTTGCCGGGATTCATCTTCCCGTCAGGATCCCAAATGGCCTTGAACTCACGAAAAGCCTGGATCAGTTCGGGGCCGTACATCTTTGGCAGTAACTCGGCACGCGACTGACCATCTCCATGCTCCCCTGAGATCGAGCCGCCATAACCGACCACCATATCCGCAGCCTCTTCCATGAAGGAACGGTATTTGCTGATGCCATCACGACTGGTCAGGTCAAAGTTGATGCGCGTGTGGACGCAGCCCTGACCAAAATGACCATACAATGCCGAGACATAGCCGTAGCGGTCGAGCAGCTTGCGTAGGTCTCGCAGATAACTTCCCAGCTTCTCCGGCGGCACAGCCGAGTCCTCCCAACCTTCCCAGCCGAGCGGCTCACCGGGCACGAACACAGTAGCTCCCAAAGCGGCTTCGCGCACGAGCCAAACCCGCTTGGCCTCCTCTAAGTCAGTGAACAGCTTCATGCTGGGCATATTCTCTTTACCCCGCAAATCCTCCATCAGGCCACGTGCATGGTCATCGGCCTCTTGCTGGTTTTCGCCGCCAAACTCAACCAAGAGCCAGCCACCACCATCCGGCAGCAGCACAATATTCTCCGGTTGCAGGTTCTTCTTGCGCATGTTCTCGACGAGGTGACGGTCAAAGCCTTCTAAACCAATCGGCCTGTGCGCCAGCACTTCCATGACATGATCAGCCGCACTGTACCCGTCTGCATACCCGAGCACTAACAGCGAGCGGGCAGGGGGACTATACACCAGCCGTGTTGTCGCCTCCAACACCGTAACACAGGTACCCTCCGTGCCGACCAGTGCCCGTGCAACGTTGAAGCCATTCTCTGGCAGCAACTGCTCCAGGCTGTAGCCCGAAACACGGCGCGGGATTTTGGGATACCGTGCGCGAATCAGGTCGGCATATCGGTCCCGCAGTGCTTTGAGCTTGCCATAGATCTCGCCACGCCGACCGCCCTCCGCGATGATCTGTGTAAGTTGCTCGTCACTAGTGCTGCCGACGCGCATGCGCAGGCCATCATAGGTGAGAATCGCTAGTTCCTCAATGTTGTCACTCGTCATGCCTGCCATCACAGAGTGGACGCCGCAGGAGTTATTGCCAATCATCCCTCCCATCGTACACTGTGCGTGTGTCGCCGGGTCTGGCCCAAACGTCAGATGAGAGTGCTCTGCCGTGGTACGCAGGTGATCGAGAATCGTGCCCGGCTGCACTCGTGCCAGCCTGTTGTCAGGGTCGATCTCAAGAATGCTGTTCATGTATTTGGACAGATCGAGCACGACCGCGACGTTACAGCATTGTCCCGCGAGGCTGGTCCCACCTCCGCGTGCGAGCAGTGGCGCGCCAGAGCGGTGGCAGGCCGCTACTGTCGCGATCACATCCTCTACATCTCTCGGTAGCACCACACCAATGGGCACTTGCCGATAATTGGAGCTATCCGTTGCGTACAGCGCGCGGCTCCCCTCGTCGAAACGTACCTCGCCGCGAATCGTCTCGCGCAGCTCATCTGCCAGTGCTTTGGTATCGATAGTGCTATTCGGCTTCACCCCGTGAGTACGAGCCCTCTCTATCTTGGTAATAGTCTGTTTCATGAGCCTCTTTCTCTTTTCTATCGAGCGTCGCTACGTTTCATCATCGCGCATACAGTAATGGAACGCACGCACAACGCGTACCAGAGACAGATTCATCTCTGGTACAAGATCAATGTGGAATGATCCATGGAATGAGGTACTGCTGAACCAGAGCCAGAATTCCCACCAGACTGACCAGGACCAGGCTGGGGACAATAGTCTTGCGTATGATTAATCCCTCCTTGCCAACAAGGTTGGAGGTGGAAACACCGGTAGTCACCGACTGTGGCGAAATCATCTTGCTCATCACAGCACCCGACGTGTTCGTACTGGCCATCAAAACAGGACTGAGACCGAGCTTGTGAGCTGCCACCACCTGTAGGTTGCCAAAGAGCGCATTTGCCGAGGTGTCGCTGCCAGTTAAGAAACAGGCGATCCAACCGAGGAAGGCGGCAAAGAATGGAAAGATGCCTCCGACTGAGGAGACGGCCAGGCCCAGCGTGTAAGCCATACCCGAGTAATTGAACAGGTAGGCCAGCCCAATAATCAGCATCACCGTCAGGATGGCATAGCGCAGTTGTTTCCAGGTGTCTACCAGCGCGTGCCAGAACATAATCGGCGTAACACGGAGTAAAAGGGCCGTCAGCACGACCGCCAGCAGGATCGCCGTGCCCGTGCCCAGGGGTTGGAAGGCGTACACCGCGGCATAGGGCTTGCTGTAGAGGGTCAGATAGATAGCGTTGTGCAAACCAGGCCACTTGATATTCAGTTGCCCTCGCAGCGCCACTTTGCCATAGGTCCACACGATAACGACAATGGCTACGGTGAGCCAAGGCAACCATGCCCGCACAGCCTCGCTCGCAGAGGGCTTGCCGCCTACTTCCGGTCGATTAGTTGTTGTGGGAACAAGGACGCCCTCTTCATCGATCGCTGGAGAGTTTATCGTACCTGTTTCCATCTCAGTGATGGTGGCACGATACTGCTCGACATCGCGTGGTTTCCACACCTGAACAAAGGCAATCAAACAGACGAGCGAAACGAGCGCGGATAGCACGTCCGGCAAGTCTGGCCCGATGAAGTTTGAGACGACAAATTGGGTCAAGGCGAAGGAAGCACCGGCGACGAGTGCGGCGGGCCAGGCCGTGCGCAGACCACGGAAGCCCGAATACAACACGATGGCGAAAAAGGGTAGAGCAAAGGCGAACAAAGGGAGCTGACGACCAACCATCGCGGAGAGTTGGAGCACTGGTAAACCTGTCACCGCGCCCAGCGTAGTGATTGGCACACCGAGGGCTCCGAAGGCCACTGGAGCGGTATCAAAGATCAGGGTGAGAACTATGGCGTCGAGGGCCGGGAAGCCGAGACTGATCAGTAAGGCACTGCCAATGGCGACGGGAGTGCCAAAGCCAGCAATACCCTCCAGCAGTGCTCCAAAACTAAAGCCGATCACTAACAGGAGAATGCGTCTGTCCGGTGGCACATTGTGGACCATCCAGCGGCGGAACAGATCAAACTTGCCTGAGCGCACGGAAATATTGTAGAGCAACATCGCGCACCAGACAATCCACATCACCGGGAAGAGCGCGAAGGCCACTCCATTGAACGTGGCACTGATCGCCAAGCCTGTCGGCATTTGCCACACGGTAATGGCAATAATCAGCCCAATCAGCAACCCCGCCAGTGCTGCTTGCCATGCTGGGCGTTTGAGCACACCGAGCAAGATCAGCACGACAAGGATGGGAATACTACCCACGAGAAAGGAGAGAAATAGGTTGCCAAATACGGGAACAAGCAGTTGATGAAACATGGACTTTGCCTCCTGTTCAAAACTGATGTCGCGACCAACGTCGCTTTGTATCAAATAGCATCAAATAAGAGTCATCACATTTCACTTCTACTTTTCGGGTAGCAACCCGCCACTTCATACTTGCTGATACTAAGGGTAATTCCATAGCGTTATAAAAAGCGTTATTTCAGCGTTAAATAAAGCCTTGGAGCTTGACTTCGATTGTTTGGCATTTTATTCATTCAATGTGTCGCAACCACCATTGCCACTCTTGTGGCTCTTTCACCGGCAAATTCCGGTTCAAGTAAAGCGCGCAGTGGTTCTTTCGCCCGGTGGAAGTATGTTTTGGCCGTTGCTACCGGAATGCCGAGCTCTTGTCCAATTTCGCGGAAGCTCAGTTGGGTCGTATAACGCAGTTGCACGACCGAGCGATAGCGCGAGGGCAACGCATCAATGGCGTCGAGAAGCTGTTTGCGCAATTCGCGCAGTTCAACCTCCTCCTCCGGCAGCCGATCCGGATCGGGGAGCGTTATCAGGAATGAATATTCGCCCCCATCTGGGTATGGCTCGATTTCGGAAAAGAAGAGCGGCTGCTCGCGGCGCAGTTCATCGATGCAGCGGTGACGTGCTACTTGACATAACCACCCTTTGAGCGTCCCGGCAGTGCGTAGTGCGGGCAGTGAGCGGTACAATTGCAGAAATACGTGCTGCAAGACATCATGAGCGAGCTGCTCGTCGCGCACCAGGCGGTAGATCAGCCGCAACAGCAAGGTGCTGTACCGATCGACCAGCATTTCGAACGCGCTTTGATCGCCGAGGTGCGCTTGTTGAACCAGGACGTCATCGGCCAGGTGCGAGTGTTGCTTGTTTAGCGTGAGGTGCGCTTGCATACAGTACCCCCTTTTCCCTGCCTGCTCAATTGTCGACTTGTCGGCTCGTCTCGACGAACCAAAGCCATTTGTCGGTGCCGCGCGCGATCTCGGTGAAGATAGCAGCCGTATCGGCATCCTGAAGGAGAGTCGCCTGCTCGCTGGTGTAGCGAGCATGTCTGCTGAATTCGGTGAGCGTCGTCGAAAGTGTATCACTGGGTCCTTTGCCAACGGGAGTCACCAGCGCAAACCCATCGAGCGAAGACCGTCCAGCGACCGCGTGCGCCGATCCCTCCGCCGTGCCGCCGAGCTGCACGATGCGCTCGGCGATCAAGTTTGCATACTCCTCAACTTCCCTGGCTACCTTGTCGAACAGCTCGCGCAGGGTCATGAAGTTAGGCCCTTTGACGTTCCAGTAGGCCTGCCTGCTTTGCAGTTGCAGATCAATGGCGTCGGCTAAGCGGCGGTTCAACATCTCAATTCCTTTGGCCTGCTCTTCGGACAAGGCATTGTTTTTTCTGGACATGGGAGAGTTCCTTTCACTTACGTAGCGCATTGTGCGATAATAGAGAAGTTACATATAGTGATCGACTTGAAACTCTCTGACATCTTTCTGTTCCTCACAAAATGTATTTTTGCTTTTTTAAAGCGAGCCAGTTCTCTCTCTATCATCTCTAATGTAATGCTAGCAGTTGAGCGTTATAAGGAACGTTAAATGGGCGATTTATCTTTCACGTTACTGGGTTCGCCAGAAGTGCGTCACGGTGATCAGGTGCTGCTGTTCTCTACACGCAAGGAACTCGCACTGCTCATCTACTTGGCGGTAGAGGGCCGCGTCCATCTGCGCAAAACCCTCTCCGAACAGTTCTGGCCAGAAGGTGATGCCATGCATGGTCGGGCAGCCTTGCGCATTAGCTTGCTTCACCTGCGCAACCTGCTAGGTGAGGACATTGATGCCGAGGCGATACCTCACCTCCTTATCAAGCGCGATACTCTTGGCCTGAATCTCGTCTCTGCTCTCACACTCGACCTCCATACCCTCGACGAAGCCTGGATGTTGGCGCACTCGTCCACCAACGCAACTTTGACTATGACCGAAAGCGAACGTCACAGCCTGCTCGTCCATCTCCAATTCGCGGCGAGCCTCCCGCGTGGTGAATTCCTGGAAGGCTTTTCGCTACGTGATGCCCCGGCCTTCGACGATTGGGTTCGCTTCCAACGCGAATACTGGCACCTGCACACGAACGAGATTTTCGACCGACTCTCCCACCTCCAATTTGAAGCAGGCGAACTGGAACTTGCCATTGCAACGGTCAAGCGCTGGCTGGTCCTCGCCCCGCTGCATGAGGACGCTTACCAGCGCTTGATGCGCCTGTACTTCGCTGCCGGAGATCGGGCCTCCGCACTGCGTACCTACGACACGTGCCGGGCGAGGTTGGCTGCAAGCATGCAGACTGAGCCGACACCGGCAACTGCCGCACTGGCCAGCCGCATGCGGGCGGTAGCTCCTCCTCCTCACAAGCAGACGACCATACCCCCGGCAGCACTGCCCCTGGTAATGCTCCACGATGGCCCACTCCTAGGGCGGACGGCGGAGTTGAGTACGTTGATCAGGGTCTACCATAGCGCGCAGCGTGGTCAAACGCAGGTCGTGTTGTTGGAAGGGGAACTCGGTATTGGCAAGACGCGGCTGGCGACCGAGTTTCTGGCTTGGGCAGAAGTAGAGGGGGCAGACGTGTTGCAGGGACAAGCCTTTGAAACCGGTGGTCAACTGCCCTATCGGCCCGTGATCGAGGCTTTGCGTCCGCGCATCGAGCGAGAAAATGCCCCGGACGATCTGCTTTCAGACTTATGGTTGGCGGAGCTCGCTCGCCTGCTCCCCGAACTGTGCGACCGCTATCCCGATCTGCCAGCACCTTCAGGGGACAAGTCAGGAACACGTACCCGACTGTTCGAAGCGCTGGCCCGCCTGGGACAGGCCCTGGCTGCCCGGACGCCGCTGGTCTTGTTCATCGACGATGTTCAATGGGCTGATTCCGCTTCGCTCGACGTGTTGCATTACCTTGCGCGTCGCTTCGCGGAGAGCGAGACACCTGCCCTCCTTCTGCTGACAATGCGCGAGGCAGAGGTAGAAATGAAACCCGCACTTGCCGAGTGGCGTAAAGGTATGGAACGGGCCGTGCATATGACTCGCCTACATCTCGGCCCTCTTGCTAGCGAAGATATCTTGCGCTTGCTCCAGACGCTAGGGAGAACGGGAGGCAATGACGAGCGGCGAGCGGCGGACCTGGAGCGTTTTGGTCAGTGGCTCTTTGCTGAAACAGAGGGGCAACCGTTCTATGCCATAGAAACCCTCAAGGTCTTGCTTGAGCGCGGCGCGCTAGCCGCGCACGTAAACGCGGATAAAGGATGTACAATTGACTTTCCCGCAGCCATGGAGCACGAGATGGTCGTCCGTGGCTTCTTTCCGCCCAGTGTGCGCGAAGTCATCGTAGCCAGGCTCGAGCGACTTCCGTCACATGCTCTGGCACTGCTGGTAGCGGGAGCGGTCCTCGATCAGAGAATCACCTTTGAACACCTGTGTCAGGTAGCCGATCTCGCAGAAAAGGACGCGTTGCTAGCCCTGGATGAGGTGTTGCACAGCGGTCTGCTGCTTGAGTCGGAGCGCCGGAGAGGGCCAATGAGTCATGGGCTCTACGTATTCGCGCATACAAAAATCCGGGCCGTGCTCTACGCTGAGGCCGGTGAGGCTCGGCGCTCCGTCTTTCATCGTCGTGCGTTGGAAGTCTTGCAAGCAGCGGCAGCCCCTCCAGCGGAACTGGCTTACCATGCCCTGGCAGCCGGGCTTGCGAAACCAGCCTTCCACTGGAGCCTCGCGGCAGGCGATGAGGCGATGCGAGTGGTAGCTGTAAGCGGTGCCATCTCCTTCTACGAGCAAGCACGGCATTTACTGACTGAGCATTCGCATGGATTTGATCTGGGGGCCATGCTCCCTGCGCCGGAGATTGAGCATCTCTACATCAGCCTGGGCCGGGCATATGAACTGAATACGGAGTGGGAGAAGGCACGGGCAGCATATACCTCAATGCTCGTGTACGCACAAGATGCCGACCAGCAAGTGATGGAAAGCTCCGCCCAGAGCCATCTGAAGACCCTGACCCCATAATAGTCCTCTTTTGCGGCTCGCTCGTGGTAATGATAAATATTTAATAGCCTCTTAACAAACAGATAACCTCGCCACTTTATATTTATTCATAGGCAAAGCGCAATGCTGCGCTGTTTTTCCGCTTGATAGTTTCCTTAAACAACTAGCAAAGGGAGGATCTATGAGACGTATTCTGAGTGGGGGAGTAGCTCTCGCTTTACTCCTATCATTGGTACTCGTATTTAATGTTTCCTCGGTTGGGGCAACCACGTATCAGAGTGCTAATCAAGACAGTGGCCAGTTCAAGCATATTTTCTACATCATGATGGAGAATCACGAGACGAACCAAATCTTTGGGAACACTGCTGATGCTCCTTACATTAACTGGTTGGCGAGTCAATACGCCAGTTCGACCGATTATTTTGGGGTCACTCATCCCAGCCTACCCAACTATCTCGCCGCCATCTCTGGAAGTTTCCAACACATATGGGATGACTGTGCAGCAGGATCAACGGTCACATGCGCGCCAGCAGAATTTGGTCCAACCTCAGGGTACACGAATGGGCAGGAGTTGCTAACGCCCGCGCAGATCGCTAAGGCGACCACGATTCCGCACTTGTTCAGCGGCAACACCATCGTTGATCAGCTTGAGGCCCATGGACTCTCCTGGAAAGCGTACATGCAGTCGCTACCGTATGCTGGATACACTGGAGCAGTCTATCCTATCATCAACGGTGCGCCGATTTCGCTTTATGTACAGAAACACAACCCGTTCGATTACTTCAGCAACATTCTCAACAACCCTGCTCGTTTGCAGAAGGTCGTGCCAATGACACAATTTGACCGTGACCTTGAAGCGGGGAATGTGCCCAATTTTGTCTGGATCAGCCCCGATAGCTGTCATGATATGCATGGCATTGATCCAGTATCGGCCCAGTTGATCGGCAACCCTACTTGCGGTTATCCTGCATCTGGCCTTGACCATGGGGCCATTCAATTGGGTGATAATTACTTGCGCTCAACTGTAGCGGAGATCATGTCTTCAAAGGCATGGACAGAGAAATCGGCCATCGTGATTGCCTGGGATGAAGACGATTACGCGGGTTATGTGGGGTGTTGCCATAGCCCAATAGGAGTCAATGGCGTAACCCTGGGAGGCTCAAATGCACCCTTCATCGCGATTACCTCACAGGATCGAGACCACTTTGTCGATAGTACTACCGCTTACAACCACTACAGCTTACTCGCCACGATTGAGCAGTTGTGGGGTCTGGGGTGCTTAGAGCAGTCCTGTGGCTTTAGCCAGTCACAACTTATGACCAAGTTCTTTACCTTCACTTCCTCATCAGAAACACTTGGGAAGAAAACTAGGAGATAATGCGAAGTTTGCCACAGTATACTCCCAATATGAGCCATACGCGGCTGCATTTTCTGCCTATGGGAAGATCGAACTCTGTAATGTAGTGCTATTTTACGTACAGGAGACGACGCATGAATCTAGGAAACATACTATTATACCAATCTTAGCTCTTGCGCATGTTCGCTCATTCTACGAGTAAGCATTGCATTCTTTTTCGTTGTGTGTACACAATATAGGTGGAGGAGGATGTAATATAATGCCCACAACGAAAAAGCATAGAGCCAGCAAGTCGCAAGCGTCCATATCGCTACAAGCTAAACGCTTGATTATTGCGACAAATCGTGGCCCGGTTGAGTTTGATATTGCAAAAGATGGGAAGCTAAAATCGCGGAGAGGTGCGGGAGGCGTTGTGACAGCGTTGACTGGAGCAGTTAGTCAAATGCCTGCTACATGGGTCGCTCTCGCGATGACAGATGGTGATCGTCTGGCCCTCAAAGAAGCCCATGATGGGCTCATCAAATCCCCTATCGAGAATTTGAAAGTACAATTGCGGTATGTGGAAGTCCCCAAGACGGTCTATCGCAGGCACTATGACACGATGAGTAATCGTATCCTCTGGTTTACACAGTACTATTTACTTGAGCATGGAGATGCAGCCTTTTCCGCCGAGAAGTTGCAGGATGCATGGGAACATGGGTATATGCCAGTCAACCAAAAGATTGCAGATGCTGTGTGCATGGAGATTGAGCGTGGAGAAGGAAATACGCTGGTCATGTTACATGACTATCACCTCTATCTCGCAGCATTAACGATTCGTGAGCGTCACCCCGAAACAACCATTCAGCAATTTATTCACATTCCCTGGCCCGAAATTCGCTATTGGAACTCTTCATTACCTACAGCGATAATGCAGGCGATATTTAGAGGTTTGCTTGGGAATGATATTCTTGGTTTTCAGACACGCAATGACGCTCAGAATTTCTTAGAGGGCGTAAGTGCACTCTTTTCCGAGGCAACGGTGGATAGAGATAAAAGGGTGATCTACTATCAAGGGCATCGTACCCTGGTGAGAGATTATCCGATCTCCATCTCTGTTTCGGAGGAAAGACGCAGTGTGCAAAGCAGCGGTGGCAAACGTGCCGCACAGCGTGTTAAACCTTTGCTGCGGCAATACAACGTGATGCGTGTGGATCGTATTGAACCGACAAAAAATATTGTCCAGGGCTTCAAAGCCTATGAGACACTTTTAGAGCGGCACCCTGAGCTGCATGAGCAGATTACCTTTCTGGCGTTTCTCGTCCCTTCTCGTCAATCCCTCGCACTTTATCGTACTTATCAGAACGAGGTAAGCAAAATCATTGAGGACATCAATCAGAAATATGGTCGTAATAGTTGGAAGCCAGTGCAGTCTTTTGTACAAAACGATCGGACGATGGCTTTGGCGGCCTTACAATTCTATAACGTGTTATTGGTGAATTCACTCATTGATGGTATGAATTTGGTGGCGAAAGAAGGGCCAGTTGTCAACAAGGTGGACGGAGTGCTGGTGCTTTCTCGTACTAGTGGAGCTTTTCAGCAATTAGGAGAAGCGTCTCTTCCTATTTCTCCTGCTGACAATCTTGAGACAGCGGAGGCCCTGTATAAAGCACTTACTCTTCCTGCAGACGAGAGAAAGTGTCTCGCGCAAATGGCACGAGAGGAAGTTGAGCACAATGATCTAGCAACCTGGATCAGGCAACATCTCGACGATATCAATGTGCTCTTGATGACTCATCAAGCAGTTTGATACACTTTGCGTTGTAGCGCAATGATCTAAACATCGGCGCGGAAGCGTAAAGGCCAACTAATGGTATTTCCAACCGGATGCTTCCATGACCTATAAAATTGGCGGCCACCAAGGCCGCCATGAATCTTGCAACAGTATAGTAGAAGAAACAGGTTACTGCAAAAAATCGTGTAACGTGAGCGCGATTGTGCTTCATGTTTCCTCACAAGCCAATCGAGTCCATCTTTTCCCCCAGGCCCTGTAACGCTACATAACAGAAACAAGCATGCAAAATTCAGCAATATTTCCTTGAATTCATCCTTTTTTCTAGGTATACTTGCTCAATAAGGTATGCCTTCCCATCTCCTCCGATGAACACCACTTTGTAAATACATGGAGGGCCACCGTCGGTTTCATCAGTGTGTCGTTCATCACATACCTTTACTCTACGTAAAAGTCGTCTAAGTCGAACTGTTCTCACCATAGCAAGAGAACGGTAGAAAAGAGGAAATTACGATGTCCAAAGCACTGCCACCTGAGCTTCCCATTGAAGGAAAAACGTTAGGCGCAATAGAGGTGCCACGCCTGGAGCGCGGGCAACTGAGTCTGTTTGATATAGCGACCTCCACCATGGCCAACATTGCTCCAGCCATGAGTTTCTTTTTCAGTTCTGCCCTCATTGCCTCTTTTGCTGGCGTTGCCTCACCGCTCACTATTATCCTGGCTGCTATTGCTATCGCTCTGCTTGGTAATACCCTTGCCGAGTTCTCTCGTTCGATCCCCTCGACTGGCTCGTTTATCACGTTCATTGGGAAAACCTTTGGACCAGTGATGGCCGTGACCACGACCATTGTGATCAGCCTGGGCTATATCATTGCCATGGCTTCAGTCATCACGATCTCCGGCGGCTGGGTGCAGATCATCCTGCAAAAGTATTTTGGTTTCAATGTGCCGTGGCAACTGCTCACGCTGCTCTTTGTGGCGATTGTCTTTTTCCTCATGGTCAGGGGCGTCTCTCTCTCCACCAGGTGGGCAGGGTACTTCTTTGGTCTGGAATTGACCGTACTGGTGCTCGTGTCGGTTATTATCCTCATCACGCACGCAGGAAATCTCTCCCTCGCCCCCTTCAATCCAGCGAATCTTTCAGGTGGGCTGACAGGTCTGGGGCTCGGCTTCCCTGTCGCCATCTACCTCTTTGTCGGCTGGGAAAACTCCGCGGCACTAGCTGAGGAAACTAGAGACCCACGGCGAGACGTACCTAAGGCCATCTACTCCAGTACCTTGTTCATGGCGATCTCTTATCTACTGTTTATGTACGCGACCGTTGTAGCCTTTAACTACAATGCCGCCGCCCTCTCGGCAGCGCAAGTTCCCTTTATCGATGCCGCCCAAAAAGTCTCCGGCATTCTGGCCCTGCTTGCGTATATAGCCGGTTTCACCTCCATCATGAGCGCCATGATCGCTGGCTCTAATTCACAGTCTCGTCTCATCTTTAACGCCGCTCGTGAGGGACTACTGCCCTCGTGGTTAGCACAACTACACCCCAAGAGGCGCACGCCCTGGGTCAGCTTCCTCGCCTTTGTCGGTATTGGCCTGACCATCACCTACATCTTTGGCTGGAATGTAGACCCGGTCGTCTTCTTCGGCGATATTGCCACACTAGGCACAATCCTGATCTCGCTGGTTTACTTGGTTTCAAATTTGGCACTGCCCGTGTACTATAGAAGACACCACCGTGACGAGTTCTCTATTATCAAGCATCTGATTTTGCCAGTGCTCGGTGTGCTGGCCATTGGCTTCCCACTCTATGCACTCGTGCAGCCTGGTCAATCAGCACCGTTTAATTACTTCCCCTGGATTAGTCTGGGCATAGTTGTTCTCGCGTTCGTTTATGCCCTCATCTTGAGTCGCAGAGACCCGACGCTGGGCGACCGCGTCGGATCGATCATCGCGGACCGCGATTGACACTGTGCCTGGCGGCAAGCTTCTTCTAAGCTGATATTGCTCATGAAAACCTTCAGCAATAGGGAGTGTGGGATGAACACTCCCTTACGGCTTGAGAGCTTGAGGCAGTGCTTTTTGGACATATGTCGCGAAGGCAGCTACCGCCGCTGGACCAACTGGTCGTCCCGGTCGCTCTCCCTGCGCGAGGGCCAGGGCTTGCTGAATGAGGGGATGGTACTGCTCTGGTACATGGGCCAGTCCCCATGTACCACCGGCATCCTTAGAACGCAGCATGCCATCACGCAGGTAGGCCAGAACTCGACAAGCATTCAAAACGCATGAGATAAGGTCTTGCAGTGGATTTTTCAATGCCTCCTCCACCCCTTTGACGAGAGCTGCTTGCAACACGTTTTCTGGCACAACCGGGAATGCCGCTGCAATCGATTTTCCAAAGAGGCAGATGCCTTGTTGGTGAAGCACTGCAAGAACAACGACAAGCGCAGGATCAGACTGTTGTGCGTCATTCCAGTGTTGCCAGACCCCGTTACGCAGCTCTTCCTGGTATTGCTCGCGCCATGTTTCGCTGTAGTGTAGAGCGCAGGGTAGTGGCTGTTGCAATGGAAACAGACTGGACTCAACCAGAAAGCGGATATCGAGTGGGCACGGCATCCTTGAGACATGCAAGAGGAAGGACATGCTGGCGCGTTTGGTTTCCAGGTCCATCTCCCGTCCAGTTACCACGACTATATCGATATCGCTTCTCGCGGGATGAAAGTCTCCTAATGCCAGCGAGCCGTGTAGATACATGCCGAGTAGATTCTCACCCAGACGGCGTTTTAGCTCAACTTGTATGGTTCTGACCTCGGACTGTATCACTTTGGAAATAGTTTCCCAAGAGTATGGTGTGATATTGCTAATTTTCTCTCCCCTTTTTGTAAAGTATAGCATGAACGTGGCAACATAACTTGACCCTGCTTTTGAATTGGCAAAACTTGTGATGTTATTGTGACCTGTACCTTTTATTTCGTGATTCCAATGTGATAGTTTAGCTCTATAATTCAGCATGCATCCAGCGTTATTACTATGTGCGGGGAGGGGAAATTGATCGTCAGAGGAGAAGTTATGCAATTATCGAACGAAGACAGCGATGGGCGAATGCCAGCAGAGGCCATGAATCCGGAGGTGTTAGCGACGGTCAGCCACGAATTGCGCAGTCCGCTGACTTCGATTAAAGGCTATACTGCCACGCTTCTACGTCTGGAGCGTCGAATCTCGCGGCAGGAGCGGCAGGAATACCTTCTGGCCATTCATCAAGCCAGTGAGCGGCTGCAAGCCATCATCGATCGTTTCTTGGAGGTGTCCGAATTAGAGATTGGTAGCATCAACTGGAGGCGGACCGAAATTGATGTTAACCGTATCGCGCAAGAGGCGATGCTGAAAGTGCAAGAATGCACGAACGAATCTCTTCCGGGCCGTTTTACCTTCCACCTGCATCTCAAGGATGAACAAGGCATACCAACTCTTCAAGAGCACCTGGTATTGGCTGATCCCCGTCTATTCAGAGAGGTAATGGACAATTTGCTTGACAATGCGATCAACTATTCTCCTGAGGGAGGCAGGATCGATATTGTCATACAGCCCGTCCAGGGACGTTCGGCGGGTCGGCAAGTTGGAGCGAGTACGGCAGCACCTGAGAGTGGGCAGCGAAACGCGCTGCTGGCGGACAGCGAAGCACAAGCGATGCTCGATATCTGCGTCTGCGATCACGGGCAGGGCATTCCCTCCGGCCACCTCGAGCGTGTTTTTGAGCGTTTCCACCGCGGAGATACAGGTCTGACACGCACGGTCAATGGTTTAGGGCTGGGCCTGACGATCTGCAAATGTATTGTCGAAATGCATGGCGGCACGATCTGGGCCGAGAGTTGCCCCGCAGGGGGGAGTGCTTTTCATGTGCAGTTACCTTTGACCGAAGAGGGTGATACTCACTGAGGTCGCTACCGGCGAAGTAAAGGTTCCAGCATTCTTATAGCCATAGAAAAAACTACGACACCTAGAGGAGAGAGAATGATGCCAGTAAAGAAAATAACCATTTTAACAGCCGATGACGATCCGCAGTTATTGCGACTTGTCTCACGCAATCTGCAATTTGAGGGCTATGATGTGATCGCTGTAGGTGATGGGCAACAAGCATTGGAGCAGGTTGAACGCCAAGTTCCTGATGTCTTGCTGCTCGACGTTATGATGCCCAGGATGGATGGCTTCACCGCTTGCCAGCGCGTGCGCGAATTTTCCATGGTGCCCATCATCATTGTCACGGCACGTGGGCAAGATCAAGACAAGATTCGTGGCTTGGACTTGGGTGCCGATGACTACTTGACGAAACCGTTCAGCCTGGATGAACTGCTGGCCCGCGTGCGTGCCGTGTTACGTCGTTCGCAGTTCAGCGTACACGAACAGGAGCAACATAGGCAGAACGTAGTCACCATCGGCGACCTGTCGATAGATTACACGCAGCATCTGGTAACGATGAATGGCAAGGAAGTTCCCCTCACCCCCATTGAGTACCGGATTCTAGCGTACCTAGTACAGAATGCTGGGCGCGTCGTCACACAGGATATGTTGCTCGAACATGTCTGGGGTTCGGAGTATATTGGCGAGAGCCACATGCTTCAGGTCAATGTGAACCGCATGCGCCACAAATTGGAGCCCGAACCAAACAATCCACGCTATTTGCTCACCAAAGTGGGCGTGGGTTATCTCCTGGCAACCTCTTCGACGCGTATTACCTCTTCATAGAAAGTACAGAAAGCATAACAACTAGATCACGTTCAGGTGTAACATCGGGTGCTTTATCGTACTACTTGAGTACGTCGTCAACTTCGCGTCGCGGGGTAGGTGGCACTCGCGTGGCATAGCCCAGCCGTAACACGATTTGTGGATAATCTGTCTTCCCCAGCAAGTCGCGGAGAGCCTGACGTTGCACCGGTACCTCCGTTGGCTGACTGAAGAAAGAGGCCCAGATGCCAGCAAGGCGGGCATGCAACAGCATGTTTTCGAGGGCCAAGCCCGCCGCAAGCCAATCAAACCAGTCATCATTAATTGTCGCGAGTACCGCTAACACGGGTGGTTTGACCGTTCGCGGTTGCCCTTCGATATCCTCTTTGGGCGTTTCAATCAGCGTGTGCAGCGCCAGTGTGCCAAGATAGGATGTTGTATCGGCCTTCCCCAGTGCATATGCCGGAATCCCATCCGGACTATTGCTCTCGTGCGGGCGTACCCACTCTGCCAGTTCGTGGCGAAATTGCTGGTCAGACCACAAGGTCCGGTCTGCATTGAGCACCAGGTTCGCGAGATTTGTTCGCTGCTCCTCGTCCCACATCACATGCAGATACGTTCCTGCATCTCCCGCCACCTTTTCCAGTCGCTTGAGCATCGCCATCGGTACGCCCCGATCACTGAATGCTCGACGGTTCGTGCGTCGCTGCGTGATGGCAAAAAACAGCTTTCGCTCTTCCTCGTCCGGTTTTTCTCCCTTATCAATCGTCAAACGCGCCAGCAAATGCTCCTCTCCTGGACGAGATGGCATCTCCATCATCCAAGAGAAACCAAAGTAGCGCAGCGCGACCTGTAGATTGGCCAGTGCTGCCCCGCAACTCATGATTAATTCCCGCCCGTTGGCATCAACGAGCGAGAGAACTCTTGTTGGATCAGCAGACATCTCGAGACGATTATGTTCGACATGAAACAGCCAGGGCTGTGTATTGTGCTTCGAAGGTGCCAGAATGGCATAATTGAGCAGGAAGCGCAACTGTGCATCAATGGGACCTGTCGCCGGAAAAGCTCGCTCCGAGACTTTCCAAGAATCCGCGGAAGAATGCTCCATTTTAATCTCCTTTCCATATTGCTCATCCAATAGAGCTTGCCTATAAAATGCTCCATTATCTATTTCCATTATCAAGTTTCCCTATAATGCTCCATTATCTGGTTCCAGCCTACTCCCCCGGCTTCACAAAGCGATCACAACATGCGTACCGCATTTCACATTCACATCACAAAGAACCTTAAAACTTCTCCCCACAGCAGAAAAGTGCGGTTTGCATGTTTCGTTCCTTTTTGAATATTTATGTGATGAATTTGTGATGTGAAATTAAAAGTACGCGATGAAAATGTGATATCAGTGCCCTACTCTTTGCAAAAGAAGAAGAGTTTTGATGCGTTTAGTTTATCCCTGACTAGGGCGGAAGGATGTTTGAGGATTTGTCAGACTCTAAAGGAATTCAGCATGGAAAAACCGGAATACGAGTACGAAGACGAGGCGCAGCAATTTCTCTCTGAGATCGCAAGTCTTCCATTGAGTCTACGTCCGAAAGGACAGCTTTATCATGTAGAGCGAAAAATTGCTGAAGCCTCTGGCGGTCTGATAGCGGAAAAGCCTTTAGATTTTACCTATGAAGATGGCGTATGGAAGGGGTACAAGCAAATTGGCATTGTCATCGCTGATGAACGGATGATCTTTTCCTTGAAGTGCTGTGCATGAAGTCTTGGGCAAGAGCTAGAGTGATTGAAGATATCCTCTTTCACTCACTCACACTTACTCGCTTTGTTCCTCTTGCCACATTTGTGTACCTGGCTCCAACGGTTCGGGTCGGGTACATGTACTGGTAAGTGTGATATGCCTTCCCTCTGTAGCGGACTGCATGAATGACTCTATGATATCGAGAACGTGGTAGGCCATTTCTCCATTCGCGCGATGTGACCCGCCGAAGCGCATAGCATGAGCCATATCGGCGATACCAATGCCACGCGCGTTGCTGGTATAGCCATGGGTGAGAGGCACTTCGTGCCAGTTCTCGTCTTTTGCTTTGCGAATATAGACTGGGCCATCGAAACGATTGGGGTCGGGAGTACTCAAGGTGCCTTCCGTGCCATAGATTTCGATGAAGGGCAAGCGTTGATGCCAGACATCGAAACTCGTCAGAATGGTGCCAACGGCACCGCTGGCGAATTCCATTATCCCAGCGATGTGTGTCGGTGTCGTAACCGGAATCTTCGTCCCAAACTTCGGCTCGCTGGTCACGGTACGTTCGGCATAGGTCGTCTGCATCGAGGCGGTCACACGCCGAATTGGCCCCATCATCGCAATAAGCGCGGTGAGATAATACGGGCCTACATCAAACATGGGTCCGGCACCGGGTTGATAAAAGAAATATGGGTCTGGATGCCAATGTTCCATCCCATGGTTCAGTCTGAACGCTGTCGCGGCAACAGGCGTTCCAATCTGCCCATCATTGATCAACTTGATGCAAGTTTGAAAACCTCCACCAAGAAATGTATCGGGAGCATTGCCAATGCGCACTTGTTTAGCCTGTGCGGCTTCGAGGATGGCTTTGCCATCGGTTCGCAGGGTCGCCAACGGTTTTTCACTGTAGACAGCTTTACCTGCCGCAATCGCTTGTAAGGCGACTTCTGCATGCGCATTGGGTATCGTGAGGTTAATGACAATCTCGATGGCTGGATCAGCTAGTAGTTCCTCGACCGTACATGCTTTAGGAATGCCGAACTGTTTTGCCTGGCTGATCGCTCGCGCCAAATCGATATCAGCACAAGCGACTACCTGCAAATTATCAAAGAGACGAGGTGCTTGCAAATAAATGGAGCTGATATTCCCACACCCAATGATGCCAATGGAGGTTTTATTATTCATACTCATGCCAAAAACTCCCTTCTATACATGTCACGCAATCAGTTACTAGCTACATTATGGCACAACGAGCGACCATTCGATATATGTGTTATAGTGCATGGTGAAGAAATACCACTGCTGCGATTGAAATGGAGAGAACAACATGAACGATCTACGAGTAGCTCTCGCGTTGTATACCGTACGCGAAGAGACAAAGCATGATTTCGCTGGAACGTTACAACGCGTGGCACAAATCGGCTACGCTGGTGTGGAGTTCGCCGGCTATGGGAATCTGACTTCATCTGAAATGTCAGCCCTTCTTGCAGAGACAGGTCTGATTGCCACCAGTACTCATCTTAGCTTAGCTGCGTTAGATGGCCCACAACTGAGTGCATCGCTACAATATTGCCAGGATATCGGCTGCACGTTCATTGTGCTCCCTTCTTTACCCAAAGAGTGGCGTATGCAGGAGGGGGTCAAAGTTCTAGCTCCGCGCCTGAATGCCATAGGACGGCAATGCCAGGAACATGGCATTACCTTTGCTTATCATAACCATGATTTTGAATTCGCGAGCGAAGATGGCGTCTACCTCCTGGATTACTTGCTGCAAGCCACCGATCCCGCTCTCGTAAAGATCGAGCTAGATGTCTATTGGGCCGCTTACGCTGGTGTCGACCCTGTTTCGTATCTTCAAAAACTCGCGGACCGCGTGGTTCTCATTCACCTCAAAGATATGGCTGCTGATCGTTCGATGGCTGAAGTTGGCAAAGGCATACTCAACATGCAGGAAATCTGTGCCTTTGCGCAAGCCCGCGGCTTATGGGGTATTGTAGAACACGATCATCCACAAATTCCTTCGCTTGAGAGCGCACAGATATCCCTTGAATACTTTAAGTAGCAGAGCATCTAAAGTCAATCTATCTCATTAGAAAAAGCTGAAGGAATATCCTCTATTTTTTGAGTAAATAAAACAAGGTTGAGTACGTAAAGAGGCCCGTTTCGGGCTTGAAAGGGAAAAACATATGGCAACTTCGACAGAAGGAAAACTGACAGGGCAGGTGGCATTGATCACGGGTGCCAGTTCAGGTATTGGTTGGGCGATCGCACATGCATTCCTCGATGAGGGCGCGGATCTCGCTGTTGTGGCCCGTCGTCCAGAACGGTTACAGGAACTAGTTGACGAGGCGCAGTTGCGTGGGAGGCGGTGCGTGATGGTCGTTGGCGACGTACGTGAAGAGGAGACCGCCAGTCGTGCTGTACAGACGACACTCCAACAACTGGGCAAACTGGACATCCTCGTCAATAATGCCGGCATTGGTCGCTATGCAGACCTCATTGGGACAAGCGCCGACGATTATGACGCGATGATGGATACCAATATGCGCAGCACTTTCCTGTTCACCCGTCATGCCGTTCCTGTTTTACTGGAACAGGGCAATGGTGCCATCATTACGATCGCGTCCATGGCTGGCGTTATGGGCTTTGCGGGTGAGGCAGTCTATTGCGCGACCAAATTTGCACAGGTTGGTTTCACGCAGGCTCTTGATCGTGAGTTACGTCCCCATGGCATCAAAGTCGGCGTGGTATGTCCCGGTGGTGTGAAGACGGAATTCGCCATCGGGACGGGACGAACAGAGGATGGTGTGGCCGCCTCAGGTATGCTAGAGGCCCAGGATGTCGCCGCCGCCGCTCTGCTCATCGCCACCCAGCCAGCGCGCGCACGCATCTCAGAGATCCGTATGCGCCCCATGGTAGAGCCGCTCTTCGGGCGCGATCCACTCTAAAAACTATTGCTAACGCTGCCCGTAAGTCCGCATTCGCAAATCCGTTATTAATAAGCACAGTTGGGAAAACCCCGTCCTTTGAAGGACGGGGTTTTCCCAACTGTGCTTATTCTATCTTTTTGTGTTTGTACGGTTCGCTCACGTTTTTGAAGATGCTGCGGTAGCGTGGTGCATGAAAGAGTTTTCCGGTCATAACATCGTGTTCCCCACGGACAATGAGGCGATAGAGGCCGACGGCGAGCAGCGCTCCCAGTGGTGGGGCTACACAGTAAAGCCATTGCTGTGTCCATATTCCGGCGAAGAGTGCCGGGGCAAAGCTGCGCGCGGGGTTGAGACTGGTGCCGGAAATAGGTGCTTCCAACCAGACCATCGTTGCCACAAGCAGCCAGTTGACAAGCGGGGTCCAGCGCATGAAACGCTTGTTGCTCACACAGATGAAAATTGTGAGCACCAGCACCAAGGTTAATGTCATTTCGGCGAGAAAGACCAGCCACAGAGGAAACCCGGCACCCGGTAGCGTCATCCCATCGGTAACGCTTTGTGCGTACTTCCCCAGATCAGTACCAGGAGAGCCTCACCAAAGATGGCTCCAAGAAACTGACCCCCGATATAGCCGATGATGTCGAGATGGTGCATCTTTCCCTGCGCCCAAAAAGACAGAGAAACTGAGGGATTAATATGAGCACCACTCAGTTTCCCAAACGGTGAAATAGCAACCAGCGATCCACTTCCGGCAAAGAGCAATCCAGTGATCAGTCGACGCAGACTTGCATCGGGTACGAGGGTCCTGAGAGGAAGTCCTTTGCCAAAGTCGAAGACGACTGCGCTAAGTCCAAACAACACGAGAAAGGCGGTACCAAGAAATTCTGCGCCATATTCGGGCCAGTGTAGTCGTTCCCACCAGGTAAAATACATGTTTCCGCTATCTCTTTTATTCAATAAGCTCACAAATGCAACACCCGCGTCAGATACGAGGTCAGTTCACCATCATATACCTGTGGATCAGTATTCCAGGCCTCGGTATGTTCCGTATTGGAAACGCGTTCATAGGTCACAAAATCAGGGTGTGCATGCGCAAATTCATCACTTACTGCAATCGGCGTCGTCGTATCATTCGTGCCATGATAGAGTAAGACCGGAATGTCTTTCTGTGGCAGATGGAGCTGGTCAAGTGCACCAAAATTGATGCCGCTGCGGATGGTAGCGATACTTTCGGCAACAGTGGCGATGAATTGTGGCACCGATTGTCGCTGGGCCTGAAAGGCGATTGTTGCTGGCAGATCGAGGATTGGTGCATCAAGCACAAGGGCCTGGACGTATTTGGCGTAGGAGGAGCGATGCTGGAAAGCCTCGACAACTGCCCCACCTTGCGACCAGCCGTAGAGGACCAGGTGTTGTGCCCCATGCGACACCGCATACTTGACGCCCGCCTCAAGGTCCTGCCATTCGGTATCGCCGAGATGATCGAATCCGTCCGGGCTAGCCGGGGAACCAATATCATTGCGATAGGAAATGGCCAGCAGCGGCAAGCCGAGATGAGCCAGCGGCTGAAAGACACGCAGCCCTTCTTCTCGTGTCACTCCTCGACCATGTACCAGGATAGCCCAGGTCGTGAGTTTGCCTGCCACGTACCAAGCTGGCATTGCCCCTAGAGGATCAGGGACCTGTACATCGTTGATTTTCAGCCCCAGGCTGTCTTTGAGCGAACCGGAATAGACTCTCCTTGTCCAGAATGTTAATAGGCCACGCGAGAGAGGTTCGGTCGTTTGAATAAGCTGGCGTGTGACGGTGCTGGCATCAGAGGAGAGAATTGGGCCAACAATCGCCTCCCCAGCGGGCCACTCGATTTCAAACTCTCCAGGAGCCTGCGAATCATAAGTGCGTTGCAGTGTCACTGTCTTCCCACTCACAGCAGTCACGGCAAGATTATAAACTGGGTTATAATAGATAACCTGAAGGATGGCATTTGAGAAATACACACCTATACCACCAATCACCGCCGCCCCCAGCACAATCAAAGTTAGAAGGATTATTAGCACTATTCTCAAAATGTGTCGTAGTGGTTTTTCATGCATCAGCGAGGAAGCCTGGGAATCACGTTTTCTTCTTGCGTTCAAATAATTCACCCACTACGCCTTTCTCATCACCTTACCCTAAAATTGTTTCACCTCAATGCTCCACTGTCCAGTATACCACTTAGTGAATCTCAATCGTCCGAGAGCAAAGGGATGTATCCCAAAGATATTCACAAGGAAAAAAGAAGACGTATCAGTGGTTCAGTAAGTCTGCAACGTCTTAAACTGATTGGCCACTTCCAGCAGGAATTGCTTGGCCCGTCGCTATGGTTCCCGTAACCTGTCCGCTTGCAGCAAGTCGTACTGTAATCAGCACCTGTATCTGGCCGCCACTATTTGTGCCAATTCCGCTAAGCGTGGCCGTCATATACAGGCGTCTATCCCCGGAGATGTTGGTCAAAGGGCCGCTATACAGTAGTTGACCTGAGTTCGCAACCAGAGCGACTTGGGATGAGAAAGTTATGGAGTTCGCTATTAATGATGCGTGGCCAACTCGGCGACTGTATCTGTAACGAGAGCATCAGTCCGGCTGCTACCGACAATGTCAGCAGACCAAAAGCCGTGAAACCACCTGCTCGCGCAACATCCCATGTCACCGTTTGCCAAATGCTCATACCTGTATATCTCTCATTCTTTTCATTGCATTGCGCTTTTTATTCTCCTGCGCCATAGCTTCCCGCCATGCCATTGTGGAACATGCAGCGCATCAGGAGGTGTGGGAGCCGGATACAGGTTGTTGCGAGACCCCCCCATTTCCAAAGTTATTTCCCCCTTGCTGCTGCGGGAAAAAGCCTCCGTTAGAAGATGGCGACGTATTGGATGGGTTAGTTGCAGACAATGTCTGGTTATTTGACGAATTTGCGTTGGCTGTAGACCCAACCATATGTCCGGCAACCAGGGCTGTTAGCACGCCAAAAGTCACGATGGAACCTGCTACTAACCATACCTTGAACTGCTCCACCAATGCCAGAGCTTCCGCTTTGGGCATACGTGGTGTGCCTGGCTTAGCAGCTTGCGCAACACGTTGATATGAATTCGCAGGGGGTGCATATGGCTGTTGTTGATAAAACGAAGGATTACTATATCGCCCATCTGCTTGATACGGTATTGTTGGTTGCGTATAAGGGTTACCTGCCTCAGGCTCTAACATGATAAATCATCTCCAATGTATATATCAATGGTTATTGTTACTTCTAATATTACACCCTTCTTGAGTAGAACAGTGCTATACATAACTATAACCAGTGATTATAAGAGACTGATGAATGATTTGTAAGGATTTTGTAAAGTTTTTTGTCTATCTCACTAGCTCTTACACCAGCCCTTGCCGGATAGCATACGCCACGGCAGCAGCCCGACCCGGCACATCTATCTTGACAAAAATATTGCTCAGGTGGCGATTGACTGTGCGCGGACTGATAATCAACGTTTCAGCCACCTCTCGATCTGTATGCCCTTCCGCCACTAGTCGCAACACCTCCAATTCCCGTTTCGTCAAACTGAGGTCAAGCTGATATTCCGAGAATACAGCACCACGTTCTTGCATAGGTGTACGGATACCTGGCGCAGATTTTATCTGCTGTTTGTCCAGCGCATCTTCGCGCTGTTCCAGTTGTCGAATGCCCTCTTGCAACGTGTCCACCAGATCAACGGAACGCTGCATGCCGTACTGTAAAAACAGTGTACGCGCCTGCTGGCATAGCTCATCGACACGGCGCACGGTTTGCGTTCGCGTGCCATGCTGCATCAAAGCTGCCCGCGCCTGTTCGTACAGGATCATGCCCTCCTCTGGCTGATTATTGGCGCGGCGGCAGAGAGCCAGACCATCTTCAAAGGCTTGTTCCGCCATTTGCCAGTCGCCAGCACGCGTTGCAACCACCCCCAGCACACGATCAACGGAGAGGCCATAGTACATAAAACCGCGCAAGTCACGAATACGTTCAATATAGGTAGCAGCACGCTCATCTGCATCGAGATGCAAATAGCCCTCGGCTATGAATGGGATGTAGAAATCACCGCCAAAGCCGGGCGATTCAGGATAATCAGCCGCTTTGTCTAACTGTGTACGGGCAGCAGCACGTCGTCCCGTCACAGCCAGAAAGTGACCGTATAACGCTAAAGCCCCTGGATACCATTCCGTATTGACAGCCGCTTCGTTACCAGACTGAAAATAGTGTTCCGCTTCCTGCCAACGCCCTCGCCGGAAGAGTAGCGCAGCCTGCGCCAGCATCACCAGGGGTTTGAGCCGTATATTATTGGTGAATTTCGCCTCTTGTAGCGCCTCCTGTAAGTGATACTCGCTTTTGGCCCAATCGCCTTGCGCCAACGCGAGGATACCAAAATTCAGGTGCAGCAGCCCATAAACATAACGCACGCCATAACGCCGCGCTCGTTCAAAGCCCCTTGTAGTATACTGGTGCGCTCGCTCCATCTCTCCTAATGCCTGGTAAATGATGCCCAGCCCTTGCTCACCTAGCGCGGCGCGGAAAGGGTCGCCGATAGCTATATAGAGCGCGTGCGCCTGCTCCTGGAGCCGAATAGCCTCGTGTATATGCACCCCCCAACCGCGCAACCACCCGATCAGATGGATCGCGAAAGCCTGGCTCCCCCTATCGCCACTCTGCACCGCTAATTGGTGCGATTGCCATAGTGCAGTTTCTGCCTCTTGCGTACGATACAGCAAAATATTCAGCGTTGCCATGGCTTGCAACAGTAAGATACGTTCTGCCGTACTTACCCGTTCGAGCGTTAATGCCTTGCCGTCATTGGAAAAGCTGCGTCCAGCAAACCACGGTACCTCACCCGCCTTTCCATGAATACCCTGCTCCTCTAATACTACTGCTCCCTCCGATGCTTCCGTATCGAGTGCTGCCCGCGCCGCTTGCAGATGTGCCAGCGCTTGATCGTATTTTGCTTGCATACGGTAAACATCAGCGATCAGCCGATTGGCCTGCGCCAACTGCAATGGCACTGCTGCCTCTATCTTAGCACCGTTTTGTCCCACGCTCTGTAATCGTTCTAACGCCTTCTGGAACGCACTGGCTGCTAATTCCAACTCTCCCAGCTTAAACCACAGTTCGCCGATAGTAATAGAAAGCTGTGCCAGCGAAGGGATATTGGGTGTAGTCTCACTAGCCTCACTAGCCTCACTAGCCTCAAGTAGTCGCACCACGGTACGAAAGTGACCAATAGCCTCTCGATGGGCTTGCTGGCGCACCGCATTTTCACCCGCCAGTAAACTCCAACGCAGTGACGCTGCTTTGTTCCCACCTAGCGTATAATGGCGTGCCAGTTCCGCCGCGTGTGCCGGTGCCTCCTGTCCATAGGTTTCTTCCAGCGCGCTACCAATCGCGCTATGCAGCGCACCTGTTTTATGCGTTGGTATTTCCGCGTGCAGAACCTCTTGCACGATTCCCTGGCAAAACATGTAAAGTGCAGGTGCTACTTGCACGTTAGCAATACCATCGTTGGCAGCATCCAACCAATCGTCATCCAGCCCATTCCTCTTCGTTTCATCTGCGGGAGCAAGCACAATAACGGCAGCTTGCGTAGCTTCCTCAATCGCTGCCAAGCCATCGTATCCTTCCCCGGCTGCTGCCAGCACATGCAGTAAGGCGTCCAAGGGAAATGTTCTGCCAAAGTGAGCGGCAACACGCAATGTTTCCCGACAGGCAGAACTCAATCCTTCCAGCCGTTGACCCACCGCTAGCGTGATACTGCTGGGTAGTTCCGTACCAGTATTTTTTGTGGCCAGCCAGCTTTTCCCATGCTGTACAAGCTGGTGTTTGAGCGTCAACATGCGCACTAATTCTTCCAGGAAGAAAGGATTCCCTTCGGCACGATTCAGCAAACTTTGCTCTATGCTCTCAGGCAATGTACCCGGCAGGAGCGTGTGGATGTGCTGCACGCTGGCTTCCCTAGCCAGCGGAGACAGTGGTAACAGCATCAGCAAACCCTGGCGCATCAGGTCGCCCAATATTTTCGCTGCTGTCATACTAGCCTTAACAGTAACGACACGGTCGCTGTTTTCTGCCTGTGTGCTTTGAGTGTTGGGCGGTCGTGTCGCACCAACCAGGGCCACGCGGCTACTATGCAGTCGGACGGTCAGATACATCGTCAGTTCTAAGCTGGCACTATCCGCCCATTGCAGATTATCAATGCCCAGCAAGACAGGTTGATCTTCGGCAATGCGTTCTAATAGAGTGGCAACCGCATCGAGCAAACGGAATTTCTCCTGGTCGGGCGAGAGCACTTCCGGTAGTATCCTTACACCAGCCATCTTGGGCAGTTCGGGGAAAAGGCGTGCTAACGCGGCAATCAGTGGTATGCCAACCAACGCAATTATCTCTGACTCAGCCCCATCAGTGCTCTGTCCATTGCTATCGCGCTCATCAACACTGTACCCGTTGCCCTCATTGCTTGTAGCTATAGCATCAAGCCCTAAATAATGTCGCAGTTGCTCTGGAGGTGAAGAACGCAACACGGGTCGCAGTGCTTCAATAAAAGGTAGGAAAGGAAACATACTGCCCGACTCGTAGGTGCGTCCTTCCAGAATGCGAAAGCCGAGCTGTCGTGCTTCACCGTACATTTCTGCCAGTAAGCGCGACTTGCCCACCCCTATCTCACCACTGATCGTCATTGATCGCGGCCCCGTTGGCAGATTAAGCGCAACAGTATTCAGCAAATAGCGCATCATTTGCATTTCAGTCTCGCGACCGACGAGAGGTAACGCCTGGTTCAGGATATCTAGCCCTGAAAGCGGATCAGCGAATGGTGCTTGCACAGTTACTCCAAGAAAACAGGCGAGAGCAATCCCCGCCACTTCACGTAATTTTACCGCCGCGCCTCATACGAGGCGCAATATCGTGATAAATAAAGAGACCGTAAAAAACAATCAAGAATGGGACATCAAATAAGAAATACAACCAAAAAACAGCGGTGGCATGGAGCTCCAACAAGTGATAGAGCAAAGCCAGCGCGACAAGCGTCCCATACACAGCCGCTACAATAGCCAATGGACGCACGCGCGCCCATTCTTTTTCCGTTGCCAGGTAGATTGCGCCCACACCATTTCCAATAATGATCGCGCCGATAAATCTATCCATCAGCGTTGGAATGGATGTAGGCCATACAGGTAGATTGAGTTCCGGTAGAAAGAAAAAAGCCAACCCTACCAGCAGATTTAATATTCCCGCAATCAACGCCAGCCCACGTTCCGTACGGCTAAAAGTGAGATGGTTCATGAACCCCTCCTTTCACAAGACTTCTTGCCAACGATTATACGCCAGATTCAGTAGAGCGAACAGAACAGAACACAATGAGGCGCAAGCTGGTGGTCACTGTCCTCGACAGTGACCAC
>JBBQXY010000044.1:0-34681 GCA_038209195.1 Ktedonobacterales bacterium | reverse complement strand
GGCTCTGGGCTGTAGCTTCACCCCCATTGCCTACTTTATTAACTTGCGTTTCCTCTCCTCGCGCCTCTACCGGGCAACCATGCGCCACGCCTTGCGCCAAAGCATATTATTGTCACTATGTATTGTCCTCAACCTCTTATTGCGCTCGTTGCATAGCTGGAATATCATCACGGCCCTCATCATCTTCATTGCAGCTATCGTGATCGAGGTGGTATCATTGGCACGGAAATAAGCCAGCGTCATCTATGTCGTCATGTATGCATTATCCTAATGCATTAGGAAAAGGAAAAAGCCATGGATAATAACGTACCAGACCAATCAACCTCTTTGGCGCAAGGTGGTGTGCGAATTATCAAACCGCAGCAATTTGACGCCAATACACCGCAAACCCCCGGTATGCAGAGAATGGCGGCAATCTCAAAAGAGCTAGCTGGCTCGAAGGGCATCTGGGGCGGGATAACGGTAGTGGCACCAGCGACGGCCAGTGGTATCCATCACCACGGGGAGATTGAGACCATTATCTATGTCGTGTCAGGTCACGGCAAAATGCGTTGGGGCGATGCGATGCAGTTTGAGCAAGAGGTTGAACCAGGCGATTTTATCTATGTGCCGCCTTTTGTGCCGCACCAGGAGATCAACCCATCGCCCGATACAGTGACGCAATGGGTGATAGTGCGCAATTCGCAAGAGCCCATCGTTGTCAATCTTGAACCAACAACTGCCTCGCAACAACAAGCCAACGATGCCACACACAACGTCATATAGAAATACAATCCGTGGCATCCAAAAGCGAAGGCGCAATACTCTTGAGAGAAAGAAGTAACCATGGCTACACGTATCCTGGTAATTAACGATACACAGGCAATTCTCGAACTTTTTCGTAGCATCCTGGAAGAAGAAGGCTACGAAGTAATGTTATCCTCTATCCCGTATCAGAACGTGAGCGAGATTGAACAGGTTCACGCGGACCTCATCATTTTAGATGTAATGTTCGGCGATCAAAAAGCAGGTTGGCAAATGGTACAAATGCTAAGAATGAACCGCGCGACGGAGTCGCTACCTCTCATTGTCTGTACGGCGGCCATACGCGAAGTGCGCGAAACGGAAGGGTATTTGATAGCGCAAGGCGTGCTCGTTTTATACAAACCATTCAGGCTTGATGACCTTTTATCCATGGTTTCCCAGGCTCTGGCAATCCCGCACCATGTCGTATCGCAAGCCGATGAAGAGCATAAGAAAGGCGTCAAGAAAAAAGATTAAAAGGTCCTTGTGATCTTTCGATATATTAATGGAAATAACCGAATCTTAACCAGATTGCAACCAATTTCCTCTTTCCATATAGCATTGATTTATTCGATAATATAAATACCGTCTCCTTTGTTTATTTGGCCCATCTAACGCCAATTGGATGGTCCAAGAAAGACAAAGTACCTCTGTCAGACGTATGTAGTATCGTTATCTGAAAGTGAGGCCGACTCTCCATGCGCTTCTTCAAACCCTCGATGATGAGCATTGCTCTTGCTCTCCTTGCCATTATTGGTGGCATGTTGATGAGCGGAGTCCTGCGCAGCAGCCAACCCGCCTATGCGGCATCAACTGGTATTCAACCTACTATGATGCAGTTGAATATGCTTGGTACGACACAGCTCCAGTCAACTGTATCTGCCCAGAGTGCTCCACAGGGTGGAGCAAACGAAATTCAACGGACGCCTGCTGATAATTCAAGTCAAGTGCCTGTGGGACCGCACCAAGGCGGGCTTCCAACAATTGCACCGAATCCAGCGAACACGGCTGTCACAAACTCGAATACCTCTTTCAGTGGTTTTCCTGGCTTGACCCACACTGAGCAGCGTCTTGCCAACAATGGCAATCAGTTCAGCCTTGAGCCTCCTGATCAAGGGCTTTGCGCTGGCAATGGCTTCGTCATGGAACAAGTTAACGATGCTGTGGCTGTCTATAGTACGGCTAGTGGTCATACGATCGCCAGATTCTCAACCGTCAGCCAGTTTTATGGTCTCGCTCCTGACATCACTCGTACCACTCCGCCGAGCTTCGGTCCTTTCGTTTCGGATCCAAAGTGCTACTATGATCAGGCAACACAACGCTGGTTCACCAGCATCCTTGAGATCGATACTAATCGCACGACAGGTGCATTCGGTACACATTCCAGTGTTATGTTTGCAGTCAGCCAGAGCAGCGATCCAACTGGCTTGTTCAGAATTTTCTCCATTAATACCACGACTGGCAGCGCCAGTGGAGCGGGTTGCCCGTGCTTCGGTGATCAACCATTAATTGGTGCCGACGCCAATGGCTTCTATGTTACTACCAACGAGTTCCCAATTGTTGCTGCAGGCTTCAATGGCGCACAGATTTATGCCATCTCCAAACAGGGTCTGGAGGCTGCTGCAACTGGCGGTCGAGTACCGGCACTCGTCCACTTTGATGCATCACAGGCTCTCGTTCCTTTCGGTGGCCTCTCCTATTCAGTTCAGCCTGCGACATCTCCCAAGGCTACAACCCACGAGCCTAACGGCGGCACTGAATACTTCTTGAGTGCCCTCGATTTCAACGCAACACTTGACAATCGCGTTGCCACCTGGGCCATCACTGGTACAGCCTCACTCGCAAACGCGACACCTTCTGTGAACTTGACGGCTACCGTGATACGTAGTGAGACCTACGGTCAGCCACCTGCTGCTACACAGAAAGCCGGTCCTCGTCCGCTCGGACAAGCTCTAGGTGAGCCACTTGAAACACTCAACAGTAATGATGATCGTATGAATCAGGTTGTCTACGCGAATGGTCTGCTCTGGTCTGGTGTGAACACCATCGTTCAATCACCAAACACCTCGGCACGCGTTGGCATAGCCTACTTCCTCGTTCGTCCATCGGTTGCTGGTGGTCAAGTTCAGGCTTCAATGGCGAAACAGGGCTATGTCTCGGTTCTCGGTAATAACGTATTGTTCCCGTCTATCGGCGTCACAACCGCGGGTAAGGGCGTTATCTCCTTTACCCTTGCAGGGCCGAACTACTTCCCAAGCTCCGCTTACATTACAATTAGTGCGAAGGGAACGTCGGGAAGCATTCATGTTGCTGGTGCTGGCGCATTGCCAGAAGATGGCTTCAGTGGTTATGTTGCTTATGGTGGTGCAGGCGTTGCACGCTGGGGTGACTACTCCGCAGCCGTTGCTGATGGCAACAACATCTGGTTCGCGGATGAGTATATCCCGAACCTCCCACGTACCTCTCTGGCAAATTGGGGTACATTCGTCGGTGAACTCACTGTGTAGGCTGGTACTTGCTGGCTTACTCATTCGCAAAGAAAGCGGGGTTGCAGCAATGCAACTCCGCTTTCCTGTTGAAAAACTACACATCTTATGGTGTATACTACAGAAAACAAACACTTCAAATCTCCCAAACGAAAGTAGGGATAACCGCATGAACAAGTACTTACAGCAAACGCGCTCACTGATTGTTATCTGTGCCATTTTAGGAGTAGCATTACTTAGTGTTATCCTCTTCTTCGGCGCAACGAGCACTACGCGTGGGCCTATTGAGATGCTTGCGGCATTGCTGCTTGGCGCCATTGCCCTGCTCTTTAGAGCTTTTGTGCTTCGCTCGAGACAGTAGAGAAATTAACGGGCTATGTAATCTATCGTACTACCACACCCGTATTACCTTGTTGGTTCAAGACTTATTTGAATCACCGAGGTGGATCTATGAACATAGCCCTTCTTGAAGACAATCCTGCCAACTTTGAATACATACAGACGCTCTTACAGTTTGAAGGTCATCACGTCTTTGCTCAAGGAGACGCCTCTTCCTTTATCGCTTCCATTTGGGCTATGTGTCGTCAAAATGCGGTATTGCCCTATGACCTCGCGATTATTGACCTGATGCTTCCAGGTCGCCTCTCCGGATTAGATGTGCTGCGCTCGCTGCGGGCTACCGACTCTCCATTGGCGTATTTTCCCCTCATGGTGATTTCAGGCGCAAGCCAGAACATTCTTGATGAAGTGCAAACACTTTTTCCTAGCGTACCCATCCTCCGTAAACCTTTCAGAAGGCAAGAGTTAATTTCCGTGCTTGCCACCATTCGCAACGAGAAGAAGCCGGGAGACGAATAGCATAGAGGATTTTCTTTTACAGCACCTGTTATGTAAGAATAACGTATCCACCAATGCAATTGGTACTGTGTACACATCCTCTCTTGCCCAAAGTGGAGATAGCGTGTTATACTTTACATAGAAATTCTTTTTGTCATACCCACGGTTGTGATGGCGCACCAGAAGAGGTTTGCCGCGTTCTACAAAGAACGCCGCCACTGGTACACGTGCAACTGGCGGGCAAAGGAGGTGAGGGAACTATGGACGCTGGCCCTAGTCATAGTAGGCCTGTGCTTTTTGCATGCCTGCTTTCGGGATGGTTCTTCTCACCATTGGGTATGATGGTAATTGGTAAGCAGATGTATCGTTTATTGCTTCCTCTGAGGTAATTCTTCATCACCGCCATGTTTGCCTGATGGTCACGCATTCTATCACATTTCCCCAATGTTGAAAGCGATGCCGGGTAAGCACTTTCCCACCTTGCCAGTGAGTCCTGGAGGGTATTCGTTTAGGATACTCTACCCATGAGGGCTTTGGCCCTATTCCCTGCTTGAAATTCACATACATTGTCAGTTTCTGTACGTCAGAACTGCTTCAATGCGTTATGTGCAAATTTCCTGTAACTGATGTTACGCAGGAGAAAGGTTATCCACTTTATCCCCAACACATGTGGATAAGCTAATGGATTCTATTACTCAAAGAAGGTGGTGATTCCAATGATTTTTTTCAGCACATTGCTCCGCCAGAGCATTTATGATATTGAAGGACGCCGCATTGGCGCGTTGCGCGATGTCTGCGTCACTCTACATGAGACCTTTCCCGTTGTCACCGCGTTAGTCGTACATACACCGCTGGGCAACGGCAAGACCGAAATCATTATTCCTTGGTCGGTCGTCGATAGTCTGGAAGAGCCGAAGATACATTTATTAGTCAAGCAAGCACAAATTCAAAGCTATGCTCCTCTATCAGATGAGCTATTATTGAGACGCGATATCCTGGATAAGCAAATCGTGGATACACAGGGGTTTCGCGTGGTGAAAGTGAATGATTTAAAATTGGCGCAAATTAAGAAGACAGTGCGCCTGGTCGGTGTGGATATTAGCGCGAGTGGTTTGTTGCGTCGCCTGGGTATCCTAGCTCCGGTGGAACAATTGGCCCATGTGCTGCCATTTCATTTGGCGGAGCGCACCATTACCTGGAATTATGTAGAACCGATTCAAGTGGTGCGTACTGGTTCTGCTACAGGACAGTTGATGCCAGCTTTCGCGGGTGCCGGGGCTGGAATGAGCGGCGTTGTGCCACAGGTGCAACTCAATGTCAGCCATACAAAAATAGCGGAACTGCGCCCGGCGGATATCGCGGACATCCTGGAACAGCTTGACGTAGAGGACGCGGGAGCCATGCTGGATCGTCTGGATACCGAGACAGCAGCGGAAGCCTTCAACGAAGTTGAATCGCCATTGCAATATGAAATATTGAGTGAGCTTGATCCTGAACGCGCCTCTGCTCTTTTGGAGGCCCTAGCTCCTGATGATGCCGCTGATATCCTAGCAGATTTGCCAGCACACGAGGCTGAACGCTTGCTCAGTTTGATGCCGACCAGCGACGCGCAGTCCATTCGCGACCTGCTGCGCTATGGAGCAGAGACGGCGGGCGGTCTGATGACGTCGGAGGTATTGTCGCTTTCGCAAGAGTTGACGGCTGAGGATGCCTTAGCTTACCTGCGCCTCCATTCCAAACACCTTGAGATGATTTATTACCTCTATATTGTGGACGCTAATCAGCGCCTGGCTGGTGTTGTCTCGTTGCGTGAATTAGTGGTAGCCGATCCCCAAACACGGTTGGAAGACTTGATGGATAGCGACGTGATCAAAGTCACGATCGATACTGATCAGGAGAAGGTGGCCCAGGTTATTGCCAAGTATGACCTGCTGGGTGTACCAGTCGTAGACAGCGAGAATCATCTGGTCGGCCTTGTCACCGTAGATGACGTGATCGACGTACTTCATGAAGAGCAGGCGGAAGACTTTTCTGAAATCACGGGAGCTAGTGTTGAGGAATTCGAGGAAGAAGAGCATTTTTCCTTGCGGGCAACGATAAGCCGTGTTTCATGGCTCTCTGTGAATGTGGTAGCGGGTTTTGCCTTGGCACTGGTATTGTACCAGTTTATTGGCACCATCATTTCGTCTAGTGTTTTACACGTGCAAGCATCGGGGCTGCTGGCTGGCTTGCATTCTCCTCTTGCCCTCAATGGTGTCATCTGCCTGATCCCTATGCTCATGCTGACCAGTGGTAGCGTCGGGTCACAGTCACTCGGCGTTGCAGGTTGGCAACTCCGTTCTACAGGTGGCAATGATTTCTGGCGCGGCCTCTTTCGAGAACTGCGGCTCGGTACGGTAGGGGGCTTACTGGCGAGTATAGTCGTTGGACTTTTAACGGGGTTACTCTTCCATTCCGTCATGTTGAGCGTGGCAATTGGCCTTGGTTTTGGCTTTTCTTTGCTGGTCGCAACGTTGTGTGGACTGGTCCTGCCAACGCTCCTGCAACGTCTACGCCTGCGCGGCAGTATGATCAGCGCGCCATTGCTAGACCCCATCATTGCCTTCATCAGCCTGACCATCTTCTTGCTCGTAGTGCTCTGGCTCATTGAATTGTTACATGTGTGACAACTCCCCATGCGTGAACGCAGGGGCTTCTCAGGACACGCAGAGCCTACTGGCTTACGTAGAAGGCATAGGAGAACCAATGTTGAGTTTGGGGGCAATGCGTTGTATCTCAAACTCAACATTGCGCCAAAGCAAATTTTTGCGAAAAAGGGTATTGACGAAATTTCGCGCTTATAGTATACTGCAAACGTTCCGGGGGAACACCTCTATTCCTCGATAGCTCAATGGTAGAGCGGCCGGCTGTTAACTGGTAGGTTACAGGTTCGAGTCCTGTTCGAGGAGCCTTCTAAAAGGCCACCACTTGGGTGGCCTTTTATCGTGTAATGCAGGAGAAGTATTCTTTATGAGCCGTTTTATTATACGCTCACTGCGACTGAGTGATACTAACGACATCCATGAAATAATGCATATGCCCAATGTTTTGTATGGCACAACACTATTGCCCTCAACGCCTGCTGACGCCTGGCAAAAAATTATTCAGCACTGGATCGAGGATGAACGCGTGCATGTTTTCGTTGCGGAAGTGCAAGGGAAAGCGGTGGGTCTCATCAACGTCGGCGTGGGTAGCGGGCGCGAGAGCCACGTTGGGGACCTCAGCCTGGCGGTACATGACAAACACCAGCGTCAAGGTATAGGACGTATGCTGATGATGGCTATGACAGACCTGGTAGATAACTGGCTGAACCTCGTGCGGCTCGAACTCGACGTATTTACAGACAATGAGGTCGCAATTCATCTGTATAAGCAGTTCGATTTCGAAATTGAAGGGAGGAAACGCCTTGACGCCTTCCGTGGTGGCAGGTATATTGATAGTTATATGATGGCGCGTATACGTCCCCAAGTGCAGACCAATTACGCGGAAACGTTAACACGCATTCCAGAGGTACCCGTCTCACCTTTTCCACAAGAGGGTACACAAGGAGATGTCTCTTCTGGCGAGAAAGCATAGCGGCATCGCAGCATGAAAAACGAAGAAGATTAGTGCTAAAATGATAGAGCGAGGAGATACCTGTTGAGTGTAAATAGTACTCTGAACTTGCAACGCTTCTTCCGCCAGATGTTGGAGACGATGCTCTGGCCTGTGCTCGTCATTGATCATACTTTCACTATCCACTACTGGAATGCATTGGCTAGTACATTGCTGGGTACTACCGACTCGTTGCAAGGTCAAAAGTTAGCGCAATGGCTGCCAGAACAAGCGATGCTACAACCAGTACAGGAGAGCGTTTGCACGGGCGCCCCCCGCAAAGGCAGCTATAGCAAAGATGCTACGGGTACAGCGTGGAACATTTCAGTTACACCGCTTGAGCATATTCCTGCTGAGCTAGCTTCCCCGTGTGATGGTGGGTTGGCGAACCAGCCAGCACAACTCTCCACCTATTTCGTCGTTTCCATCGAGGATTGCAGTGAATTGCGCCGCCTCGAACGAGTGCGGCGCGACTTTATCGCCAATGTTTCACACGAATTACGCACCCCCTTAGCTTCCGTTCGCTTGCTCGCCGAAACGTTGGAAGAAGCCATTGAGACTGACCACGATAAAGCACAGGTTTTTCTGGAGAAGATCGAGACCGAAGTGCAGCATCTCACGACCTTGGTTTCAGAACTGCTAGAGCTTTCACGAATTGAATCTGGCCAGGTACCAATGGTTATTGAAGCGGTGGTGGCACAACAGTTAGTACATGAAGTCATGGCGCGAATGTTACCCCTGGCTCAACGGCACCGCGTCTCTTTACGTACAGAAATACACGACGGGCGCATGCGGGTTGCTGCTGATGGGAAACAGATCGCGCATATTCTTGTCAATCTCCTGCATAACGCCATTAAATTTACCCCTTCTGGTGGCACGATCACTATCGGAACGAGTTTACAGCCAGAAGGCAATACCCAATCTTTCTTTGTACGCGATACAGGGATCGGTATTCGTCCAGAAGAACTTCCTCGTATCTTTGAGCGATTCTATAAAGCTGATCGAGCGCGTGCGAAGACTGGTTTTATTGGCCCTGGTGGCGGTGGAAGCGGACTTGGGCTTGCCATCGTTCGTCATGTTGTGGAAGCACATGGCGGTCGCATCACTGTGGAAAGCACGCCTGGGCAGGGCAGTACTTTTACTTTTACTCTGCCCATTGCAGTTAGCGGCGTCGAGCGGTAAGGAACATACATTATGAAGCCAGAAATTGCGCAATTATTACAGAAAGCTGACAGAGAGCACCTGTTTTCCCTGGTGCAGGAACTTATTGCACAGCATCCGGCCTTGGAAGCGGAGGTTGCCTTGTACCTGGAGCAACACGAGGGGGGCGGCAATGATGCTGAAGATACGATTGACTCTGCTGAAGAAGTTTCAGAGGATTGGGACTTTAGTGGAGATGAGCAGATCATTTTTCATCCTTACCCTCAACCTACCCAGTTTCCGTTGGATGCCCTAGCACACCGCCAGCGTCTCGAAGAATTTACGCAGCAACTCGATCTGGAGACGGTGCCACAGGAAGCGATGGAGACCCTGTCTCGTTTGATTGACGAGGCCATATCCTCTATTGGACAGGGTGACTCCAACGGGGCTCTGGAACTCTTTGCACTCATGTTTGACCAGAGGCTGCGCGCAGTAAAGCCCGATCTGGTCCCTATCTACGACGAGATGATTGATGCCGCCATGTACACCCTGGAGACTTTGCTTAGTGAGGCCAGTAGCAATGCACTTTTAGATACTGAACATGAGACACTTGCTCCTTTGCTGAATCCGACCGACCGCCATCGTTGGTTAGAACGTCTCTTCACGCTCTGGCTAAAACGCTTGGATGTCCATCGCACGGAGGAAGATATACCGGAAATCATCTTGGATGTGGCGTGGAGCGAAGATTTGTTGCTGTTGCGTAGTCTAGTGCAAAACGAATTACAAAAATTGCCCCACAGTGAACACAGCAATATTGTTGACTTCACGCGCCAATATCGCACGAAAGCCTTAGAAAAGTTCTTAAGGGAATTACCACGAGGATGATTTTGTAACATTTGAGCTACAATTGATACATTTGATACTATCTTTATGTCCAAAATGTTGCACTTTGAAAATCTCTATGATACTATTGTTACAGATCAACTATTTGGGACGGTTTAACAGCCGAGTAGGTCAAAATATGCCGGGTTTTTGCTTGTTTATTTACAGGCTAAACAAAAACGGTACAGTACTTACAAAGGATGCAGGAGATAGCGGTATACCGGGAAGACGCATTCTTCCCCATGGAACGGAACGTAGGTACACACCAATGATTGGAAGGTAGTAGTGTGGAAGAGAGAAGAGAGGGAACTATATGAGTAAACTGGTTATGATCATTGACGATTCACTCACCGTACGTAAGATCATTGAAACCAGCTTGAAGCGCGAAGGCTTCGAATACGTAAGTTTTCCTGACGGTTTTGAGGCTTTACGTGCCATCACCGAACAACGTCTCAGGCGCGTACCTGATCTGGTTATCCTTGATATTGGTTTGCCTAGGATGGATGGCTATGAATTTGCACGCCGCCTCAAAGCAAAACCTCAATTTGCTTCTACCATCATCGTCATGCTTACAAGTCGTGATGGTGTCATCGATCGTCTCAAAGGTCGCCTCGCGGGAGCAAAAGATTACATGATTAAACCGTTTAGAACGCAGGAATTGATATCCGTGCTACACTCACACTTGGGTGTTCCCACCTTAACGTGATGACGGCCCTAGATAGTTCACATTTGCACGACCTCGCATTATTAAGCGATGAAGCGTTTTGGGAATATGCTCGCGAGTTAGCACGTCAAAGCAAAACAGCGGTCTATCCCGAAGAGTACCTTGAATGCCTGCATTCCCTGTCCCCCGGACAGGGGTCTCGCTTCATCGCTCTGAAATCTCTCTATGATGTTGTATTGCCGCCTCATCGTTTTGCTGTATTACCTGCTGTGCCGCGCTGGATGGTGGGTATTGTGGCCTGGCGAAGCGAGGCTATTGCTGTGATTGATCTCAATGCCTATTTTGCAGATGTTGAGCCTGTGCGTGATGGCACATTACTCGTCGCCAATTATGAAGGGTTGCCCGTGGGCTTGCTTGTGCCGGGTGTAGGAATGATTCGGCAAAAGCTGTCGGCGGGTGATCAGTCAACCTCCAGCGGTGCTACGCCCGACAACGCATTGGACGACGCCCTCGTTTTAGATCTACTACCAATGCTCGCCGATGCGTTGCGGCTTATAGGGACAACAACACGGTATGGATGAAGAGTTCGATCAAAACTCGCTCTCTCCTGATGAACTGGCGCTCCTCCAGGCTTTTGATGCGATGGATCTGAGCACTATGGCAGTCGGTGAAGGAAGAGGGAATGAAGAAGAGACGCTGCCAAGGGATGCTTCTCAATCATCGTATGCACTATCCCCCATATCCCTCATGTCCTCCGACGATGCTTTGACACCTATCTTGCCGGGGGACGAAATGTTCGCCATCTTTGTCGGCGAAGTTGAAGAAGACATCTCGGCAATACGGAAGATTTTGCGTCAAGTTGAGCCAGAGGAGGATGTAGACCCGATTCCTCTCCTTGCTCTGCAACGCCTTGCCCACAAGATCAAAGGTACCTCAGGTGCCATTGGTTGCACCATTATATCGAACATTGCCTATTATATGGAAGAGCTAGCTGGACAGATTGCCCAGGGTATGGTGGCACCTTTTGTTGGCTTACATGTATTGATACAGACCGTGTACGCGCTGGAAATGACGCTCAACAGCGTTATTCCTTTTGGGGAGGAAAGCACCCACCCCTTAGCTGAACTGGAAGCTGAATACCATGCCCTCAATATCGCTATTCAGCAGAGAAACACTGTCACGCCCTTCCCCACGGGCGACCACAAGGGCCCCCACCATTCCCAACACAACTCCCTCCCCTATGAGATAGGAGGTGGCTCTGCGAGCCACTTTGTGCGCGTGGACACTAGTCGTTTTGAGCAGCTTGTGTCCCACACCGAGGAACTTGTGGAATTACAGGTTCCAATAAAAAATGCCCAGGACGAGGTTGAACAGGCTTTACAGGAATTGACTATTGCCCAGGCTCGACTGCGTCAGGTAGAAGCCTTGGTATCCATCAATCTCTATGCAAGGGGGTCAAATTTAGCGGCGCCGACCGTTCATGATGAGCGGCCTACCTCCTCGTTGGTGGCGCGTATCCTCGATGAAGCGACACAACGTACCGGGCATTCCTATTACCGCAAGAGTAAGCATCCACCACAACGACTGAAAATCGGCACGCTAGCGCAGTGGGACCCACTGGAGTTGGATCATTTCACCGAGAACGATGTCCTTATCCACTCGTTTGATGAGGCGATTGCAGATGTTGCTATCGCCTCATCGCGACTGCGCACTGCTGTAACACACCTTAACCAAATCACGCAAGCCCATATGGTTCAGGCTACCACTGTGCGTAACGATACTCTTGTGCTGCGTTTGACACCACTTAGTAGCCTCGTACACCGTATTGAGCGGACAGTGATGATGAGCGCGCCGGCGCAACAACGGCAGGTACGCTTTGAAGTCGAAGGGGAAACGACGGAAATTGACCAGGATATTCTGGAAGAATTAAAGCAGCCGCTCCTACAATTCGTGCGCGCCTGTCTGGCACAGAGCTTTCAGGAGCCAAGCCACAGCACAGATGAGGGCAAAGCACCAGACACCACAGACCGCATCTGGTTCTATGCGCGTACCGTGGGCAACGAAGTAGTGATAGAGTTAGGCTTTTCGATGACGATCGGAGAGCGTACACAGGATGGTGTGCAAGAGACCATCCAGAGGCTCAATGGTTCGATTGCGGTGGAGCGAAATACAGTCGCTGGTAGCTCCTTTGTCATACGTTTGCCGCGCACGCAGGGGGCCGTTCGCTCCTTACTGGTGCGCATAGGCAGTCACCACGTCGTGGTACCATTCGCACAGGTGCAGCGTATTGACGATGGGAAAAATTATGCACCGGAAGCGTGTTACCGCCTGCATAGCTTACTCGGGTTTCCCATGGAGCGTGCCGCGCGAGCGATAACGCCGTCAGTATTGATTGTGCAGGTGAACTCAACCCCTCTGGTGGTACAGGTCGATGAGATTATTGGCGATGTCGAATTGGTGGTGAAACCACTTGCTCCTTATTTACAGCGGCCCGGCATCGCAGGTACTGTCATTGATGGGATGCGCAATGTTATGCTCGTCGTTGATATACCCGAACTCGTGCGGCACTATGCCCAGGTGCGCCCAGAAGCACGGATCAGGAAAACTGATAACAGACGAGAAACCTACGTGGAACAGGGGTCGCTAGCAGTGCTTATTGCCGACGATTCTGTCTATATTCGCCGCTCTGTGCGCCAGACGTTGAGCAGAGCTGGCTACCGCGTTATCGAGGCGGAAGATGGTATGAAGGCTCTTGAACTGCTGGTTGATGAACCACCGGATGCGTTGCTGCTCGACATTGAGATGCCCAACTTGAATGGCTATGATGTCTTGAGCATGATGCGAGTCCATCCTGAGCTAGCACATGTCAAAGTTATTATGCTGACTTCTCACACCGCGGAGAAACACCAAATACATGCTCGCGAGCTAGGCGCACACGTCTACCTGACCAAACCCTGCCCCGACGATATTTTGTTATCGACGTTACATACCCTGCTGACCACATGACCTTCGGGTAGTTTCGTTGACCACCCGCGTAGGACTCCGTATGATACACGTTACTATAAGTGAGTGTGAGCGACGTGTAGTGCTATGGATAGCAGGAGCAGGTAATGAGCGAGCAACAGATACAAAAAGTGAAAGTAAAACGATTAGCGCATGTTGGATTATGGGCCACGGATGTCGCCGCTCAGGCGCGTTTCTACCGCCAGATACTGGGATTCGACTTGCGCAACACCTTTGAAAATCCCACGGAGCAAGATGTTGATTTAGAGAACGCGAATGCATTTCTCTCCTTGGGCGATGAACACCATAGTGTAGGGTTATTTAGCGATATCCGTCCCAGCGTTGGTAACGGACGCAATCCATTCCCACGCACACGGCTACACCACTTAGCTTTTGAGGTTGATACGGATGCTGAACTCGCTGCCCTCGCTGCTCGTCTGAACCAGTCCGGACTGGAACTGACATTGGAAGCGCGTGATGGTGACCCCGAGACGGGTGATACGCTCTGGTTTAATGATCCTGATGGTAACCGGATTGAAATTTCTGTGACTTCCAATGACCCTCTGGCTCTTTCGCCACATATTGCCGGTGGGCGCAGAGCTCGCTTTCGTCCGCACACATTGCAGCATGTGGCCTTACAAACACCCCATTTAGAGAAAATGGTTGAATTCTATACCGAGTCGCTGGGTTTTGATATATCAGATTGGTTGTTGCGCGAGTGTGTCTGGTTGCGCTGTAACAATGACCATCATTCGGTGATGTTGATGCGTGGGAAGATGGATATTGAGCATGTGGGGTATGGCATATTCGATGGCCCAGAGTTGCTGAAATGGGCCGATTACCTGAGCCAACACCAGACGCCAATTTTGTGGGGACCCGGTCGGCACGGTGCCGGTCACGACCTCTTCTTATGTCTGGCCGATACGGAAGGTATTCATGTCGAGCTCTCGGCTGAACTCCAGCAATACTATGATCACGATGTCACCAATCCGCCTCGTCTCTGGCATACACGCACCATGGCCCATAACCTCTGGGGCACCATACCAGCATGGATGCGCGAAGAAGTTCGAGTGTGATACGTTCTTTCTGCCTACGACAGTGCCAAGACATCTTGTGCTAATATTTTCTCGTCCTGGGATGGTGCTATGCTTTGTAGCTGTTCATTTAGGACTTGCAGGAAGGCTTGTACCACCTGGGGATCGAATTGACTATTGGCACAGCGCCGCAGCTCTACTTGAGCTTGCGCTATGGACATCGCCTCGCGGTACGGTCGCTGCGAGATCATAGCATCATAAGAATCTGCTACTGAGAGAATACGAGCACCGAGCGGAATTTTTTCTTTCGCGAGACCAAAGGGATAGCCACTTCCATCCCAACGTTCGTGGTGAGCAACGACAATATGCGCTATCCGTTCAAACTTGCCACCTGCTTGCAGCAATATCTGCCGACTGATATCGGGATGGCGTCGCATCACGCTCCATTCTTCGTCGGTCAGTGGGCCTGGTTTGTGCAAGATTTCATTTGGAATGTTGATTTTGCCAATATCGTGCAGCAAGGCAGCTAGGCGCACAAGCTGGATCTCTTCTTCGGGGCTTCCCAGGGCGCGTGCGGTGGCCTCTGCTATGTGGACCATGCGCTGTGCATGGGCACTTGTTCCACCGTCATGTACGCGTGCCACGGCAGTCAGGGCCTGTACCGCCATCATATCTGCTGGAGGGCCTTTATGAGAGGCGAGCATGACTGAAGTTGCATCCATCAAATTTTCCTCTCCCGCGCTACTGACACGGTTGCGCCCGCCGTGCTTAGCGGCATACATGGCGCGGTCTGCCGCTGCAAGCAAGGCTTGACGCGTAATGCCATGAGTGCGATAGAGCGCGATACCAATGCTCGCGGTAACAGGGATATCAATACTGATTTTATCGCTTTCCCATCTGCATGGCTGACTATGCAGGGCTGCACGCAGGCGTTCAGCGATGACCTGCGCTTCAAACAGATCTATATTTGTTAGAATGATAGCAAATTCCTCTCCGCCGTAGCGGCCTACAAAATCATCTACACGGATAGTTTCCCGCAGTCGTCTGCCCACCTCACGTAAAATGGTGTCTCCGGCCTGGTGTCCCCAGGTATCATTAATGCGCTTGAAATGGTCGATGTCAGCAAAGAGGATGGCACAGGAGCGTTGGCTGTCTTCGCACACGACTAATTCCTCTTCGATTTGCTTCATGATGGTACGATGGTTGGGGAGGTTAGTGAGCGGGTCTGTTGTAGCGAGTGCTTCAAGTTGGGCATGTGCGCTATTGAGTGCTTCATGCTGTCTTTGCAGTTCCTCGTGTAAATGTCGCAGCTCTGCCGCGTTGGTGAGAGCATCGCGCTGGCTACGTGTCTCCTCCAGCAGCCCTACGATAGTGTCGAGCATGCCATTGACGGCCTGGGAAACGTCTGTAATTTCGTCGCGTCCAATAATCGCGAGACGTGTATTGACCTGGCCCTTCCCTATTGCTTGAACCACGGAGCGTAACTGCTGTAAACGGCGTACCATGGTGTTAGAGACAAGCCAGCCGACAATTCCTATACCGAGCAGGACACAGAGGGCAGCAAGTATAGTGGTGTAAAGCAGATTGCTCTCTTCGACGGTTGTTGCATCACCTACGGAGGATATCAGGTGCGCATCAAAGTCAATCAGAGTTTTCAGTGCAGTCAATGCACCTGCATATTTTAGTTCCGCATTAGCATATTCTAGCGAGCTTGCATCTGCGGTGTCGCCTTTGTCAATAGTAGTAAGCACTTGTATTTGCTCGTTAACGTATGCATGCCAGGTATCCAGGGCATGTGTAAGAAGTGAACGTTGCTTTCCTATTTGCGCATAGTGACCAGCCGCGGTAAATAGTGCTGATAAGTCACTATGCTGATCAAGTACATCGTTTTGAATGTCGTTTTCGATGATGAGGGTATAGCTTTTCGCGGATGCTTCAAAAGCTGCCCTATCTTCGGTCAGCGTCTCAGGCGTTGTCGAAGCTGAGGAAGCATCACTCACGGTAGCTTGCATGATCGTGTCTACCTGTGCAAGATAGCCCGTTGCGTTTGTCAACGAAGAGTAGGTATGAATGAGACCCTGATAGAACATAGACTCCTGTGTGAGCAACTGCCTACTTTGTATACCAATGCTAGCCAGTGCGACGGATACGATCAATGCTGGAATGAGAAAGCCTAAGGCTAATCTCCTCGCGATAGGTATATTAAGTAGGGGATTCCACATATGCCTCTATCTCTCCCTCAAATTACCCGAATCAGTTGAAAGTAGCATCTATGCGCCTAGAGTGCGGCGGCGATGCTCCATCTGTATTAGCAATATCGGCAGAGAGAAAAAATAATATAGGATGGCAATCTTTTGATTGCCGTCTTACATTTACAGGGAACGAGCCAGAAAGCCCCCATCTTTTTACGTGGGGGATGAATGGCTCTTCCTTTGGGGGCGTGATGGGGGCGACATGTACGTGGGATCATCCCACGCCATGAATACATCGAGGGCTCGACGCACGAGTTCCGCCATCGTCACTCCTTCCCTTTCTGCCCGTTCCCGTAGTCGTTCAAGTTGCTTGTCCGACAAGTACACGTTCGTTCGTTTCATGGATTACTCCTTCTTGACGTATGCTAAACAATGATGTATAATGAGTGTAGCAGAAGCAACGAGAAAGGTCAAGGGACATGCTGATCTACGAGTATAAAGTTGATGCTAACTGCAAGCAACTTGCCGCCATCGATGAAGCCATTCGGGTGACACAGTTCATCCGTAACAAGTGCTTGCGCCTCTGGATGGATACTCGTGGCATCAACCGTAATGACCTCCAATGTTATTGTGCCATGCTCGCCAAAGACTTCCCTTTTGCCGCATGTCTCAATTCGCAAGCCCGTCAAGAGGCAGCAGATCGAGCGTGGTTCGCCATCTCTCGTTTCTACGACAACTGCCGTAACCACACGCCAGGCAAGAAGGGCTATCCGCGCTTCCAGCACGACAACCGAAGTGTCGAGTACAAGCAAACAGGCTGGAAGTTGGAGCCCGATGGCAAGCATCTCACCTTCACCGATGGTTGTGGCATTGGCCGTGTGCGCCTCATTGGCACACGTGACATCGAGACCTTTCCGGTGAAGCAGATCAAACGGGTACGTATCGTGAAGAGGGCTGATGGCTACTATGCACAAGTTGCCGTCCAGGCAAAGCGCACCGTAGAGCATGTCGTCACCGGGAAACAGGTGGGTATCGATCTGGGACTCAAAGAATTTCTCACTGATAGCGAGGGCCATACAGTTGCGAACCCGCGCCACTTGCGCAAAGCGGAAAAGAAACTCAAGCGACTTCATCGTCGGCTCTCGCACACACAGAAGAAGTCAGCCAACCGAAACAAAGCCAGGAAGCGACTGGCAAAGGCGTATCTCAAGGTCAGTCGGCAGCGTGAAGATTTTGCCCGTAAGACGGCAAACGCGCTCGTTTCGTCTCACGACTTAATTGCTTATGAGAACCTGAAGATATGCAACCTCGTGCGGAACCACCGCCTTGCGAAGAGTATGAGCGATGCCTCTTGGGGACGGTTCTGCTTGTGGCTCACCCACTATGGGACCATGCATGATGTTCCCGTGATAGCGGTTGAGCCAGTGTTCACGAGTCAGGATTGTAGCGATTGTGGGACACGGGTCAAGAAAAGTCTCTCAGTCAGAACGCATAGCTGCACTGGCTGTGGGCTGGTCCTTGACCGCGACCACAACGTGGCACGTAACATTTTGAGCAAGGCGCTCCAATCCCGTACCGCAGGGCATGCGGGAACGGCTACACACATTGGGGCGTAGGCAACGCTTCTGGACAGTGGGCCACTACTCCTTGGTCGGCATCGGTCACTGAGCAAGTCCACTGGTGGAAAGAAGAATCCCCCGTCATTCATGCGGGGGAGTGTCAATTTATTGGAAGGAAGAGGGTGGTCACAAATGTCCAAGCGTCGCCCGAGTTTTATTAGTTGCCAAGGACGAGCACAAAACCTTCCATTGGTAAAGGGTATTGCGAGGCTTTGCTTAGCACTAGCGCACGATAGGTTGAGGGATCAAAATGATCGTGGTTGCGGCAATAGTAATAATACAATCCCGGTTTGTTAAAGATCACGGTAATTGAGGCACCTCCGTGTTGGTCGGCAGTACCTGCGATCCGATGCAAGCCTATATCAGTAGGATTGATTGGTGCTGTCCAGCCAGCGGCAAGCCCGATGAAATGCGGGTCGGTGTCAAAGTTATGCCATGTAACCGAGCCAAATTGGCTGATAGCCACAAATTCAAACGTGAATTGGTCGTGATTGAGTGGCACTTGATTGAGGGTGGCAGATGGTAGCCCAATGATGGGACCTTGTACCCAGATAATACCATCCATCGCCAAAGGATAGCGCGGAACTCCTTTTTTAGCAGCGACCCGCGAAAACTGCGTATTCCAGATACAGAGCGTTTTCTCATAGTAATGGTACAGGCCGGGATGCGTGAAGGTGAAACTGACCTTTTTCCCTGCTGCCACGGTGAATGAGAACGATTGGGGATTCAGAAAAGTGCTTTTATCGGGAGTAGTGGTGAAGATGTGAGTCACAGTATCATCGTTTTGCCACGACACGGTGGCATGTAGTGGGATGGGCAAGATAAATGGTTCAAACAAGTCTTGAGTCAGTGGCATGGTTATTGTAGTAAGCTGCGCCTTTGTGTGTGGCTTTACTGGAGTAGAATGGGACATATGGACAGCATAAATAACAGTACCAAGCGTGACACCAAAAGCGAGCCCGGATAGTAAAACCACGATAACGATGGTCAGGCGTAAAGGGGTTCTTAACATATGGCCTTCCTCTGAGACAAAGTCGTATTAAAATCAGTATAGCTACTTGTCTCAAATGAGAAGCAATGCTCTCTTTGGGCTTTCTCTCTGCCTATGGCAGTTCGCGAGATATCTTGTTGAAAGTGCGCTGTGACCACAGCGCACTTTCAATAAGTGAATGGATACGTTGCCACATTACCTGTATTACCTGTCCCCCGGACAGGGTGCCACCCACAGGCGACCACAAGGGTCCCCATTACCTGTCCCCCGGACAGGGTGCCTTCCCAACACAACTCCCGCCCCTACGAGAGGCTCACGATGGGGTTACGTAATACGCCAATGCCTTCGATTTCTGTTTCCATGACATCTCCGGCGTGGAGGTATTCAGGTGGTTTGCGCGCAAAACCAACGCCGCTGGGCGTGCCAGTGGCGATAATATCACCAGCTTCGAGGGTCATACCAGTGGAGAGCAAGGCAATTGTTTGCGCGACCGAGTAGATCATCTGACTGGTATTGCCATCTTGCTTGATGACTCCGTTGACTTTCAGACGAATGGGCAATTGTTGTGGGTCGTGTATTTCATCGGCTGTGACAATCCATGGTCCCATGGGGCAATAGCCGTCGAGACTTTTGCCGCGGAAATATTGTTTATGGCGGAATTGGATGTCACGGGCTGATACGTCGTTGAGCACGGTATAGCCGAAGACATGTGTCAGGGCATCCTCTTCACGGATATTCTTGCCGCCTGTGCCGATGATAACCGCCAGTTCGGCTTCCCAGTCAATCTGTTCTGAGACCGCCGGATCAATCACGACCTCTCCATATGGCCCATTGACCGTGGTCGGAGCTTTGGTGAAAACGGCAGGCGGGTCAGAGGACACCGTTGCGATGCCACGAGCCGTGTTAGACTCCTGGGCATGTTCGGCATAGTTCTGGCCCATGCACATAATGTTTTTGCGCGGACGTGGAATAGGAGCGGCGAGTTGTACTTCGCTGATGCTGTGTACCGCGCCGATCGAGGAGAATGTTTTGACCTCGCTAAAAGCGCGTCCTGCCGCCTTGTCCACAATGGCTTGCAGGACATTTTTTCCCTGTTCATAATGCTCGATGAGCTCAAGGAGCGAGTCTGGCCCAATCAGCGTGAGCGCGTGGGCGGCTAAATCAACGTCAAGAATCTCGTCGTTTTGCACAATACCCAGGTGTGGTTTAGGTATGTCAGTCGTCGCGAAGCTTACAAATCGCATAAAACCCTCCTGAAAATAGCGTGATAGTTAAAACAGTGCGGCACGCATCACCTCAAGTGGTGCGGGCTCTCCTGTCCATAGCGTAAAGGCTAACGCGCCCTGGTGCAAGAGCATAGACAAGCCATTGACTGCACGTAGGCCTAGAATACGAGCTTGGCAGAGCAATTGCGTCTGCGTTGGATGATAAATCATATCATAGACGAGGGTGTCGGAGGCAAATCGCGCCAATATATCAGCACTCAAGGGACTGGCATTCTCATCATTGCTTTGTTCTGCGGTGACATGCATGCCCAGAGGGGTGGCATTGATAATCAGCGAAGATGGCTGGGGAATTAAGAATTCGGGATCGTTCAGGCAAAAAATCTGGCAATTACTGCCCTGTTGCAAAGCTGCTGCTAGACGCTGTCCACGTTCCAGGGTGCGATTGACTATAATGAGGCGTTCGACTCCTGCCGAGACAAGTGCAAAGGCCGCTCCGCGTGCAGCTCCCCCTGCTCCCAATACAATAGCGGTGTAACCCGCTAATGAAATATGCTCATCGTCAAACTTCTGTCCAATTCCCTGTTCTGCCAGCGCGTGTAAAAGCCCAGGCGCATCTGTGTTGTAGCCATACAGATACTCGTCGCGGTGGACAATAGTATTGACCGCGCCGATACGGGCAGCAAGGGGATCGACCACGTCCATAAAAGGCAATACGGCCTCTTTATAGGGGATCGTCACGTTCGCCCCCAAGTAATCGGAGAATAGGAGCGAGGCCACACGAGCCGAGAGTTCCTCCGGATTCGTCTGCCATAGCTCATAACGGGCAGGAATATTCAGTGCGTCCAATGCTGCCTGCTGTAGCCGTGGCGAATAGGATTGGGCAACGGGATTGCCGATGAGCCCAACCCGTAATGTGGTAGTGATAGTATTCATCCTTTATGCCTCGCTGTACTCGTTCTTCATTGTCATGTCGATGCGCTCTTCTCTCTCTAACGTACACATGTGATACTATACACTAATGAGGTGCTTTTTGCAGCAAGATTGGAGATAATGTCTTATGGCAGTAGTGCAACCCCGGTCATCTTCGGCGGTCATGATGTTGCGCGATAGTGCCGCGGGGCAAGGTATAGAAGTATTTATGGTACGGCGGGTAATCCAGAGCGATTTTATGCCCGATGTTTATGTCTTCCCTGGTGGCTCAGTCTCAGCGGATGATCGCGCCGCGGAACAAGCTGAACAGGTCTGTATGCCCGTGGCCCCCGTGGGAGCGGACCCTGAAGGCCGCACTCTTTTAGGCAGTGGGGTGCGGTCTGCCGCTATCCGTGAACTTTTCGAGGAGGCGGGTGTGTTGCTGGCCTATCGCGGCGGACAAATACTCGCTATCAATGACGAGGATATTCCGCGCTTTGCCAGCTACCGCGCCGCGTTCAATGAGCGCAAAGGCTCGCTGGTGGCGATGGCCCACACTGAAAACCTGAGCTTGGCGACTGATCACCTTGGCTATTTCGCGCATTGGATTACGCCGGAGGGGATGCCGAAACGCTTTGATACGCACTTCTTTATTACGATGGCCCCGGCAGAGCAACAGGCCGCGTATGATCGTCTCGAGACCAGCGAGGGACTATGGATTGCACCCGCCGAAGCTCTGGCACGTAGCGAACGCGGCGAATTCCCACTCGTCTTCGCCACTATTTACCAGTTGCGCGATCTGGCGCGTTTCCAAACAGTAGCGGAAGCCCTGAACGCGACCACGACCCAACATGTACAAACGCATATGCCTGTCCTAGCACAAGAAAACGGGGTTACACGAGTCTACCTGCCCGAAGACGAGGCAAATAGTTGGGATGTTCCCGAACACATGACGCGAACACAAACCCCGTAGAGGAGCGATTTATCAGCCAGCCTCTACAAGTATTTCATAAGAGACAATTGATGGACACACATTACACGATAATTCTGGCTCCCAATCCCTCGATTATGACAGGGCCAGGTACCAATACCATTATTTTAGGCAGTGGGGTCGAGGGTGCAACGCTGATTGATCCAGCCGTTGATGACATTGCTTATCTTGACGCACTCATAGAAGAAGGTGCCAGACGCGGCGGTATCCGCCGCATCCTCATCACGCATGGGCATCATGACCACCTCGGCGGTGCTACCGCTTTACGCGAACGTTTGGGGGTCTCGATCTACGCTTTCAGCCGCGAGGGCGTACCCATTGCTGATGAAGAGGTTGTCGATGGCACTACTTTTGCTGTCGGCGACGATACCCTTATTGCTGTTCATACGCCTGGTCACCGCTTCGACCACCTCTCTTACTTACTGCAAGGACAAAAAACGCTCTTCGCAGGCGATCTGCTAGCAGGGGTAGGAACAGTGGTTATTATTCCACCAGAGGGCGATATGCAGGAATACCTGGATTCCCTCAATCGCTTGCAAGAGATGGATATCGCCGCAATTGTGCCTGCCCATGGGCCAACCATTCTCGACCCACAGGCCAAGCTGGCGGAATATATCGCGCACCGCGTGGAACGTGAGCAACAGGTGCTGGAGGCATTGGAGGTGCTGCCACGCGGGGTGAAGATACCCGAAATAGTACAGTACATCTACACTGATGTTGATCCGCGCCTGCATGCCGTCGCGGCCTGGTCGGTTGAGGCTCACCTGCTGAAATTGGAGCGTGAGGGTCTGGCCGAAAAGCTAGAGCCCGATGGGTGGGCATTGGTGGAACCAACGGCGTAGGGCTTATGCGGAAAGCGACTGCTGCCCTTGGTCGACAGCAGTCGCTTTCCGCATGTGCGCTTATGTGCAAACTCAGAATCTGGCCTTTCCTGCTCGCAAGGCATTCAGGATTACAATGACGTCAAAGCCTTCTTGCAAAAGGGCACCCGCTGGCGGGCTGATGTAGCCGAACGCGGCGAAGATCATCGCGATAGCGGAGAGGCCCATGCCGACCTAGATGCCCTGCATCGCCACGCGCATGACGCGGCGACCCAGGCGTACCGCTCGTGCCACACGGAGGATATCAGTGGAGAGCAGCACGGTATCGGCTGCGGAAGCCGCCGCGTTTAAGCCTTGCGTGCCAAGTGCCATCCCCACCGTCGCGGTAGCCAGCGCGGGGGCGTCATTAATGCCATCGCCCACCATTAACACGCGGTGACCTTGCTGCTCAAGTTTCTTGACGATGCGTACCTTTTCCTCCGGCAGGCAGCGTGAGACCACGCGGTCAACCTGCGCGATCTTACCGACGAGGCTCACGATCATTAGTGACACCGTTCCGAAAGGAACAGGATAGCTCTTCACTATGTCCCACAGTCGCAGGTACCAAGGTTTTATGGTCGCGACAGGCGTTGTGCTTGTCTCTTCTACTGCCACATTAGGAAAGGGAGCAGGAGTCGTTGTTTGGGGTTCGCTATGTATGTTAAGCATTGTTTATCTGCCTCATCGTCTCTACTTTTTCGTCTGCGCAGCATCTTTCATCCTTTATTGAATGCATGAAATATGTACGCAGGTCAATCATAGCTGATACATATCACATCTGTCTCACAACCACCCATAGCGCAGGTCACAGTCATCACACAAGGCGTTCTGTGCTTCCTATTTGACAGGAGTCGGTAATTATTGACATAACAATAGATGCCAGAGAACCACCGTCCGGTGGTTCTCTGGCATCTATTGTTAGTAGGTAGCCACCTACTTACCGTTTAATCAACAACCCCAACGCGGTAATAGCCGCCAATCCCAGGCAGAACCAGCCAGGAATAGCCTGGTGCTCCATGGTCAGAACGATGCCACCGGCAATCTCGGCGAGGAACACCGCCACCCAGGCTAGACCTCCCAGAGGTGAAGAGCCCTCTTCGTTGCCTTTATCTCTACCGCGTCCGCGTCCACGTCCGTGGCGTGGCCTGCCGTTGCGAGAGCCGTCGGCAAGTTTGACTTCGATCTGTCCTGTCTCTAGCTTGGTAATGATCGATTCGAGGGAACGGGGCAGATTGAGCAGGATACGGCCAGATTCCAACACCTGGCTCAAGACCTGTTGGATCGTCTGCCCTGCCCCTTCCGCATCCAAACCCAGGAATTTGCGGGCATAGGGCGTAGCAACCTCGACGAAATTAAATTCGGGCGAGAGTCCAGTTGAGACACCAACCAGCGTGCCAACGGCGCGACCGGTAAAGGCGAATTGGGCGGGAACCTGGAATGGCTGCCCGTAGAGGAGATTCTCGACGTCACGAGCCACTTCCGGCATTTCCAAATCGCGAGCATCGCCCAGGGTCATACCATAATATTGTTCCATCATCATGCCCATACCCCGTTCGATCGCCGCCATATTGGCCCCTTCACCGATAAAGCCCAGGCGCGCCAGTGCTGTGACGAGGGAATGTGAATCGCGAGTCACAAAACTCAAGAACAGGTCTTTCAGCGTCTTCTTCATGTTTTTCGTCAGTGTACCCACCATGCCAAAATCGACAAAGGCGATGACAGGTGCGGTTTTGACCCCGTCTAGCTTGTCTAATTTGCTCGCGGGTAGGACGAAGATATTGCCTGGATGCGGATCGGCGTGAAAGAAACCAGCGGTGAAGAACTGGTAGAAGTAGGCACTGACCGTGCGTTTGGCAACTTCCAAGCGACTGATCCCTTCAGCTTCCAGGGTGGCATAGTCGTTGATCTTGATGCCATCGATCCACTCTAGCACAAGGAGACGTCTTGAGGTATAATCTTCGTAGACGCTCGGCACATAGATGGTTGGATCGTCTTTGAACATTTCCTTGAAGCGTTTGGCATTAGCAGCTTCGGTCACATAATCAATTTCTTCATAGACGGTACGCTTAAATTCCCGGTAGACGCCCATGAGGTCGATAAATTCGCCCGTATCGACAAAACGGTTAATGACCCAGATGACGAACTTGAGAGTGCTCAAGTCCATGCGTACCAATTGATCTATGTTTGGTCGCTGAATTTTGACGGCGACCTCCTCGCCCGTCGAGGCCAGCACCGCTTTATGAACCTGCCCAAGTGAAGCTGCCGCCGTGCATTTACGCTCCAGCACGCTAAATACCTGTTCAACAGGCTTTCCTAGCTCTGTCTCAATGACGGAGACGACGTGACTAAATGGGGCAGGAGGTACTTCGTCTTGCAGAGAACTAAGGGCTTCCAGCGCTTGTTCAGGTAGCAGGTCAGCACGCGAACTGAGAAACTGCCCAAGCTTAATCATCAAGACGCCAAGTTTCACCGCGGTGATGCGGAAGGCAACCAGTACCTTAACCAGCACTTCGACGTTGGGCCGCACTTCGTAGTTGCCGCGTTCGCGGGCGCGTATCACACGACGCCGTTCGCGGTAAATAACCCAGAGCGTCCACAGTAATAGGCGCGATACTCTCAAGAATCGCACCGCTTGTGTAAATCTATTTATTCGTGGTGTTTTAGTGCTCATTACAGAACCTTTCGTTAGCTATACCATAGCATAATATGTACGTTGTAACCAGCGAAAGGTTTTGAATGCTAGAGTAGCAATCTTAGGAGGTTACCTTGGATGGTTGTAATCGCGCACATGCGCACCTACTCGACGTGCTAGACGTGCGCGGCGATAGTTCTTGTTTTTTTAATAACGCTGTCCCCACCCCTAAAGCGCGTTCATTTGAGCTGACCAATGACCAGGTGCAATACGCCCCTGATCGACCCGCCGATGTGCAACACGTTCGGTTAGATATCACCCTGGATTTCGAGCAAGAAAGCATCAGCGGCACGGTCAGTACGACGTTTTCGGTGCTGTACGAAGAGATTCAATCGGTTTCATTCGATGCCATCGACCTGCATATCGAGCGTGTCACACTAGCGGATGGTAAGACCCTGGCATACAGCTCGGATGACAAGAAGCTGATCGTGACGTTGGATCGCCCCTACCAGTATGGCGAAGTGTTTACGGTTGCCGTTACGTATCACGCGCAGCCACGCACAGGCTTACATTTCATCAAACCCGCTCCGGAAGACCCCACGCGTCCGCTACAGGCTTGGACGTTTGGGCAGCCGCGCTACCATAGCTACTGGTTCCCTTGCCATGATGCGCCCAATGATCGCGCCACGACGGAGATTCTCGTCACCGTTCCCGCCCATTTCATGACGGTTGCCAATGGGAATCTGGTGGGTGTGCAGGACAATGGAGCCACAAAAACCCACCACTGGCGGCATGACGTTCCGCATGCCACCTATCTTGTCTCACTGGTCGTGAGCGACTTCGCCGTGGTCGAGGCATCGTATAATGGCAAACCCGTGAACTACTATGTCCGTCCCGATCGGCGGGATGACGCGCACTACTACATGGGCAAGACGCCGGAGATGATGCGCTTCTTTTCCGAGTACACTGGCGTTGAGTATCCCTACGATAAGTACGCGCAGACGGTGGTCGAGCTCTTTACCGGAGCGATGGAGCACACGACGGCGACGACGCATAGCTTTATGCTCCTACTCGATGAGCGGGCTGCACTGGATGTAGACCTGGTGTCAGTGGTAGCACACGAACTAGCGCACCAGTGGTTTGGTGATCTGGTGACGTGCCGCGATTGGCCCAACGGCTGGTTGAACGAGGGTTTCGCCACCTACTTTGAAGAGCTGTGGAGCGAACACGACTTGGGCAACGATTATTTCAAACATTCGATGCTCAACACGAAGAAGGGCTACCTGGGCGAGGATGCAAATTATCGTCGCCCCATTGTCTACCATGTCTATCACAACGATGGCTCCGAGCTATTCGATGGTCATATGTATAACAAAGGAGCCTGGGTGCTACACATGCTGCGCCATCAATTGGGCGATGCCACGTTCCGGCGGGCTATCAAAGCGTATCTGGAACGCTATCGCACACGAGAGGTGATTACCGCAGACCTGGAACGCACCTTTGAAGAGGTGACGGGTCGCAGCCTCGCACGCTTCTTCCAGCAATGGGTCTACCAGGGCGGTTATCCAGCCTTCGAGGTTAACTACTCCTGGGATGGCGAACATAGCATGGCAAAGCTGAAGATCAAGCAGACGCAGAAAGTAGATGAGCTGACCCCATGTTTCCTCACGCCGATTGACCTGGCTTTCACTGTGCCGGCCTCGGATGAAGCGGCGAAAGATGAACATGCAACCGAGACACGTACTGTCCATATGCGCGTGCTGTCCGGTGAAGATGGGCAGGTGGAGCAGAGCTTCTATATCCCATTGGAGCGCGAGCCAGTGATGGTGCGCTTTGACCCGGATGGCTGGCTGCTCAAAACACTCAAATTTGTGCGTTCAGCCAAGATGATGCGCTATCAACTGGCGCATGACCCTGATGTATTAGGGCGGATTGAAGCGGCTGAGGCTCTCGGCGAAGATGGGTCCGCGGAGAGTGTAGAGGCTTTGCGGACAGCACTGTTCAATGACGTGTTCTGGGGTGTGCGCGTGGCTGCAGTAGAGGCGTTGGGGGTCATCGCTACAGAAGGTGTGCAAACCATCCTCTTGCAAGCGCTCCAGGAGCTTGATGCATCAAAGATGTCGCGGGTGCGTACAGCCGTAGCCAGTACGCTGGGGCGTTTCCAGGCACCACAACAGGCCGCATTGGCTGAACGTTCCGCGCAAGCCCTGCGTGCCGTGTTGGAAAAAGGCGATATCAGCTATCGCGTCGAGGCCGCGGCGGCGGACGCGCTCGGTAAAACACGTACCGATGGTAATGTTGATCTCCTAGCGCAGTTGTTGGAACGTCCCTCGTGGATGGATTTTGTGCAACGGGGCATTTTCCGCGGACTAGCGGCAAGCGGCGACGACCGCGTGATTGACATAATGTCATCATATCTGGGCGATGTGCAGAAGAGGCCAACACTGCGCTTCGCGGCTACGGGAGGATTGTGGGTAGTGGGCGGCAATCGTCATCTCTACAGTGAGGCGGCGCGACAGCGTGCTGTCACGGCTCTGTGCAATGCTGTTGAGCATGATAGCTGGGACCCTGTCCGCTCTACCGCTGCGCTGGCCTTGATGGGCCTGGGCGAGAAACGAGCGATTGGCGTGTTAGAACGTGTTGCCACCCATGAAACTGAATCACGTCCGCAGCGGAATATGCTTGTGGCGGCTCAGGCTTTGCGTACTGGGGATTCATCCGATGAGCAATTTAAACAGTTGCGCAAAGACCTTGACGAGGTGCAAGAAGAGAATCGCAAACTGAAAGAGCAACTCGGTGCCATCGAAGCACGCTTGAAATAGTGACATAGTACATTTTGCCCACCCCAAAATATAGTTCTTAGAGCGAGCATGATGTGAGGTGGCGGCGAGTGTCAGAAACTCGCCGCCACCTCACATCATGCTCGCAAACTACCTGAAGAGAACTTCTGGCGGTCGTCTGTTACCAATGTCCAACATTAAACATCTATATATATGTATGCAACGATTCGCCGATTTTAGTCGTCATTTATTATAAAGAGGGAAGAGTTATTTATGCCTGGTGGTGATAAGATACCCATCTCTCAAAATTGTGTAGTTGCGTACTTGACTTTGGCTAAATGGTGGGATACAACCAAATAGGTTATAAATGAGCAACGCCTTAAATTTATTACTTGTAATTGACTATATAGAAAACAACTTTTTTGTATTCTCTTAGAAGGCGGAGGTGAACCTTGCCTGGCGTGCGAGTGGAAAGTTCTCCGAATGTAACTGACTGCAAGCGGGATATTAGTTCGTGGCAGGTTGGGGATATCTCCCAATTGAGTTCCCGTGAAAAGAAACGCTATAATCAGCGTAAAGCAGCCATAAAAGCTTACTTTACAACAAATGCAACTCTGGATGAGATATCACAACGTTATCGTCTTTCAAAGTCAGTCCTCCCATTGATGGTTGAAAAGTGTTTAACACTTCACGAGGATGGAACCCCGTGGGGATATCGCGCATTGCTCCCCGGTGTGAGTGTGGTAGATCATGTGGACAATGCGCCACAATCTCATAGTGATGCTGTTGCGTCCGCTGAGTCCTTGGAGACCGCTGAGCCTGTTACGACCGTTGCGGACATTCCCCCAGAAAAGCTACCTGTTCATCTCATCGCTGATCAGACCCCTGACAGTGCTGATGCTAGCGAACAGCATGTTGTGGAGGCGGAACAAGGTAATGTTCTGCTCGAAGACGTAATGCTCGATCAAATAGTCGATACGGGTAAACGTGAGGCTATTCATATGCCTGTCGCGTCACCAGATTTTGACCTGGATGTGCCTGAGACGCCCCAACCCACATGTATACCTGATGGGGTTGAGGAAGAGCCTGAGCTACCACGAACGTTCGAGCGCGAAGAAGAAGTCATATCACTAGACGAGGAAGAGAAGACTGCAACCCTCCAACAGGAAGTTGAGAGCGAAACAGAAGACGAATTATTCGACGAAGAAAAGACTGTAACTCTCCCACAAGAAGTTGAGAACCCTGCCCACCCTGTACCATCTGAACTTCTCGTATCTCCCGTTGCAGACGAGACTGCAACAAGTGAGTCGGAAGATGCTATTTTTGCCGCCCAGAGGATACTAGCACGGGAAAACGAGGGTGGTGAAGAGGAGAGCGAAGAAGAGCAATTTTTTTCTCTTATTCCGCTGCCTGTACACGCGCCAACACGCACACATCCTGTCAGTAACGTGCAGCGTCGCTATGTCCGAAAACGCTGGTCGCGTGACGTGCGCGGTCATCAGAAGCAGAGGCGGTTGGTGCAGATTGTTAGCTTGTCCATTGTGGCTGCCATCCTCATTTTTGTGCTGGTACCCGTTGGCGCGGGCTTCGCGGCCTACGGTGCCTATACCAACATTAGCGGCATTGCCCACGACGGTATCAATCACCTGCTCAAAGTCAAGAGTTTGTTGCCTATCTCCAAAAGTGATCCCACCGCTGCCTTGAATGCCACAAAATTGCAGCAGGCACAAGTGGAATTTGTAGGTGCCGAGGGCGACTTTACCCAGTTGCAGCAACTGGTCAATCGACCCGATGTACAAGCGGCCATTACTCAGTTCGCGCCACAGTACGCTACGAAATTAGGCATGGCGCGCAGCTTGGTGCAAGTCGCACTTGATGTCTCGCGCATGGGTAATGAGCTGTGCGGTGTGGCATTAATAGGAGCCAATATCCTCCACGGTTCTCCCCTCTCCAGCAGCTCGACGAAACCGGTAGTGAGCGTGGCTGATATTACGGCTGTTGAAGGAGCCATGGTTCACTCGCTCTACTATATCAATGATATTCAGGGCCAGATGAGCCAGGTTTCAATCAATGACATCCCGGTCAGTACCAGCCAGAAGGCCCAGCTTGCCTCCGTAATGGCTCTTTTGCCGCAAGCGGAAAGCATGATTACACAGGCACAGAGTTGGGTTGGGCTGGTGTCCTGGTTATTGGGCGTAGGACAGCAACGTCGCTTTCTCATTCAGACCATGGACCGCGCCGAGTTGCGTCCAGGTGGTGGGTTTACCGGTCAATACGGTATTCTGCAAATTCAGGATGGGCGTATGTCGCCATTTACCCTGACCGATGTCACGTTGTTGGACTATGCCGAAAATGGTACGGCGATTGGACGCACTGCTCCGTCGGCCTATAAATGGATGAACTTTGGCAACTGGGGTGTGCGTGACTCAAATCTTTCAGGCGACTTCCCCACCACCGCTCGTATGACCATGCAGTTGTATTCCGATGAAGGTGGTGGTCCGGTTGACGGCGATATCGCTTTCACTCCGACGCTCATCGCGCATATTCTCAATGTCATTGGGCCAATCAAAGTGCCAGGCTATAACGAGACGATTACGGCGCAGAACTTGGAAGAGCGCTTACACTACTATCAGCAGGATCAATCGGCTATTGCACGTGAGAAGCAGATCAGTGGCAATTATACACATGCTGGTCGCAAGGCCTTCACCTCAACACTTGGTAAAATCGTGCTTGACACGGTGCGTCATGCCCCCGTCAAAGAAATTCTCGCTATTGCGAAGAATGCCATTAAGGATATCCAGTCACGCGATCTGGAGATTTACTTTAGCAATCCTGCCGCCGAAAACTGGCTGTTGGCACATGGCTATGGTGGGTCACTCGACACGTTCTCTAAACAGGATGGTTTCGTGGTTGTCCAGGCCAATATCAGTATCAGTAAGGCCAGCCAGTACGTCCATACTACCGAGCAGGATCAAGTTACGCTGGATGCTCAGGGCGGTGCAACACACAACCTGACCATCACCCTTGACTACCAGCAAAAGGGACCTGTCTACGGTTTTGATACCTACGCGGATTATATTCGTATCTACGCTCCCGCGAGTGCGCAGTTCCAGGGCGGTGATGGGTTCGATACCGGGCAACCGCTCTGTAAGCCCAGCACTCCTCCAGTGACGCCGACTGGTAGCAAGACACCACCGCCAACGACGGGTTGTTCGCAATACAATACGTCTTTCCCCAGCACTGCACGCTATTGTCCGAATGGGAACTATTCGCTTGGTGTGCGTCTGTTCAATGCGCCCTGGGTTGTTGATAGTCTGGGCGCACCGACCGCCTTGACCAGTGATCTGCCCGGACGTTCGATGTGGGGTGGCTTAACGGAGACACCAAAGAACTGTATCTCCACTATCACGGCCTCGTGGTACGTTCCTAATGCCGTGAAGAAAGTGAATGGGCAGCCGATCTATAGCATCCTGATTCAGAAGCAGGGCGGCTATAGCCCGACCATCCAGTTGAGCATTGACGCCAGCGCGATCAAGGGTTTGAAGTCCTTTACCTTCAATGGCGATATCACTAGCGATAGGATGTTTACCATTACGGGGGCGACAAAGAAGAAATAAAGGATTGAAGGGTCTGTGGATGATTGCGAGGGCGACCGCAAGGGTACGCCCCTACTATATACGAGGCGGCTCTGCGAGCCGCTTTGCGCGGGATATGGTAGGGGCGTATCCTTGCGGTCGCCCTGGTAGATATCGTATAGCCCTTGACATCTTCTCTCCTACAGCATAAACTGTAGCTAAGAAACTAAACCGTACAAACGAGGGACGTTGAGCAGGAGGAGTAGGCGCACACATCAAATGCCTGTAGAGAAGGAAGATCAAGGGCTGCAAGTCTTCCTGGCAATTGGTGCGCTGAAGGTCGCCTGGGAGTCTTGGGAAGCAGCACATTCTGAGGAATGGGGCTAATTTCCACGGGTATGCCCGATAACGCATTGCAAGAGGATCAGTACTCTGTCGTGTTGGCAGGATAGTGATCGCAACAAGGTGGTACCACGAGCTTATGCCCTTTCTCGTCCTTGACGGGGAAGGGTTTTTCTATTACCAAACTGATTGAAACGGAGGAGGGGTTTATGATCGAACAGAATAAAACGGAGGCACCGTTGGACGCGCCCAACGAGGCGTTCTCTTTACCGAAAACGTATGAGCCGCAGGCAGTAGAGGCGAAGTGGTACAGCTTCTGGGAAGAGGGCGGCTACTTTAAGCCACAACCTGGGGCCAAGGGCAAGACATTCGTTATCAGCATGCCGCCCCCTAATGTCACTGGTGCCTTGCACCTGGGCCATGCTATTACCGCAACGGTCGAAGATATTCTAATTCGCTATCACCGTATGCGCGGCGACGATACGCTCTGGGTGCCAGGCGAAGACCACGCCGGTATCGCCACACAGACCGTGGTCGAACGCTTGCTGGCAAACGAGGGCACCGATCGCCATAAGATCGGTCGCGAGGTCTTTGTAGAGCGCGTCTGGCAGTGGGTGAATCAGTATAAGAGCCGTATCCAGGACCAGCATCGGCGCTTGGGTGCCTCCTGTGACTGGTCGCGGGAACGCTTTACCCTCGATGAAGGGCTTTCCAAAGCGGTGCGCGAGGTCTTCGTGCGCCTCTACGAAGAAGGGCTGATCTATCGCGGCGAGCGCATCATTAACTGGTGTCCACGCTGTATGAGTGCCCTGTCCGACCTTGAGGTCAATCACGTTGATACACCAGGGACGTTGACCTATGTGCGCTACCCGCTAAAACCTGTGGCGGAAGATGAGCCAACGCAATATATCAGCGTGGCTACCACGCGCCCAGAAACTATCCTTGGTGATACCGCCATCGCCGTCAATCCCAAAGACCCGCGTTACAAAGTCCTGGTGGGGCATTTGGCCATCGTGCCCGTGATGGGACGTGAGATACCCATTATCGCCGACGAGGTGGTAGACGCGTCGTTTGGGACTGGAGCGGTCAAAGTGACACCGGCCCATGATCCGACAGACTTTGAAATTGGTGCGCGACACAACCTGCCCCATGTGCAGGTCATCGGCTTCGATGGGAACATGACCGCCGAGGCTGGCTCCTACGCCGGACAGGATCGCTTCGAGGCACGTAAAAACCTGGTCGCGGAGCTTGAACGGCTCGGTAATGTGGTGAAGATTGAAGACTACATCGTGCCGTTGGGACATTGCCAGCGCTGTGATACGATCGTTGAGCCGTTGATTTCTAAGCAATGGTTCGTCAAAATGACGCCACTGGCAACACCTGCCTTGGGCGCCGTGAAGTATGGGCAGTTGAAGATCGTGCCGGAACGCTTCAATAAGACCTACATGGATTGGCTGGAAAATATCCATGACTGGTGTATCTCGCGCCAACTCTGGTGGGGACATCGCATCCCCGTCTGGTACTGCCACAATTGTGAGCAGATGACGGTGAGCCGCGCAGACATTTCCGTCTGCCCCCACTGCGAGAGTACAGATTTGCACCAGGACGAAGATGTGCTCGATACCTGGTTCAGTTCGTGGCTGTGGCCGTTTAGCACGCTGGGTTGGCCAGAGGTGACACCCGATCTACTGCGCTACTATCCAACCTCCGTGATGGAGACAGGCTATGACATCATCTTCTTCTGGGTGGCGCGCATGGTGATGGCGGGTATTCACTTCCTGGGCGTGACGCCGTTCCAGACCATCTACCTGCATGGGCTGGTGCGCGATGCCAAGGGCGAGAAAATGAGCAAGTCCAAGAATAACGTCATCGATCCCTTGGAGGTGATGGACCAGTATGGTACCGATGCGCTGCGCTTCACGCTGGCAACCAGTAGCTCGCCAGGCAATGATATGAAGCTGGTCTACGAGCGCATCGTGGGGAATCGCAACTTCGCCAACAAAATTTGGAATGCCTCGCGCTTTGTGCTCATGACCACTGGCGAGATCGGTGGTGGTGTCCCGGCTATCAGCGACGTGCAGCCGCGCACATTGGCAGATCGC
>JBBQXY010000043.1:0-34817 GCA_038209195.1 Ktedonobacterales bacterium | reverse complement strand
AACCTTGCCATCACCTTAATCCATCGCACTGGGTCCTCTCAGATTGCCGCTTCCCGACGACATTTCGCTTCTCATCCCTCTAAAGCTTTCGCTCTCCTTCTGCAAGGGAGGTTCACCCAGCAATAATTCACAGACCCTGAGTTGCACTCTTTCACCTCTTGTTTGCTTGGCAAAATTATGCTATACTTTTTAAGGGACCGCAAGGCCCCCTTGTTAGAACCAGTCGCACCCACCGAGGTCTCTCACACCATCATCCCTTGAACAGTTCAGCCAGCAAAAAAGCAGAGTCCCAAAGTCCGTCAAAATGTAGTGATGTCCCTTGTGGGCATCAGGGAGGCTCAACCAGCAAAAAAAGCAGAGTCCCAAATGTCCGAAGTCACAAATGTTTCCAAACGACAGGGCTTTCCTAAGAAAGCGAGAAATGGCTAATTCGCACCCCACCGTTCTTTTAACGCTTTTCTTAACGTTACCTGGTTACTATCAAAGTAGCTTGGACAAACGAGTTCGTTGATCGCGCAGAAGGTGTCAGGATAGCAATCGTGCCACTTTCCGCTCGAACCCCCCTTCTTGGAGGGGCACTTCTTAAGAACTGCCGAGAAAAGTAGGATTGGACCAAACAGAGATAGTAATAGTCTTTGGTTTTCTCCAAAGATGTCATGGAGTTGTTTATGAAACCTGCGCATGCTTCTTTCACGAAGCTCATCGATTGCTACTTCGATACGTGGTCCTTGTTCACTCAAGTCCTCCTGACTGGCCCTATGTTTCTTTACAGGCAAGATGGGACAACGGGACAACCAGAGATCCCACGTCATCTCCAAGCGGCATACTGCCTGCTCCATCTGCAACCTGAGGTCAGTCTGGTTGAGGTGCGCAGACACTACCGCGAACAGGCTAAGCTCTGCCACCCGGATACCGGAGGGCAACACGTCGACTTCCTCGCTTTACAGCAGGCCTACGAGGATGTGGTGGAGTACCTACAAACAGTTTGATGAAAGGGAGGAGGTCAACGCAGCATGGGAGCAGCCAATCCTGTCAGAACAGGTCTTCTCACAAGTTGCCCCAAACAGAAGCCCCCCAGTCATTCCCTTTCGCCTCTTGCTTGCTTGGCAAAATTATGCTATACTCTTTAAATCACCGCAATGCCCCTTGTTAGAACCAGTCGCACCCTCCGAGATCTCTCACCATCATCCCTTGAACAGTTCAGCCAACAAAAAAAGCAGTGTCCCAAATGTCCGAAGTCCCAAATGTCCTAATCATCGCAAGTTTTCATATCCTGGGCTCAACCAACAAAAAAGAAGAGTCCCAAATGTCCGATTCTTTCCTTCCTTCCCATCCGCCAAACCCTTTCTCACTTTTACCCACCTTCAAGCTTATCCTAAAACCTGAATGCCTGCCGTTTTCAAAATGTAGTGATGCCCCTTGTGGGCATCAGGGGGGATGGGCGGGGCATCCGGTGGTTGTGAGCATCCTGTGGATGGGCGGGCATCCGGTGGTTGTGAGCATCCTGTGGATGGGCGGGCATCCAGGTGGTTGTGGGCATCCTGTAACTTATGTACTATCCACCCCTCTCGCCTCGGAAAACCCCACACTAACGCTCAATGAGCTGTACTTTTTTAAGCTGTACTTATCTTTTGCCTGCTAGTGCCGATTTCTTGCAGTAGACACATATTTGTGGCGCGAATATCAATCGAGGTAAATTCATGCACCAGAGATTACGCATCCTATTCTACACAACGCCAATTTCTCGTGTAATAGCATTGCTAGCCCTCTTCTATACGTTCTACTATATCGTCTGGCGTGCGACCAGCAGCTTGAATATGGACGCCCTCTGGTTCTCTCTGCCCCTTCTGCTCATCGAACTATACGGCGCGATCAACTTCGCCCTATTCCTATTTATGACTTGGGACCTCAAACCTGTCCCGCATCCTGCCGCCCCGGACAGACGAACAGTCGATATCTTCATCCCCACCTATAACGAAGACCTCTCGATTTTGCGCATGACCATCCTGGGAGCACTAAATGTCCAATACCCACACGAGACATGGGTACTCGACGACGGTCGTCGTCCCGCCCTGCGCGACCTCTGTGAAAAAATGCACGTCCACTACCTCACACGCCCAGATAACAAATTTCATAAAGCAGGCAACATCAACGCCGCGCTCACCCAAACCAATGGCGAATTTATCGCCATCTTCGACGCCGATCAAATCCCCTTCCCAGGCTTCGTCGACCAAACGCTTGGCTACTTTGTAGACGAAAAAGTCGCCTTTGTGCAAACGCCGCAAGAGTTCTACAACCTCGACTCCGTGCAGCACAAGACCAACTGGCAAGCTGGTCAGACCTGGCACGAGCAATCGCTCTTCTACAACATCATTCAGCCCGGCAAAAATCGCTGGAACTCCGCCTTCTGGTGTGGCTCCAACTCCATCATGCGTCGCTCAGCCCTACTCTCAGTTGGCGGCATAGCCACCGAAACCGTCACCGAGGACATTCACACCTCCTTGCGCCTGCATGCTGCCGGCTGGAAATCCATCTATCACAACGAGCTACTCTCAATGGGACTCGCACCGCAAGATTTCCTCGCCTTCACCATCCAGCGACTGCGCTGGGGACAGGGTGCAATGCAAGTCTTGCGTCGTGAAAACCCACTCTTCAAGCGCGGCCTCACCTTCGTTCAGCGTATCAACTACCTCTCCTCCATTACCACCTACTTTGAGGCCTATCAGCGTCTCATCTATATCCTTGCCCCCTCCATCGTCCTCTTTACCGCCGTGCTCCCCATACGTACCGTAATGCTACCCTTCATGCTACGCTTCATTCCCTACATTGTATTAGGCATCCTCGCCAACATGACCATGAGCAAAGGTCGCTTCAGGCCCGTGGAAACCGAACTCTACAACCTGCTCAAAATGGTAACATTCATCAAAGCGTCATTTGCCCTCCTCGGTCTGGAGCCAAAATCCTTCAAAGTGACACCGAAAGGTGCCAGCAAAGGCCTTGCCGCCATATCACAACTCATCTGGCCCTACTACGCCTTCATGGCTGTCATACTGCTCAGCATGGTCATCGGCGGCTTGCGCATCGCTGGTCTTTGGGGCGATCTCGGCGGCGACGCCTCTGCCCTCTTGATATCCGAGGGCTGGGCCATCTTCAACCTCCTCCTTTTTATCGGCGCGCTACGTGCCGTATTGCAGCACATGACCCGTCGCAACACCTACCGTTTCCCCGTGCAAATACCCGTCACCATACTCATGCCCAACCGCAGCATCCACGGCATTACCACCAACGTACACGAGCAAGGACTAGCCCTCCTCCTCACCGAACCTTTATTCGAGTCAGACAGCATCCGCGTAATGATGCACCTTCCCCACCAACAAATCGAAGGCACAATGGTAGTTCGCGCCAGCAACCGTGGCAACAACATAAACGACATCAAAGTCTGGCACACCAGCGGCCCCTTCACCCCCGCCACCCCCTTCGCCGCCGACACCCTCGACGAATTCCTCATCACCATCATGTCCCGCCAAATGCACCCCCAAATACAACCAGCTCTATCCCTCTAACAACCAGTAGGGATGCAAGGGGCGGCAGCCCCTTGACTGGCACCCTGTCTGGGGGACAGGTAATAGGGCTGTGCCCTAGTCCTCCCCTTTTTTCCGCCGCCGAAGGCGGCATTCCAAACGAAATGAGCCAAAATAGTGACATCTCACCGAAAATCCTGTCGAAATCCCCAAACCCCATTCGTCGTAATGCCAGAAGGGAAAAATTGAACCCCTTCAAACAACCTAAAAACAAGAAAGAGGAACAGCAATGGCAAATTTTGTCTTAATCTACACTGGCGGTGGCATGGCTGACAGCGAAGCCGAACGAGCAGCAGTCATGAACGCCTGGGGAGCCTGGTTTGGTGGCCTCGGCAGCAACCTCGTCGACGGCGGCGCCCCCTTTACACCAGCCGCAAAAAGCGTCACCAACGAAGGCAACGTCAGCGACGGCCCCGTAGGAACCCTAGCCACTGGCTACTCCATCATCAAAGCTGAATCCCTTGCCGACGCCGTCGAAAAATCCAAAGGCTGCCCCGTACTGCTCAGCGGCGGCCAAATCTCCGTCTACGAAACCATCCCCATGTAATTGCTTATCCCATCTTGCAAAAACGTACACCATGACCGCGCCATGGCACCCACAATTGGCATCCTGGCGCGGTCATGTGGAGGGACTTGGGGCAATACATTTCAAATAAGCCTGGTGGGGAGAAGAGTGTGTAGGGACAAGGGGCGGACGCGGCGGTCGATGGGGGGCCTTGTGCTTGTCCTCGTCCGCTGGGAAGTCTCGAACCCCCACCAGGACAGGCACAAGGCCCCCACGTCCACATCCCCTCGTCCTCCTGTCCCTACACACGCTTCACACGCCGTTCCACCTTATTTGAAAATTATTGGGGCGTGGGGTCTATCTGACCCCTCCCTCATCACGCAGGCACACCATGCTCAAAACAATAATACAGCGTTTGATAAGGCTGCCTGAACGCGACCACATCATCAACAACCTCCTCCGGTGCCACCTTCTCAACCAGAATGCGCGCCATGAAATCCGCGATCCCCTCCATCTCCGCTTCCTGCATACCCAGGCGCGTGATCTCCGTCGTCCCCATCCGCAACCCACTTGGACGATCCCAATCCTCCGGCTTATCGGCGGGTATCAAATTCTTATTCGTAATAATATTCGCCCGTGCCAATCGCTGCGCCACCTCCAGCCCACCGCCAAACTGGCGCACATCGGCAATCACCTGGTGCGTAGTCGTATAACCCTTGTGTGCTCCCAGCACAGGGATGCCGCGCCGCGCCAAAGCCGCTCCCAGTGCCTGTGCATTGCGCACAATCTGCGCCATATACACCTTCCCATACGTAATCATTTCAGCAGCGGACACCGCCAAAGCCGCCACGCGATTCACCTGGTGCGTAGCCGCCAACACCGGAAACACCACATGCGTCAGCCCACTCGTCAATTGCGCGTCATCCCACACCATAATCCCACTCTGCGGCCCACTGAACGTCTTGCCCGCCGACCCTGTCATCACAGCAGCCCCTTCACGCAGCGGATCTTGAAATTGACCACCAGCCACCAACCCCAGTTGGTGAGCCCCATCAAAGAAAACATACCCACCCCATTCCGCCACAATATCGTGTATCTCCTGAATCGGGAAAGGAAACAGCGTCATCGAAGCCCCCAACGTAACCACCTTTGGACGCACCAGCGGCGCAACCTTGCGGAAGAGCTCCAGATCAACCACCAGTTCCACCGGGTCAAATGGGATATCAATGATCTTCAAGCCACGTACCCCCGCCGGTCCATCCACGCGGTTGCTCGAATGCCCCCCGAAAGGCTGCGCAATACTCATAATCACATCCCCTGGTTCAGTCAGCGCCGTATAGACCGCCAGATTGCCAATCATACTCGCCACCAACCGATGGTCAGCATAGCGCGCCCGAAACGCCTTCTTCAAAAGCTCCACACACAACGCCTCGATCTCATCGATATGTTTAGTGCCAGCAAACCAGCGATTCACCGCGCCAATATGTCCCTCGGCAGCTCGCGTCCCCACCTCAGACGACAGCAGCGCCCTGACCGCCGGGCTCGTTGGAGCCTCCGGAGCCAGCAGATTCAGACACTGCTTCCCCCTCCACTCCTCATTGCGCGCCACCGCCGCGATCACCGCCTCCTGCATCTCCTCCAGCGATGAGAACGCACCCAAAACAGCCCTCGCCTGCGCCAGCATCTCCGCGTCATGAACCTCAAACTGACCAGTAGAACCCCGAACTTCAAGCATACCTTAGCCTCCTTATAAAGATGTAGCAACCAACTGTAGGGCGCGCACCCTGCCTGGGGGGCAGGTAATAATCGCCGCCACCGCCGATTTATCGGCCCGTGCCCACCATTCATACGCCTTGTATTGGGCCTTACGTGACTTGGTATCCGGCCTTTTCCCTGTCCGGGGTGGCTGGGCAACGTCTCTACCCGTCAATGAAGAGTATCAAAGCAGCACCTTAGAACCCAGGAGCAATTGCTAAATAGTCAAAATTTCCTGGCCCCGCCGTCTTCTCAAGCTGCCTGATAATACGTTGGACATTATCACGCGGCCCCGCCACAAAGAAAGGCTTCCCATTTTGTCCAAAAGTTATCTTGTAAGGCTCCTTCAACTCACCCCGTGGAGCCAGCAAATATTGCGACAGCGCAAAATCCGCTTGCGGCTCAAAGCCAAATTGCGCCGCGTAATCAATCGATGCATAAATCATCTGGTGCGCCAACTCAAGCGGACACGTCATCTCTTCGACCTTCGCAAAAATCTTGCCATGGATTTCGTCCTCATAACGCGCACGAGAAAAACTAGCATTGGCAAACGTATTCTTAAGCCCCAGGCAATACTTATCCACCAGGTAAACACCAAAACAAATATTCCCATCAGGCTGCTGCCGCGACAAAACAATCTGCACCAGCCCCGATCCCTTTTCCCAATCCCTACTAATCAAGCACTCCTCGACAGGATAGCTGCGCGCACGCTGAATAATCGTCTGTTTAGACATCTGCATAACCGCCTCTTGCGGCGATCTATTAGATGAAGTAGCCTTCTGCTTGCTTCTCTTCTTCATCAGCGCTTTCTGATGTTTTCTCTCATCTCGTGGCATATCTTTTCCCTTTCTCTAATACCCGTAGGGCGCGATTTATCGCCGCCACCGCCGATTTATCGGCCCGTGTCCACTATTCATACATCTTGGATTTGGCCTCACGTGAGTTGTATTGTGCCTTGTGCCTGTCCTGCGGGGGGTCATACCTCTCCCTATTCTCACTCCCTCCCTTTCCCTTTTGCCCAAAAATACCCCCCATTAATTCACTCCATGCGCCAGCGCGATAGGCCGCACAGGCGAACCGGTCGCCCCCCGCAGCTTCAGCGGCAAGCAAATAAAGGTAAATTCGTAGCATCGTGCGTGCGCCAATTCCTCCAGGTAGAGGTTCTCGATAATATAAATGCCATGCCGTACCAGCAGAATCATATGACCAGGCAGTGCCACACGCAGATCGGGATCAACAACGCCCACTTCATCCCAGGCCACATTATCCGCGCCAACCGCCAGCACCCCTCTACTGGCAAGCCACGAGGACGCACCCGCACTCGCCCCACCAGCTTGCAAATACACCGCCGGATCATGCCACAGCGCACCATTGCCCGTACGAAGCAGCACCACATCTCCCTCACCTATCGAAACACCCTGCTTTTGCGCCGCCTCCTCTAACTCATCCTGCCGCATCGGGTCTCCCACCTCTATACGCTCTACCCCTCGCAGACCTGCAATATCCAGCAAAACTCCGCGTGCCATCAATGGCTCAATAGTCTCCGCCCCCAATGCCGTAAAGCCTCGCGGCGTCTGCACACTCGCATCCACCTCGCGCCCACCATACAAATGCAAATCCTCGGCCTGGTGACACAAAGCATCAATATGCGTACCCGAATGCTCCGTCGTATACATATAACCAGAGGCACTCGTTCGCGCACTCCCCGTCCCCTCTTCATGATGCGCATGCAGCGTATACACATACCCCGGCGCGTGATTTGGAAATACCGGCGCCCCAAAGTAACGCGGCTGCTCCAGATCATAAATACGCCCCTTAGACCCTAAATTCATATTTCCCCCTTCCCATGATGAAACGTAGGGCGCGATTTATCGCCGCCACCGCCGATTTATCGGCCCGTCCGGGTAGTGGGATGTCCATTATCGGCCCTTCCTCCTACCTCACCCACAAGGATTTTTGCTAGCATATGCTTCTACAAGATTATCACATACAATAGGTCACTAGAGGAAGTACTGCTCAAGATAAATGCAGGGCCTTTCACCTCTTGCTTGCTTGGCATAAATATGTTATACTCTTCCTAAGAGGGTACCCCACAAGGTCCTCTTCGTTAGAACCCGTAGCATCCTCCGAGGTCTCTCTCACTCATCATCCCCTGACACTTCAACCAACAAAAAAGTAGGGTCACAAATGTCCCAAGTCGCAAATGTCCTGCTCATCCCAAATTCTCATCCCAACCAACAAAAAAGCAGAGTCGCAAATGTCCCAAGTCGCAAATGTCCTGGTCATCCCAACCATCACCAAATCCCAAGCATTATTCTATCGAAACCCTCAAGAACAATGTGGTAAACTGTAACTTGGGAGTCTTACACATTCGCAAAATAGCCTGGAAAAGGAAAGCTGCCCGTGTTATCGCCATCTGAACTAAATCAGCTACACACCGCCGCCGCGAAACGCACCGAAGCCGTGGCAGCATTGACCCAACGCATCTGTGAAGTGCCAGCCCCCACAGGAAACGAGTGGCAACGCGCACAACTGGTAGCCTCCCTTTGGCAAGAGCGCGGTTACACACCCGAAATCGACGCCGTTGGCAACGTCTACATCCGCCGAGGCCAGCGCGAACACCATCCTGTACTCATGCTACTTGCCCACATCGATACAGTCTTTCCCCAAACCTCCCCCATTGCCGTTGTCAGGCAAGGCGATATCTTGCGCGGCCCCGGCATCGGCGACAACAGCGTCAACGTCGCCGCCATGATCAGCGCCTTAGATATCCTCGATGAATTAGGGCTAGAGACTGCCACCGATATCGTCGCCGTAGCCGACGTGGGCGAGGAAGGACTGGGAAATCTCCTCGGCGCACGCACCGCCGTCGAACGTTACCGCGAGCACCTCGGTGCCGTCATCGCCATCGATGGCAATCTTGGCAAAATCACCCATGGTGCCGTTGGCTCAAAACGCTGGCGCATCACCGTGCGTGGGCCAGGTGGACATTCCTATGGCGCATTCGGCACGCCCAGCGCCATCCACGGCCTTGGTCGCATCATCGCCGCCATCGCCGACCTATCAGTGCCACAACATCCAAAAACAACCTTTAACATCGGTATCATCGAAGGTGGTACCAGCGTCAACACCATCGCCGCGCAAGCCTCCGCCCTCCTGGATCTACGTTCAACTGACATCACCGCCCTCGATCACCTTGCCGACGAGGTACGAACAATCGTTACACAACGCGCCGGTGCCGGCCTGACCACAGAAATAGAAGTCCTCGGCGAGCGTCCCGCCGGCGAGCTCAGCCAATCCGACCCCCTCGTGCAACTTGCCGCCGCCGCCATTACCTGGCTCGGAATGGAACCAGCCTACGGTGCCTCCAGCACCGACGCCAACATACCCATCAGCCTCAATATTCCAGCCATATGCATCGGCATCACACAAGTAGAACGCATGCATACCCTTGAAGAGTTCCTCCACATCCCACCCATCGGCACCGGCCTCGCCCAACTAACCCGCCTCTGCCTCGAAGCCTGCACCCTACTCTCCCAATGAGCATTTCTCCCCTATGAATACCGTTCAAAATGCACAAACTCCGGCAAAGGTTTGCGCGCCTGCGGATTTTTCGGACGTGCCTGCCGTGCTTCCTCATCGGGATAGCCCAGCGAAATAATCGTGCGCACCAAGCGTTCTTGTGGGATACCGAGCAGCGCCTTGGCCTCCGTTCTCCCCTGCCCTCGCAGCCAGCCAATACACGAGCCAACGCCATATGCCTCCGCCGCCAGCATAATGCGCTCACTCAACCTACCCTCGTCATACGTCTCCTGATCTACCAACCCCGTGTCACCAGCCATCACCAATACCATCCCCAGCGCCGCCCCCGCCAGATGCTTCGCGTAACCCTCGCACTGCGCCAACGCCTGAAGCGTCTCCCTCTTTTGCACCACCACCAACTCCCAATGCTGCCGATTGCTCGCCGTCCCCGACCAACGCGCCACACCAAGTAGCGCATCAATCACCTCCTGTGGAACCGCCTCCCCTCGAAACTGCCGCACCGCTCTCAACCCTCGCATCAGCCCAATAAATTGCTCCGGATTCTCTATGTGCTTCATCCTAAATCTCCTCTGCCTATTCCCTATATTCTCCCAAGAATTCCAAGTATAGAATGCCCATCATTATCATAACGCATTTATGGGCAAACGACATTCCTCTATTCGTATCTAGCCTCTTGGCTTAGGAAATTTTCCCGCATTCGTCTGCAAGAAATTGAGAAGATAGAACATTTGGCATAGGTACTGTTGCCAAGTCGCTATCTTCTGTGTACAATTGCTAACAGTAAAACAATTTTTGAAAGATAGAAAAATGGCTATTTCGCACTTCGTACGTAACGCGTCTCCCTTTTTAAAATGGGTGGGCGGCAAAACGCAATTGCTTCCAGTATTGCTTGACCACATTCCTGAACACTTTGATACCTATATCGAACCTTTTATCGGTGGAGGTGCGCTTTTTTTTGAGTTACAACCCGCCAAGGCCGTACTGGCCGATTCTAATCCAGAACTCATCAATTGTTATACTATGGTACGTGACCACGTCGATGATCTAATCAATATATTGAGCTCCTATCACTACTCTGAAGAGTTTTATTACGCAATGAGAGCGGAGACGCCAGAAGACCCAGTTTTGCGTGCAGCACGGATGATCTACCTCAATCGGACATGCTATAACGGGTTATATCGTGTCAACAAACGAGGTCAGTTTAACGTTCCTTTTGGCAGGTACACGAATCCGCTCATTTGTGATCCAGAACGTCTGAAAGCAGCTAGCTATGCGTTAAGAAATGCAGAATTGTGCTGCGCTGATTATCTAGACACATTACAGCAGTCTGCGAAACCGGGCGATTTTATCTACATCGATCCTCCATACCATCCCGTCTCGCAATATTCTGATTTTAAACGCTACACTATGGAGTTCTTTTACGTAGATGACCAGCGCGCTTTAGCAAAGATCGCGCAAGAACTTGCACAACAAGGTTGCCATGTACTGGTAAGTAATTCTTACTGTGATTTTATCTTTGATCTCTACAACGGTTGCCAGATCATTGAGGTTTTGGCGAAGCGCAATATTAATAAAGACCCACTGAAACGGGGCGAAGTAAAAGAGGTACTTGTAGTATGTGGACCCTATTTGACACACCGCCAGACTACCCAGCCTACCCACCAACTCGCTTTATGGGAAGCAAACAAGGCATCCTCCCCGCTATTTGGGACGCTGTAAAGCCCTTACCGTTCACGACCGTTCTGGATGCATTTAGTGGCAGTGGTTGCGTGAGCCATATGTTTAAGCGCAAAGGGAAAACCGTTATTGCCAATGACTTTTCAAAATACTCCTATCATATGGTCAATGCGCTAGTAGCCAATGCCAATGAAACGCTCACCGAGAGCGACATAGCTATGCTTTTAGCACCGAATAATCAGAGACAAAACTTTATTCAGGAGACCTTTCAAGGACTTTATTTTGCTGATGAAGACAACCTCTTCCTTGATAACACTTTTGCCAACATCCAGCAATTGACCTCATCCTTCAAACAGTCATTAGCCATATCGGCTCTGAATAGAGCATGCGTGAAACGCCGTCCTCGTGGTGTCTTCACCTATGTAGGACAACGTTACGACGATGGTCGAAGAGATCTCAAACTCTCGTTGCACGAACAATTTCTTGAAGCCATCGTACTCTTGAATGCAGCGGTATTTGATAACGGTCAACCTAATCTTGCGCTAAACCAGAATGTCTTTAGTCTGGATGTGACGGCAGATTTAGTGTATTTAGATCCGCCGTATTACACCCCCCTCTCGGATAACGATTACCTCCGTCGCTATCATTTTGTAGAAGGCTTAAGTTGTTACTGGCAAGGAGTTGAAATCCTGCATCATACCAAGACAAAAAAGCTACGCAAATATTTGACCCCCTTTGACTCTCGTACAGAGATCTACGGCGCATTCGAACGCCTTTTACAAAAGTTCGCCGACAGCATCATCGTCGTGTCCTATTCCTCCAACTCACTGCCAAACCGGGAAGAATTAACCGAGATGCTCAAACAGATAAAAGGGAACGTCAGGGTGCATCTGATCGAACACAAATACTCGTTCGGCACCCATGCTCATAAGCTGGCCAATCAAAACAATGCAGTGCAAGAATATCTATTCGTCGCATCCTGATGAAACACTGTCGGAAAGTAGTATACGTGGATGAAAACGTGGAATATTGGGAACACAACCGTTCGCAATCCATCTCGGCTGAGAGGAGCCCTCCAACTTTTTATGACCAGGATGAGCGGGCGTCCTTTCAAAAGAGCGCAGCAGCAAGAGTTTCTCAATGAGTTAGTGCAGGCAGGCTTGGTGGATTCTAATCGTGTAGTAGCAGGCGATGATGGCGGCAGAAAATTCGCTAGTGCTTTCAAGCAGCTTGGCTTTGTGACCGACTGGGAAAGAGGTAAATCATGGGATATGACCCCTGTCGGAATAATGCTTGTTGAGCATCCAGAACTAGAGGAACTCATTTTCTTACGGCAATTGTTGAAATACCAAATACCCTCACCCTTAGAAAGCGGAAGCCGCACACAAAATTTCCAGGTGCGACCATTCCGTTTACTCTTGCGCTTCCTCAAGCGAGCACAAGAGGAGAACCTAATCGGCCTCACGAAGTTTGAAATCGCCTTGTACGTTATTAATGTGCTTGATGAAAACGATGAAGCTGCTTTTGAAGAAGCTATTGTGAACATCAAGAATTTTCGTGCCAGCTACAACGCCATTACAGGCAAGGTCAATAAAAATAAGTTCTTTAACCAAAGGTTAGCAAGCGTAGCGAAAACAGTTAATTTAGTGCCAGAATCTCTCCTTGATTATGCTGATAGCAATGGTAGATATGCGCTCATAACTGGCTTGCTCACAACACATGGCAATAAGCTAACCCTTTCCGAGGCACGTATACCCGTAGTAGAAGCCATTCTTTCTGATGGTAGCTCTCTTGTTCCTCTAGAGGACTATCTTGACCTTTTCTACAGCCCTGATCTGCCGTTGCTTCCAACAGATAATTTGCAATTTCTGCAAGCTGATATTGTAAATCTGGAGCAGCAATTTATTGAGCTTGCTACCACTGTAGGAGAAGCTGCTTCCCTTCCTGACCAACCTCGCACAGTGACCATTTCTGAGCTTCAAGCCTACGAAATTCGTTTAAGAGACAAATTACGTGATGTACGAGAAATCCAGTTTTATCGTAAGCAATGTTCAGTAACCTCACTTGATGAGATCAGAGACCTCCTAGAAGATATTGATGCTGGAACAAAAGCATTCTTTGGTGGTTCTGATTATGCCCCTGCGTTTCTCGAATGGGGCATTTGGCGACTATTTCTTGCAGTAAACGAGATTGTAGGGCCAGTCAGTAAAACACGAGGTTTCAGGATTGACGAGGATATCAATCCTATTCACCATGCTAAAGGAGGTGATGCTGATCTCACCTTCACCTATGATAACTTCAAACTTGTCTGTGAGATGACACTGACACGTGGGAGCCGCCAGTTTGTCGCTGAAGGTGAACCAGTGACCAGGCATGTTTTCAAAGCTGTTGAGATCAGCAACGGAAAACCAGTCTATGGCCTGTTCATCGCGAAGAAGCTTGATCCGAATACACTTGACGCGTTCCACAAAGCTCGCTATTGGCGAAACTTCAAAACTTTCGTTCCCACACCCGTGGTCGCCTTAGAAATAAAGCATATACTGAAATTGATAGAACGCATAAAGCAACAGAACATGACCGCGATCAGCTTTCGGAAACTGCTGGACTCTATCCTCCAACTCCAAGACGCTTATTCACACGGTCCAGCATGGTATGAAGAATATTGCAAACTGTACGAGCAATGGGTGAATAGCGACTCTTAACTCAAAGCGAAGGACAAGTATTTGCTTCACCTTACTCCTCAGACTTTTCGTTTTGGACGCTCTCCTTACATACCACCTCTCTGCCTCCCCCAGACCCCCGCATTCACCAAATTAGCCGGTCTCTCCCCCCTCAATGTGCTGGCGATCTGCTCACAGGCCATAACCTGCATACGCAGCACGCTAGCTGCCGTATACGAGCCAATGTGCGGTGTGCAGATAGTATTGGGGTGCGCGAAAAGAGGATTATCAGCCATCGGCGGTTCCGGGTCAAAGACATCCAATGCCGCCCCCGCCAGGTGTCCTGTACGCAATGCATCGAGCAGAGCAGCCTCGTCAATTAACGCCCCGCGAGCAACATTGACCAGGAAACTACCCTTGGGCATCAGCTTCAGCATCGCGGCATTCATTAGATGATAGGTTTCAGGAGTAGAAGGGCAATGCAGCGAAACCACTTGCGCTCGCGGCAAGAGCTCCGCCAGCGATGGAACCAGTTCCACCCCCAGCGCGCTGGCTCGTTCAGGCGTGACGAAAGGATCAAAGGCCAGTACCTTCATGCCCAGTACACCTGCAATAGTCGCGACACGGCTCCCAATGCGTCCCAAACCCACTAATCCTAATACAGCCCCCGCTACCTCAAGGCCAGTTGCCAACGCTGAAAGTACCGGAAATGGTTGCCCTGAACGCAAAATACGATCACCGACCATCACCTGCTTGCAGAGATTGAGCATCAGCGCAATGCCGTGTTCTGCCGTCGATTCGGTCGGCCCATCAGGCGTATTCAGCACCATAATACCGCGCTGAGTCGCCGCCTCAAGATCAATTCGATCAACACCAATCCCTGTACGGGCAACGATCCGCAGGCGTTGACCGATGCGATCCATCACCTCACCGGTTACAAAAGTTTCACCCGCGACAACGATGACATCAGCCGTTGCCGCCTCCGCGTACCAATCGTTGCGCTCGCCCACCTTGCTCACCGCAACGGTAGCCAGCCCTTGTAGAGCAGCCACGGCGGCAGGTTGCAGCGCCCTGCCCGTCCAGATATGTGCCTGCGCCATATACGACCCTCTCTCTCTCTTTTGACCCATCCCAATGCGATCCGCCAACTATTCGCGGGCAGTTTGCAAGTTTTGCCTTGCCGCAGCGATCATACTACTGATATCAGTCGTCACGCTGATCATCTGGAAACCCTGGCGTATACGTTCTGCGGCAGCCTCTCCATTGCTACTGAAGATGCCCAGCGCAACGGAATGTTTCCGCGCTGCCGCCTTAATACGTTCCAGTGCGTCCATAAATTCAGGTTCCACCCCATCGCTACTGGGTGTGAGGCCAAGCTGGGCATGGAGATCGTTTGGCCCGACGAACGCCACGTCGATCCCTGGTACCGAGAGGATATCATCGACATTCTGTAGTGCCTGCCGACTCTCAATCTGCACCGTCACAATAATTTCATCATTCGCCGTCCGGGCATAATCGGGCCAGTCGGTGATGCCGAATCCATAAGGGCCGAAAGCTCCACCAATACTACGTGTCCCACGCGGCGGATATTTCGCGTGCTCGACCGCGCGTTTTGCCTCCTCACGTGTATTGACCATTGGCACCACAACGCCCCACGCTCCAGCGTCCAATGCCCACTTGAACCACTCGACACTATTCGTAGGAACGCGCACCATGGGAGCACAAAAAACCCCGTCAGGGGAAAGTGTACCAGAATCAGCGATAGTCGCCACCATATCAGCCATAAGCGCGGGATTCTGCGCGGAATGCTCCATATCCACCACGAGCCAATCGAAACCAAGCCGCGCCATAATGCGTGCCGAGGGAACGCTGGGCAGACTCAACCACGCCCCCAGTGCAGGTGTACCACGTTTGAGTTTTTCTTTCACATGGTTTGTTCGCATTCTTCACTCATCTTTCTAATCGTGCTATCTTCGAGGAATTGTCTTGTACCCTCTATTATAGAACGACGTGTGAGGACCCCCTGGCTTCTAGACATGGGGGTGAAACACGTTCGTCCTCAAACAGTACTATACTTGGCACTCTACACCGTATATGATACCATGTAGAACATGAAACAGCAACGAGCATACAAGTATCGCTTTTACCCAACGTCCGAACAGGCTCATCTTTTGAGCTGTACCTTCGGCTGCGCTCGTTATGTGTACAACTTCGCTTTGCGCTTGCGTACCGATGCGTATTTCAAAGAGAAGAAACGCATCGGCTATGATGAAACCTCTCTTGCCTTAACCCAACTCAAACAACAGCCTGATACAGTTTGGCTTGCGGATGTTGCCAGTGTCCCACTACAGCAATCCCTTCGCCATCTGGATAGAGCATTCAGAAACTTCTTTGAAGGACGAACTCAGTATCCTACCTTCAAGAAAAAACATGGACCCCAGGCCGTGAGTTACGTTGGTACTGCATTTAAGTTGATTGGTACAAGTTTGACAGTTTCTAAGATGGATACCCCTCTTGCGATCCATTGGTCGCGCCCGTTGCCTGATGGATGCAAGCCTATAACGGTCACGATTACTAAGGATTGTGCTCATCGTTACTTTGTCTCTATCTTGCTTGAAGAGGATATCAAATCGTTACCAATCGTGAACAAACAAATCGGACTTGACTTGGGCTTGAAGTCGATGGTCATCACCTCTGATGGACACACCTATGGTAACCCTAAGTTCTTTGCACAAGATGAAAAGAAACTGGCAACAGCACAGAGGCGACATGCAAAGAAAAAGAAAGGCTCCAAGAACCGTGCTAAAGCCCGTCTGAAGGTTGCTCGTATCCATGCTCATATCAGTGACAGGCGCAGGGATTATCAACACAAACTCTCGACTACGATCATACGCGAGAACCAAGTCGTATGTGTCGAGAGTCTGCAGGTCAAGAATATGGTCAAGAACCACACACTGGCAAAGGCTATCTCCGATGTCGGATGGAGTGAGTTTGTCCGGCAATTGGAATACAAAGCTGCATGGTATGGGCGTACCCTTATCAAGATCGACAAGTGGTATCCCTCTTCTAAGCGGTGCTTTGACTGTGGACATATTCTCGATTCTCTTTCTTTAGATATCCGTGTCTGGACATGCCCTGAATGTGGGGGAGTCCATGATCGTGATATCAATGCCGCAAAAAACATTTTGGCTGTGGGACTCACAGTTTCAGACTCAGGAGAGGCCGTAAGACCTGGACGGGTGAAAGCTCGAACAGGCAAGCCTCGTTGAATGAGTAATCCCTACTCGTGAGGGTAGGAGTCCCCTGCATTTATGCATGGGGAGGATGTCAATATGGCACTGTGCTTTATAGAGACGCAACAGAACTACTGAGGTCTGCGCTCTTCTGCCGTTATCCAATATCCGCCCACGGTCTCCAGCGAGTAGTCTTGACCCGTGACCTCCGCAAGTCTGGTCAGAATCTTCTCTGCGTCCTTCCGCGCTAAAGCCCCTCCCTGCTCCATCCGGTAAACAAGCCCTGGCTCAACATAGGCGATGGCGGCAATCGCATAGGTGCTCAGATTGTACTTGTCTTTAATATCGCGTAGGGTGCCTTTACCCTCTTCGCTGATGTATGGCACTTATCCTATCACCTTCACAATAGATTTCAGTAATAATCTGCTCATAGAGCCTTGCAATCTCGCTCACGATTTAATGTTCCTTTGCTAATCAGGTATGATAAGTATACCGTTATACTATATGCCACTTTGATAATAGCCAGCACATTACATACCATTACAATGGGATTGTGTCAAGTAGTCAGGTCTAGTATCATGCGCATATCAACCAGGCAAAAGAAGGAAAACAGAGATGAGACGCTTGCGTGTGAAAGAGGTAGCCCAGGCCAAGGGCTTTACAATGGCGCGGCTACAGAGGGCTGCCGACATCAATCTTAAAACGATGCAGTCCATTTGGCACAACCCGCAACACGATGCGTCGTTGAATACGCTTGATAAATTAGCGAAAGCATTAAGCGTTCCCGTCACCGATTTAATCGAAGATGTTCCAGAGGTTATATCACCACCTCCAACTCCCAAGCAACAGAAGAAAGTCGCCGAAAATAGCAACTCCTACCCCACCGACGAACGCAAAAAACTTTCGTGATAGGAAGAAAATTCTCCAAAACCACGTTTCTTCTATACACTAGCATGTGTTATAATTGCTGAGAATTCTATTCTAGCAGTGTAAACGCCAGGTTAACCAATCACTAACATTCATTATGGAGTTGGGAATTTTACTATGATAAACCTCTCAGAAGTTGGCGCGCATATAGACACCTCGGCTGGCTTGACCGTTCGTTTTGGCATCTATCTGCCCAATATTACTGCCGCGAAAGGCTATGCCGTCGTCGTGCGCATCATCCATCAGAAAGATCAATTCACGATAGAGATTCCCTCCAAAAACTTCCTGCTAACCTTTGATGAAACTTCTCCCCTTGGCTTGTGGAGGGCAACAATTGATCTTGCCGCCCATGCCGACGGCAACTTCGGCACCCCAGGCAAATATCTCTATCGCTATATGCTCCTGCGACAGGAAACGGGTATCCTATCCAACCCGATGACTGTGCCTATTACCGACCCGCTCACACCACAGCAGCACGATCTCACCGCCAATCTCGTGACCCTCTACATTCCTGACCCCTTTGCCACAGACACCGGCATTGGCAAACTCTCTGCCTTCAGCGTCAGCAACGCGCCTCTGCCACCATTTACCTGGACAGATGATAATTTCAAGATGCCAGCCTTGGATGATCTGGTGGTCTATGAATTGCAGGTGGAGGAGTTCGCCAGCACCTTCGATGGTGTCAGCCAGCGTTTGGATTACCTGCTCGGTCTGGGCGTGAACATGCTTGAATTAATGCCCATCACCACGGTGCCACAAATCTTTGATTGGGGCTATGGGCCACTACACTTTTTCGCGCCAGAAGATCGCTGGGGTGGGCTGGATGGTCTGCAAAGGCTCGTCGATGCCTGTCACGCCAAAGGTATAGCCGTCATTCTCGACGTGGTCTACCAGCATGTTAGCGATGACTTCGCCTACAACCGCATCTACAAGGATAGCGGCGAAGTCGGCCCCATGGGGACATTCCCCAATGGCCCATATGGTGCGCAAACCACCTTCCATAACATGCCCTTTACCCTTGACTATTTTCGCACCTCGAATGCCTACTGGCTGCATGAGTGCCATGTGGATGGTTTTCGCTACGACAACGTCGCTGGCTACTACGATGGTGCAACGGGTGAGGCTTACGCCGCCCTCGTCTACAACACGTATCAGGACTCACTACCCATTCTGCGCTTCCAGGATGCCCAGGGCTTTAGCCGTATTATGCAGTGCGCGGAATACCTCGACAATCCGCCCCTCATTCTGCGCGATACCTACTCCAACGCCACCTGGCAAGATGCTCTGCTCGCTAAAGCGGAAGATATGGCGCGGCATCGCTATGTTGATGATAACTTTGTGCATCTACTCGATCCCAACTTTAGCGGCTACCCTGCCACGCGAGACTTCAACGGCATTACGGCACCCGTCGCCCCATTCCAGTACCTCAATTCGCACGACCATGAACATCTGATTGACAGCTTTGGCACCGCCCCTGGTATTGGCGGTCAGGGCGATATTGCCTTTGGTATTCGCGCCAACGTGGCGAAGTTGCAGCCCTTTGCCGTCGCTCTCTACACCTGCGCTGGCATCCCTATGCTCTGGCAAGGCGAGGAGATCGCTGAGAACTACACCTTGCCGGAGGGCGGCAATGCCCGTATCTCTTTCCGCCGCAGCATGCACTGGGAGTATTTCTACGACCAGTACGGTCAAGAACTCGTGCGCCTCTATCGTATCCTGGGCCGTTTGCGCCGTGGTCTGCCCGCATTGCGCAGTCGCGAACTGTTCTATTTTAACCAACAATCCAACCTGGCAGCTCAGATTGTGGCTTACCAACGCCACGCACCCGCGGCAGCTACGTCACCAGAACAGTATGCCTTGGTCTTCCTCAACTTCTCGGCCACGGACCAAACTATCTCGGTGCCCTTCCCCAAAGCTGGTATCTATCGCGAAATGATAGATGATGAGGCCCGTGGACCTCATCATCTGGATATTACCGTGGCACAGGGTGGTGCTATCGTGCCATTGCCGCAACCCGTGCCTTCAAACTACGGCTACATTTTTGTGTCTCTATAGCCCTTCGCTGGTTTCGCGAATTAACTGATCGACCACCGCTTTCATATCGCCGGTTTTCTGTAACGTTGCTAACTGGCGGTCGGCACTGGAGCCCTCTTGTAAGATGCGATAAACGTACTCGATCTCTTTGCGACTCCCCAACTCATCAATCACGTCGCCGATAAACCATTCGATCATTTCACGGATCAATTCACGCGCAGGTCGTTCTTCCTGCTTGCCGAAGTCAATCAGCTTACCATCCAGTCCATAGCGCACAGCACGCCACTTGTTCTCTTCGATCAGATCGTGTGGATAGACACGGAAGGTCATATTGTCACGGCGCAATTTCCACAGCTTTGCCACTATGGCTTGGAAGATGGCCGCGATACAGATGGCCTCATCGACGCGGGTACAAACATCGCAGATACGGAATTCGATGGTGGGGTACGACGAATTGGGACGCACATCCCACCAGATTTTACTGGCATTGGGAATGGTATTGGTGTTTACCAGTGTATCTACCAGGTAATGGTAGTCCTCGTACGATTGAAATACGCGGGGAATACCGCTGCGTGGGAAATTGCGAAAGATGATGCTCCGGTACGATTTCAAGCCGGTGGTGCGACCCATCCAGAACGGGGAACTGGTAGAGAGACAGAGGATATGCGGCAACAGGTAGCGCATGACGTTCATTGCGTCTATGAGGAACTCACGGTCTTCGATGCCGACGTGTACATGCGTGCCGAAGATCAAGAGCCGTTGCGCGAGTTCTTGCATGTCCTGCTTCACGCCCATGTAGCGTTCTTGGGGCGTGATCTCCTGCGTCATCCACGAAGAAAAAGGATGTGTGCCGGCCGCCACGATCTTCAACCCATTCTTGCCAGCCAGGCCAATGATGGCACTGCGCAAACGCACAAGTTCTGTGCGCAGTTCGGCGGGTGTCTGGCAGACCGTGGAGCCAACTTCGACCATCGCTTGGTGTAGCTCAGTTTTAATCTGTTCGCGCAGGATAAGCTTGCCCTCATCGATGATTTGAGTGATATAGGAACGCAGTTCTCGTGTCTCCGGATCAACTATCTGGTACTCTTCCTCGATGCCGATGGTGAGCGAAGGTGCTTTCATGGTAACTTTCTCCCCTTAACGCTTTTCTACAATAAATGTCGCCACGGTTGAGCCGGTACCGGCTGTTACGTTCAATAGGGCCTCAGCAGAGAGCCGCGAGAGGCAGCCGTCCACGTAGTCGCCGTAAAAGACCAGTGGATTGGTATCCAACATGCGATCAACAAATTCAACATGACCATTGTTTAGACTGGGATAGGGTTCGCTGGGGATGGCGACCCGTTCTTGCACAATATATGGTTCCCTCAATGCGTTTTGCAGTGCTTGCGCCCAATTGGCGCTGTCAGTTTCCCAGCCCAGCACAATGCCCTTGCCACCATAGTCATCGTTCGGCTTCAGCACAAAATTTTCGCGATGCTCAAGCACAAAGGGTAACATATCAATCATCTGACCGTGGAAAAGAGAATGGCGTTCCTCGACGCGACATGTCCAAGGAACGTGGGCTTCGATAGCCGCACGTTCCTCAGCACTGAAGAGCGCAGCGTTGCGTTCATCGCTGAGCACAGCCAGGCTCGCTTTCTTATGCAGTATCTTACAACGGAACGGATTGACCATGCAGACCGCACCATCGAGCACCGCTCGTACCACGGGATGATCTAGCCCACCGACAGCAATAAGTTCGTTAATCAGCACGCGTTTATAAATCAACGTGATATGAAAATCTCCAGCCATCAGGCGCCCATCGCGATACTCCACCTCGCGTGGGTCGGCTATCACACACTCGAAGCCTTGCGATTTGAAGTAATCGGCGAACAGCACGAACTCGCTATAGCTGGGTACCTCGCGCCAATCAAGAATGGCGATGCGTGGTGCTTCACGATGTCCCGCCCACTGCTGATAGGCGTCCAGCAGCACGTTCAAGACGCTGTGACGTGCTGGCAACGGTCGTACCTCGTATGTGCGCAAAAATTCGCGCATCACGGGCAGGCCGTAAAATACCTCGGTCAAGGCATCGTTATAGCCTGGACTCGCTGGTGTCTCCGCGTTATACTCAGTCAGACGCAAGCCACCGCGCTCCGTGACGAAAAAGGTATCGACCCGCGAAGTCGGACTAGGATTGCGAAAGCCAGGATTGTGCTTTACCAGTGCCTCTTCCCAATCGTACAGCCCAAATTGTGTGCGCACAGTCACATCTTCCATCGCCGCCTGATAAGCCTTATCGAAGGCTCGCAGCAGCACCCGTACTCGCGCTTGCAGGAAGCGATATTGTTCAGGGGTCATGAAGCGTGGTCGCAGGATGGTGCAGAGTGGTCTCCCCCCGAAGTAGAGTCCGCGTTGCAGTTGTTGGGCATCAAGCTGAACCTGGGACGCTCCGGCTAGCTCGTCCGTCAAAAGTTCATGATAGCTTTCAATAGCTTCTCGCAATGACATCGCAGACCTCTTTCTCTAGCGTTTCTCTACTTCATCGTCCTTATTCACGCCCTGCTTCTCCCCCTTCCCGGTTGGCGGCCAGGAAAGCATCCCAGCGCAGGTTACGATTCTGCGGGCGTGGATTTTTGGCGAGTCGAATCACCATATCGGCCATATGCTTAACCACCCAATCGAAATAAAAGGGCGTCAGCGAGTTAATGTCCATGTCTGGTGCCGGATTCATGAAATCGATGGCGTAGGGTATACCGTCCCGCACAGCCCACTCCAGCGAATTCATATCGTATCCCAGCGCACGCACGAGCTTCAAGGAATCATCAACGATCCGCTTACCCAGTGCAGGAGAAAGATGGTCGTGTTCCACATAATATTTGCGCTCGTTCGGATTGTACTTAATTGGCAACACTTCTTCCTGTCCCAGGCTGATGCAGCGCACATATTGCTCCCCCTGCACAAATTCCTGGAGAATAGCCGTGCGCAAGCCAAACTGGTCATAGTGAAAGATCAACTCTTCCAGCGAATGGCAGACGTAGACGTCCTTCCCACCGCCGCCAAGGGCATCTTTCAGCACACACGGTAGGCCCACATAGTTGATGATCCCCTGCCAATCCAACGGGTAGGCCAGGTTGCGTAAGCTCTCGGTGTGAACAATGCCAGGGACATAATCTTTATTGGGCAGCACAACAGTCTTCGGGCTGGCGACACCCAGTTTGGTGGCAAGAGCGGCCTCGAAGAATTTGTCGTCTGCCGTCCACATAAAAGGATTGTTGATGACCGTTGTACCTTGCAGTACCGCATACTTGAGATACAGCCGATAGAAGGGAACTTCATGCGAGATACGATCGACGATGACCGCGTAAGGACACGGCTCGTCCATGTGTGTCCCGTTCAGTTTGACAAACTCGGCAACTACACCCTCATTACGGCGGTTTACTTCATCGATGAAGGCCGGCGGAAATGACCATTCCCGCCCAATAAACAGGCCGACTTTTAACGTCATAACTATTCCCTCCTGTTAATCATGACCACTGATGTACTTGCGGATCATGTCTTCCCACCACGGCCAATCGTGTACCCAACCATCCCAGATGCGCAAGGCATGCCAGATTTCCTTGCCCCACAGAATGCTAGATAAGTATTCATTATTGGAGCATGAGGTATCATCGCGACCGACGGCAAGGATAATATCCATGCGCCGGAACGCTTCCAATCGTGTGGGTTCGTACTCGTGCGCCATAAAGTCGGTAGGGCTGTTGAAATAGATATTGTCGTCGGAATAGCCCTCCGTAAACTGCTTCACATCGTAGAGGCCGCTCAGCCCGATCACTCGGTTCACCAGTTGCGGGTAGCGGAAGGCAAAGTTGACGGCATGGTAAGCCCCAAAGCTCGTGCCAGTGGTTATCAAAAACGGGTTGGAATTATGCGCTGTGGTGAATGGTAGGACCTCGTTCAGGATGTAGCGGTCGTATTGTATGTGCCGCCGCGCACGGTCAGCCGGGTGTATTTGTTTGTTATACCAGCTTTCGGCGTCAACGCTATCCACACAAAAGACCTGAAGGTTCCCATTCTCCAATGCCTCGCCAAGGGCGGCAATCATGCCCGTGTCCTCCCACTGGAAGAAACGGCCCATTGAGGTAGGAAAGACAATAACCCTGGCACCGGCGTGACCAAAGACCAACAACTCCATATCACGCCCCAGCTCAGGGCTAAACCAACGATGATGTTCACGTTTCATGTAGTTACACACTCATATCCGACTCTATACGAGCCAGTTCGTTCCATTGTATAAGAAAAATCTTATCACGCAAGTTGCACAAGTGTCAATGGAACATATGAGCCTGCGAGCCTGTGGGGCTGTATCTAGCGTTATTCGCCATCCAGGGCCGTGACGATAATCTGCCCTAGCTCCTGAGTAGACAGTGCCTCAATATCGCGGCGCTCACCCTCGATAGTGACAAGATAGATTTTCTTCGCCCTTGCGCTGCCCGTGTCCGCATCCGAATGCAAAAAATCGTGCAGTACCTGCGCCACCATTTGTGCCGCCTCGTGTCCACGCTCTCCACCTTTGCCAATACCAATCCCTACCAGAGCCGGTGCTGTATGAACTCGTGGCTCAATCACGTCAACATGCACATCATGGATATGCTTTAACTGCTGCTCAAGAACTTTGAGGTGTTCCCTCGTATCCGAAGTAAATTCAATCGAAATAGTTGTTTCCATTTTCTCCCCTTGCCCAAAAAAACTCGTTACTGCTGCTTCCTGTAATTATCGCTACAATAAGGCAACTTTGCCTACGTTATCTTACATGAAGCAGAAGCAAGATACAACATCTTCTTCCAAAAAGAGGGCATCAGGTCGTTATCAATATGTAGTGATGCCCCTTGTGGGCATCAGAGGGTGGCCTGACCACGCTGTCAGGCCGTGCATCCCTCTCTCTTTTTGACAAAACGCCTTAGTCGTACTGGTACGTGCGTTGTCGTCTGCGCCTCATGAACGCTCTCAGGAAAAAGAACGATCCCAGGAACCAGACCAATCGTTTCATGGTGCTGCCTTTCTATCTTGCTTGTCTATCGGATCAACATCCTTCTGATAAATATACGCAGCAACAGGTGCAAGGTTAAAGGCTTGCGCCGACAAAACGCATCAATGTTCAGCAATTAACCGCTCAAACAGATCAATATCGCCGCGGATGATGTCCAAGCTGGTTCGCCAGAAATCAACCGAACGAATATCAATCGCAAACTGGGCTGCGAGCGTAGCCGCATCGGCCAATCCTGTTTGTGAGAGCAGGGCATCATAACCCTTCTTGAAGTCCTCTGGGTCGTTTTGGTAACGGGCATAGAGGCCAAGCCCGAAGAGCAGACCAAACATATAGGGATAATTGTAAAACGAGAAATCGCTGCTGTAATAGTGTGGTTTCATCGCCCACATAAATTGATGCAGAGCGCTTTCATCCAGACCGTCCCCGTATGTCTCGCGCTGCGCTTCTAACATCAGCGCGTTCAATTCGTCGACCGACAATTCGCGCTGTTTGCGCCGCTCGAAGACGCGCTGCTCAAAGAGGAACCGGCTGTTGATATCGACCACAACCTGGCAGGAACCCTGTAACGAGGCTTCCAGAATCGCAATCTGTTCCTGCCTATTGGCGTCCTTGAGGGCGGCATGACAAATGATCGTTTCGCAGAAAATACTGGCCGTCTCTGCCAGCGTCATGGGCGTCTCCTGCTGGAGTATCGTGCGTTGCGCCAGATTCAGATTGTGATATCCGTGGCCCAACTCGTGCGCCAGTGTGCTCATGCTACCATAAGACGGTTTGAAATTGGCCAACACACGCGACTCATCCTTGCGCAGTGGCACGCAATAAGCCCCATCGACCTTCCCAGCATGCGGTTCAGCGTCAATCCAATCCTCACGAAACGCTCGTGCCGCGAAGTCCGAGAGCCTGGATGAGAAGGTGCCAAACTGCTGAATGATAAATTGCGACGCCTCGTCATATTCCCACAATTTCTCGCTAGCACCAACTGGCGCGAACATATCATACCATGCCAGTTGAGGCAGGTTCAGTGCGCGTGCCTTAGCGTGCAGATAGCGACGGAAATCCGGGAATGATTCTCGTGCCGCCGTGAGCATCGCCTCCAACGTTGCACGATCAATATTGCTATCAAAGAGCGAGGCGTCCAGTGGCGATGCCCAATTCCGGTGTTTTGTCAGCGTGATCACCTCGCCCTTGATGCAATTGAGTGCCGCCGCCATAGGAACTGCGATACGCTGCCAGCCGGACAGTTCGGCCTCGTAGGCACGTTTGCGCACATCGCGGTCGGCATCATCAGCCAGATTGCGCACCATACTCATTGACAATACCTGCTGTTCGCCATCCAGTTCTAGCGGTATCGCTAACTGTGAGGAGATATCGCCATGCAGCTTAGCCCACGCCCCCCCAGCACTGACATTCAATTCGCTGGCCAGCGTCTCTTCAGCAGGCGTCATCAAGTGAGCCGCACGCGTTTTTTCCTTGCTCAGCATGAAAGCGTGTGCTCGTGCAACCGATGAACGTTCGCACAAAGCCTCCACGTCCAACCCACCAATCCAGGCAGTGAAACGCGTACTGAGTTGTCGCAACATTACCAGCGGCGGTTTTAGTTCACTCTCCTTGGCCTGCGCCAGCGTATCCTGGGTGTTGGTGTTGGTAAAACATGAGATATAAACATTCAGTGTCGATGTCTTCTCCATGACCGTATTGAGTCGCGCCACTGCCTCCTCGAACGTCTGCACCGTTTTGCTGATCGATGCAGCAGGTGCTTTTTCCATGATAGCATGGGCATCGAAGAACTGCTCAAGCTCCTGGATGTCCGCTACCGCTTGCGAAAAACCCTGCTCAAACGCGGGTGAATCAAGCCCCGGATAGACTACACTCATATCCCAATGTGGTAATGTACTGACGGTACTCATCTTCTATACCTCCCTTATGTACAATAAAATACGCTCTTATTCGCCCTGAAAGCTCTATTACAAACCTGCTGTTTGTGTGACTTCCACAATCTTGCCATCCTGGATGTTGAGTACGCGGTCGGCGGCGGCCACAACGGCAGCATCGTGGGTGGCAATGAGCAGACCAATCTGCGTTTGATGCGCGATATCGCGCAGCAAGTTGGTAATGATGCGACCCGTAACCGAGTCCAGATTGCCCGTCGGTTCGTCCGCCACGATAAAGCGAGGCTGATGGACGAGCGCACGCGCCAGGGCCACGCGCTGCTGCTCACCACCGGAAAGTTCCAGTCCGCGGTGATGAGCGCGTGTACCCAGCCCGACCCGTTCGAGCACCTCGCGTGACTGTTTTGTGCGCTGTCCTGCTGCCATACTCGCCAGTCGGAGCGGCACTTCCACGTTCTCTTGTGCCGTGAGCGAAGGGAAGAGGTGAGCATTCTGGAAAATCATGCCAATACTTTCACGGCGTAAACGCGCCCGCGCATTCTCATCCAGCGTTGACAGGTCGCGCTCCAGAACAAACACCTGCCCCTGCGTCGGATTGTCCAGCCCGATCAAAATATTGAGTAGCGTTGTTTTGCCCGAACCCGAACGTCCACGCAAAGCCACCATCTCCCCCGGCCTCACCTGCAAATCAATACCACGTAAAGCATGAACAATGCCACCACCCGCCCGGAAATCGCGCGTAACTCCACGCGCCTCGACAATCGTTCCCCCAGCAACCTCAACGCCTAATCCCGTCGATGTTACCTCCATCAGCCTTAATCCTCCTCTATTATAACGTGCAGTATACTATTACTATTATTTCGATAGCAAAATACCTAATCCTCATTGAGACGTAACGTCTGGCTAATCGATGGGCGCGAAACGATGCGCACCATCATACCTATAGCCACCGCACAGAGCGCGATCAAGAGCGCGAGGGCAACCCACAACGAAAGTGGGATGACCACCTGGATCGGTGGCACGCTCTGTATCACATAAAACTCGCCATTGCTGATCTGCCCGTTACCTGCTCCACCGACACTGGTAAAGACCAACGTTGGCAGTGCTAACACGGAAAGGAAGACGCCAAAGAGCATTCCCAGCACGAGCGAGGTCGCGTAAACAATGCTCTGCTCCCACAGGAACACGCTGGCAATCTGCTGCTGTGTGCTGCCCAGTGCTCGTAGCACCGCAAAGGAGGTCAGCCGTGTATGGGCATTCTGCCACGATGCAATCAGATTCCCCAATAGCGCCAGGAACAGGGCCGTTACCGCCCCAATCACCAGTAAGCCAAGCAGAGCAATATACAGCGGATCATGCTCCAGACCAGCAATAATGACACGTCGATCAGCAAGATTGTTTACTGGTAGCGGCCCATTGTTCAACTCGTCGCGAACTTTCGTCAGCGTCGCGGGTTCATTGCCCGAACGAAGCCAGACATCGGTCGTGGGAATAAAAACGTTATTTACCTTTAAAGCCACACTGGCATAGCTCTGATAATCCACCAGCACACCGCCGGAAGGGATATAATCTCCCGTATCGTTGGACTCGGCACTATCGTTGATAGTAGGAATATACTGCACCTCGGCGATAGCGACACAGTTGACCGGCCCGTTCAAATCGTTGAGCGTGAAGTGTGAGCCAATCGTAAGATTGAGGATATTCCAGGCCGAGGAATCGACGATGGCTGGTATCTCTTGCGACTGCGTGGCTCTGGCACGTTGGGCCACGAGTTGCCTCATCAGCGTAGAGAGCGATTGCGACGAATCTTGTGCCGTCCAGTTAGCCGTTTGGGCAAAGGTGTTGGCGTCAACCGCCCGTACCTCTACCGAAATATCGACTCCATTCTGTGCTGCCCGCTCTGATGAGTCATAACCCACGGACGCAGCCAGAATACCGGGAAGATGCGCATAGCTAGCTGATTGAGCGATAGTGGCAGAGCCACTGATTTTGCCGCTGAAATCCGCTCCCACCTGATAACCTGCCACATCGCTAATGCGCTGCGCCTGTGAGGCATTGAAAACCAGCGCAAAGATCGTGAAGGCCGTCGCCAGGGCCAGCAACATCGTCGTTCGTACCGATTGTCGCGGCGCACGAGCCATCTGTGCCAGCGCGAGCACAGGCGCGGCACTGCGACTGCGTGCCGCCAGCCAGGCAAAGCCGCGCAACAGCACCGGGAAGACGCGCAGAAAGAGCAGCGTGGCCCCCAACACAAAGAAGACGGCTCCCACGATAGTCATAGGAGCGAGTACCAATACGCGTATGCGTGTGCTGAGTATATTTGGCCCTGTCACATACAGCGAAAAGCCGTAGCCCACCAGGGCAATAATAGCGGCGATCAAATCCAGCCCAACACGTTGCCACAGCGAACGGCGTGTAGCGCGTGCCGCCTCCCTACGCAGCGAGAGCACATCCGTCCGCGTTGCCCGATAGATGGAGAAGACCATCGCCAGCATGGCCACCACAACAGCGATGAGGGCCGTTTCCAGCAAGCCGATTGCCACCTGTACAGGATCGAGCGTCAACAGGTTAAGCGCACCCTGATCTGCTGGTGCTAGCGTCTGCTGCGCAAAGAAATATACGACCATCACCGCCAATACTGGCCCAATAATGAGAGCTACGAGACCAAGCCAGAGGCTCTGCGCCACAAACGAGCTAAATATCTGGCTACGGTTGGCCCCTCGACTGCGCAAAATAGCAATAGTATCCGCTTTCCGATCGATGAGGATATCCGTCATAACACTGACAAAGTAGAGTACAATGCCGATCAACAGCAGCCAGAGACTGGTCGCCGGTATGCGCACAACCGAGATATAGTCACGATACGACGTCAGCGTGTTAATGGGGCCGTAGGATTGCGTCTCCACCACAGCCGGAGGTGCTACCGGCCTATCCGAGATATCTGTGAGCACCTTATTCATCCCATTTACCGCGTTATCGAGATTATTAACATCAATCCGCGTTGTATCCAGATTGTAATACCAGAACAAATCCGGGGATACCAGATACACAAGCTGCTTCCCAAAAGCTGGATCGCTATGCACCTGGCTGAGTGCGTTGAATAATGTATCATTGGAGGCCAGAGCTTTATAGATGGGAGGCCCTGTTTCCGGTTGTTGCGGCAGGAAATCCTCATTGTGCCAGTAAGCATCGTTTCCGCTCGCCAATGTGAAGATGCCAACGACGTGCATGCTTACGTCGCGCAGCGCAAATTGCGCTGGCGGAATATTCCCCGCGAAGGCTTGCGCTGTAATAGTTGAGCCAGCCGACAGGTTCAATGCCGTAGCAGTCTCCGGCGTAACTGCCACCTCAAGCTCAGTCGAGTTGCCCTGCGGAAATCTGCCCCTCAGCAGTTTGAGATGCGGCTCGGCTTCATTAAGCGTAGCCCCAATCAACGTCAACTGCGGACTTCCGACCAACGGCACCGTATCATGGGTCAACATAGTCAGTCCCTGTGCCTGTAACGAAAATTGCGCACGTTTGCCAACAAGGGAACCCAATTTGTCACTCATCTCTTGCTGGATTTGTTGCGTGATTGCACTTGTAGCTGCCGCATCTACCCCCTGGCTGATGCTGTGAACGGTCAAATATGGACCCACCGGGTCCGCGCTGAGGGCATCCCGAATGCCCGCGCTAATGGCAATTTGCGCATAAAGCGGTATCGCGCAAACAAAAACGACAGCGATTAAAATACCCAGACCCGTGACCAGCAGCAACCACCACGTTTTCCGTATCTGCCAACGAGCCAAACTCACCATCGAGAGCAACGACATCGTGCCACCACGACGTGGCCCCTTTTTTATAGACCGAACCATCACAGTTTCTTTCTCGCAAGTTCATATGTCATGTATTAGGAGCAATTGAGTGCAGGGATCCGACGAGTATTCCCGTAATATATTTGGCCCAATTATGATAACACAGTGGCACAATAAGCCTCTTTTCCCACTACTCTCCCCAAGGGTACTACGTCTTTTAATTGCGCCAAACACACAAGCCTAGTATTTTTAACGCTTTTATTAACGCTCCCTGCTTAAACTGAAAATAGCTTGGATAACGTATTTCGTTGATTATGCGGAAAAGTTGCCAGGAAACCAATGTTGGAAATGTTACTGGACAGGAAATGTGGCCTGACAGTGTTAGACAAAGGAGCATCGTATGACACAGACTGAACCCAAGACACCACAAGGAGACCAGTTTCAAGGATACCGTGAAGAGTTTCAGGTCGTTAGTGGAGACATGGTTGCGACCGTGAAGCGTCTTCTTCACGAGAGTAACGTCCGTCGGATCATCATCAAACATGAGGGGCACAATGTTCTGGAGATTCCCCTGAACGTTGGCCTCATTGGGACGCTGCTTGTCCCATGGCTGGCTGCGATAGGAGCCATCAGTGCGGTCATGACCCACTGTACTATTGAGGTCGTTCGCACGGAACGCCCTGCTACACCTCCCGCCCCCTAGCGCAAGTAGTGAGGACCTGCGCCTTGGCGAAAGAGCCGAGGTTGAGGCGCAGGTCTGCCACTTCGTGGAGGCCTATTTACCACCCAGGATGGGTACTGTCCCCGATATTCTTCTACGGATGCTGGGCCTCTTCAATCCGTTGCTGTACGAAGTCAGTGAAATGCTCTATGAATGCAACCAGCTCTTCGTGGTGGACAGCAGCAAGTTCGTGCAAGCCTTCGGCGATATCTCCACCTCCAACATGAGGCCATCCAACAAACCCTACAGTGGTATCGTCCTCACCCCCAAACAAAAGTCGCCTAGCATCCTCCCTGACAGGGTGACAGGTAATAAGCAGGTAATACAGGGTAATGGAGCTGTGCCCCAAGATATCTCCTCTCTGGCAAGAGTGCAGAGGGCGGTCAGCCCTTTGACTGGGGGTTTGGGGGCTGTGCCCCCAAGCTCTCCCCTCTCGCGCCGCCGAAGGCGGCGCGTTCTAAATGGATATATATTCAGAAAACCCTTGACTTTCTTGTATCTTTATGATATACATCTTCTAGATATATATCAAGGAGATGTAAATGAGTAAGGAAAATAAAAGCCGCTACGTCGTATTGGGCATGCTCAGCCTTGGCCCAATGTCCGGCTATGAGATCAAGAAAAGAATTGAAAGCAGCACCAGCAACTTTTGGAGCGAAAGCTATGGTCAGCTTTATCCCACCCTCAAGCAACTGGTTGCGGACGGCTTGACCATCAGTCAAACCGAGAAACAAGAAGGCAAACCTGAGCGTTACATCTATACGCTGACAGACAAAGGCTGGGCTTCGCTACGCCACTGGCTTACCGAGTCGACCGAACACCCTGTTCAGCGCAACGAATTGCTGCTCAAGTTATTCTTCGGACGCCTGACCTCATCTTTGGTCCATATTGAGCACGTCCAGAAATTCCGCACATTACAACTGCAACTCCTTGAAAAATATACGGGCATTGAAGCGCATTTACGAAACTGTCCCGACGATCCTGACATACCCTACGCGCTCATCACGTTGAATTATGGACAGCACGAGTGCAAATCCCTAGTGGCCTGGTGTGATGAGACTATCGCTACTTTACACACGATAGCTGAAACAAAACACGTTGTCTAAATTCGTTTGAACGGTTCTTTACCGTGAAAGGAGACCCATTGCTATGGCTAAAGTGATACCTGGCCGTTTTACCGCCCAGACAGAAGAACCCTTTGTTGTTTTTATGATCGGTTTCCGCGTCAACAAGTTCTTTGCTTTCTCGAAATGGCTGCATACCGGATTGGCAATGGGGCCAATGCTGCGCACACTCTATGAGCATCCCCAGAAAGGTTTTCTGGGCGCGCAAACCTTCTTCTATTGGCGTGGCACTGGGCTTATCCAATACTGGCGCTCCTTTGAAGACCTGGAACGCTTTGCGCGTGACCGCGAAGACCCACATCTTGAGGCATGGCGCCGCTTTAACAAAACGATAGGCACGGATGGCAGCGTCGGCATCTGGCACGAGACCTACCAAGTCGATCCAGGTAAGTACGAGTCGGTCTATAGCAATATGCCAGTCTTTGGCCTCGCCGCCGCCACCAACCACGTCCCAATAACAGGAAGCCGTGAAACCGCACGTCGCCGTCTGGCTAAAGTAGGGGCCAATGTAACTGCCACACCGATTGTAGAGTAGCGTTATGCTGCTAAAGGCAAAGTGTTCAACCATTGCCCTCGTTGTCAAAAAATGCTTATTCAGTACTGGTCATCCATTGCTCTCTGAGTGTCTCTATCGCTGGACGGACCTCAGCGGCCAGGTTTTGCCAGTTGCATTCGATGGAGATACGGCTGTCATAACCAGCTTGATGGAGTGCAGCGAAGAAGGGACGAAAATCTTCCCCATATCGGCCAGGAGCCACACGATCGCGCTTTTCAGCGACATGGACGTGTGCGAGGAGAGAAGACCAGGGGAGAATATCCTCAACTGACTCGTTATTGCAGGCCATGTGATAGAAGTCGGCTAGCAATCTGGCCCCAGGGCGATTAATATGTGCAACAAATTCGCCGGCTTCAGTAACGGTGTTCAGGGTATTGGTCTCCTCGTAACGTAAGGGCTCAAGGACGATCTCTACGCCGTAGTTCTGTGCCCATTCACTCCATTGAGAGAAATGTGCTCCGATTTGCTGCACAGCGTCGGTGTGATTGAAGTCTGGAGGGCAGGCCCTTGCCCAACCGCTTCCAAAGACGATGATACGGATGCCGATCTGTTCAGAGCGTTGGAGAGCTGTTTTCATGTATCGTTCCAGGCGCTTTGAGTCTACTGATTGAGTTGGAGTCGCGACCAATCGCATTTCGGCAGGAAGCAGGCTATTTCCAACTTCGATTGGGACTGGTAGCTGACGTGCTTCTTGCCAGAATTCCTTAAATTCCTCCTGTGAACGCTGTGGGATTAAGAAGCGCTGAACATTCTCTTCAAGGTAATCAAAGGGGTACGTCTCCAATGCTGCTACCTCCCGATAAGGAGCACAGACGCCAAATCTCATGTAGTACCTCCTGACCTGTAGGGACGCCCCTTGTGGGCGTCCGGCCCCACCCATGACCGTAATGCATCGTATCCCTACCCCACCACTTCCCCGTTAACAGCCGAGTCATAGACCTCCAGCAGTTTAGGCACGGTTTCGTAGTTTTTGAGTGCGCCAGGTGCTATCCAGCGCATCTCTACCGCCTCCCAATCGGTTTGGATAGCCTCTGGCGTTGCTACCGCGAAAAGGAAGGGGTGGATAAAGAAATGCCGCCCCAGAGCAGGATCGCTGTGTTCTACCACTACTCCCCGGCGCAGCATACGTACTTGCTCGCGCTGCAAACCAGTCTCCTCGCGAATCTCCGTGAAGGCCTGCTCACCCGCACTAACCCCTGGCTCCACGAAACCACTGATCCCTGCCCAGTGACCTTGATAGCTACCCACGCGCTCACTGCGCTGCACAATCAGCATAAGCGGTTCAGGCGTATCCAAGCGCATAAGAAAGCAAGTAACAACATGCGTTACTCGTAACGCTGGCTCTGCCCCTATCCCCGCTTCAATAGCCCGATCTTGCTCACCCCGCTGTTCTTGAAATTCCATACCAATACTTTCTCCTAGTGGACTGTAAAACTTGAATTGAAATGCCGCCTACGGCGGCAAGGGAAGGAGGGAGAACTAGGGCGCAGCCCTAGAACCCCGTCAAAGGGCTGCCGCCCTCTGCACTCCTGCCTTCCAAACGAAGATTGACATACCCCTAACACTTTTCTCCCAGGGTGTATGAAAAAGTTGTAGGCAAGCAAGCAAAAAGGTGGTATCCTCATCTGTAAGTAAAAAGTCCAAAACAGAGAGGATCCCTACCAATGGAAACGAACGAAAAGCTGAAAATAGCCCTACTGCAAGAGACGGAACAAGAGATGCTCAAGATGATCGAGCACGTAGAGACAATACAAGAAGGAGATCTGCAGACGCTGGAACAAAGCGTATT
>JBBQXY010000042.1:0-35308 GCA_038209195.1 Ktedonobacterales bacterium | reverse complement strand
GTAAAACGAGCACTATAGGATAAAGTCAGCATAAAGCTTATTGTATGCTTGAGCTGATTTTATCCCATTTTATCGTTCAGAAGCGCATAAAAAGTTATCCACACCTTACCATGTAAAATGTGGATAAACATTGATGAATGTGGATAAAGGGTTAGCTAATTCGCTCTATTAACGCTTCAGGGACGGTTATTGACGAACCGTCTTCCAATTGTAGACGCACCGCACGAGCCCGTATCCCCGACGAAAACACCTGCTGATGGGAGTAAAGATAATCGACAAGGCCTATTGCCCCCGTGTACTCTCCGCTATATACCCGTATCTGTACCCCTATCTTTAAAGTTGGGTCAGGTTGTACCGGTTGCCAATGTTGCTCTACTTCTGCCGCAGGCAAAGAGATGATCAATTCTGGAAAGATATTCTGTCGTATCGAAGTTGTTCCTGAGAGCAAGGCTATTGATCCCTGGTAACGGCTGAGCAAATTCATTGTACGCGTCGGCATAGCCAACGTACCAAGCCCCTCGGTGAGCAAAATGGTTATCGGCGGCAGGTAAGCCTGGGTCAAATCGACGTCAACACTATCGATGAGCCTCACTAAATCAACGTGCAGGAACCCTTCTAGGTCACGGGAGGAAACGCTACTAGCTATGACACCAGCCACACCAGAGATCATGGCCTGGCGCAACATCGCAAAATTCACCGGCCCAGGCACGATCAACAATGCACCAGGTGGAATTGCTGTTTGTTGACCAGTAGAGGAACCTTGCCACATAGTAAGCACACCGGCTACCTGCTTACCAGCGCCGATGACACCTTGTAGTACAGCCGCGCAACTCTCAATAATGACACCACCGCGATGGGTGATATCAACCACTCGTCCACGCAGCCCCGCCGGCAGGGTCTCATCGGCTTGAGTGCTACCATTGCCCCTGTTATAGTTAGCTCCCCCCGCAGCATCCATGACGGAAGGCAACGAGAGGTGTGGTATAGTCATCACCTCTTCAATCGGCTCCAACTGTTTCATGCGCAACACCGGCTGATCCGGTAAAACATCTTGACCACGCTTCACCAATGGTAGGGCTCTGGTCTTGTAACCACCAGGCCAACGCTCTCGCCTGATGAGTATTTGTGGAATTACAGACCAGCCCAGCAGATACGTCATAGCAGCTCCCCCCTCGCGCTTGTTTAGATCCCCATGGTTTGCATCCACTGCAATAGACGCGCCTGACGTTCTTTGTCATTGGTAGGGAAGACCAATGGCCTACCGCGAGCATCAATAATCAGCCCAACCAATCCACCGTCGATCTCTTCAGCCGCCTTCGCACGCTCACCTTGCCCTAACCCAACATCAACAGTTGGCGCGGGGAAGAGCGAGAGATAGGCCTGCTCGTTTACCAGTAGCGGTATAACCTCAATGGAGCCACTCATCACGTCCACCGTGACATGCCGTCCATTGGTATAATCGATATCGACGCGTAGCGCGATCTCTCCTGGCGGTGGCAACTGCCCAAATGGAATCACGCACGTACCCAGGCGATGCGTCACAGCATCATTCTCATTCACCTGTACAGCCGCAATGGGCGCAACAGTTGCCATCGCACCAAGCTGTGAAATGAGCATAGTGCGATCAAGCACCAAGGATGTCACGCCCTTGGGCTGCAATGCATCCAGCAACATCAAGGCAGCCTGCCCATATTTTGGCGCGTGGGAAAGAATACCACCGGTTGCTAAAATCAAATCAGCGTCTAGCCATTCAAATTTGTTTTGCCGCGCCGCTTCCATCGTCAAGATAATCGCTTCTCGTGCAAAGGCCTGGCTGATGAGCAGATCACGCTGCGTTGTGGGCAAGACATGGGGATGCAACATACGGTTTAACACATACTGCCGCAGTTCATCCTCGCTTGTATCGAAGGGCAACCAGCGCGTTACGCGCTGTATTCCCGCCTTCTGTAGTATCGCTCCTATGCCTGGGCCAACACCTATACCCGAGTTGACCATCGGAATAAACTCGCCGCCTTCACCTGCCTGCATTAGCGTTGTAGTGGCACCACCGACATCCACCGCGGTCACATTCATGGCGTAATGTTGTGCCAGAAAGCGTACCAGGCTGCTTAAGGAAGTAGCAGTCGGCATAGGCTCGGAGGTAGACCACGTCCGCAAACGTGCATAACCGGGAATCTGCTGCATCACATCGCGCTCGTAAAGTTCTCCTGCCGCGATGCTGATCGGCTCAATCTGCGCCTGCGAGACGAGCGCATCGACACGAGCCACCTCAGCCGTTCCCTGTAACATGCTACGTACCGCTTCAATATATTGTGGAGCACCACCATAAAGAACCGTTACCTGGCGCGAAGCAACATCATGCGGCGACACGCCCGCCGAGGCGCTTGCACTGTGCCGCTCATTGAGTTCGCGCGTCGCATTGACCAACAAATGGCACGCCTCCTGTAAAGCAGATGGTCCCGCGGGGCCATTCGCCATACCCACAATCAGGGCTGCATGTGGTTGCAGTTCACGAATGCTCTCGGTCTGACGCTCCCACTCTAAAGCTACTCGTTCAGGAGTCCAGGCCCCACCCGCTGCCGAAGCACCAGCACCGACAGCGACTGGTGCCAGGGTAGACGTTGCCACAAACGAGGGGGAGGGCAATGCATACATATCAGCATACAGACCCGATATTGCCTGGCTGGCAAGTTCTTCCATATTGGCGTCAACCGCACCCAGTACCACTAGCCGTATAGGTTCCCCGCCACTGATGGTTGCAATAAAAACATCCACGCCGTCCCCAATCGGCTGCTCAGGGGAGAGAATACGCCCCTCGGAGATAAAATGGCGACCTGTAATGAATTCGATGATATTGATCGCCTGGATGATCCCCTTGGTGACATCCTCGTAAGGAGGGGCTATCGTTGTAGGAGCTTCGCCGCGAGCCATGAGTCGATATTGTCCTTCGACTAGGCCAAAAAGCGAGACTTTCGTAAATACTGTGCCACAATCAGCAACCAGTAGCGAGCTAGCAGACGACGGATTTGAGCTATGCGATGGCTCCCGTCCTCCTTCCGCGTGAGATTGTGTATTCATCTCCATCCCTTTTATGCTGCTTATGATGAGCGTGAGAACCAGTCAAGAATCGTGCTGAGAAAGCCACGCTTGGCAGGTTTTGTATTTGTTTTCGACTGTCCACTATTCGAAGGCGATACCATGCCAGGAATATTTGATGGCGCGAGTTGCTGAGGTCCAGGGTTACTGTTCACCATATAGCCATTCTGGTACCCCATTGGGGACTGAGGAGGCTGTTCTGGAGCATAACCTTGATTTGACTGCTGTAGTCCTTGTCCTGATTGCTCTGGATACATAGGCTGCACTGGCTGTACGGGGGGTGTACCCCACGTTGCTGAAGACTGTGCTGGACTTACATTACCTGGATTGCCGAGAGTACCCATACCATTATTCATTGCTGCTGGTAGAACACTTTGCGCTGGCTGAGGTGGCATTGATGCCTGCCCCATAGCAGCATCTCTCTGTTGCTGACCAGGGAAAAATGGAGCTGCTGATGCAACACCGAGCATCGAAGCAAAGGCATTGGCCGCGACCGCGCTCTCTTCAGAAGAACCTTGCTCACCGCGAGGACGACTCGGTACACGTACATGTTCTGAACGCTGTGGTATGCCGCTTTGTCGCTGATTATCCGGAGTGCCAGCTTGCAGTGGAGGAGGTAGGGCACTGGGGGCGCGGAGCCAATCTGGTAGGGCGTTCACATCAATAAACGAGGCCGCCGATAGGCTCGAATTCATTGGCTGATTCTTCTGCTGCTGGCTGGGAGTTTGTGTTTGACTCGCCGTTGGCGGCTGAGAGGGAGGAGCAAAGCCTGGTTGCTGGGGCGGAAAAGCTTCCGCACTACCCTTCTTTTGCTCCAGGTTACCTTCACGCATCCACGACGGTAATCCATCCTGGTCAATAAGTGAGGATGCCGCGAAGCCTGCCTGTCCATGCCGCGTCACCTCGGGATTTTGCGCTGCCATCCACTCTGGCACTGCTTGTTGATCAATCAGGTCATGCCCGGCGATGCCTTGCGGTGTATTGAATGGTTGGCTATATGGCAACGGGGATGGTGCCGTTGGGGGTTGAACCTGCGCTGGCAATGTCTTCATCCAATCAGGAAAGGCATCCTGCTGTAGCAGACTACTGGCAGAGATACTCTCATGCGGCGTGTTCGACGTTGCGGCCTGTTTCTCCTTTAACCAGGGAGGAAGAAATTGCTCGTCAATGAACGAACTCGCTGGCATTCCTTTTGTAGGAATGAAAGCATTGTCAGTATTTGGTGCCGGGGTAGAAGCGGGACGACGCAAAGGAGTTGCCTCCGCTGGATTGTTATCCACCACATCGTTTCGCTCAGACTGCATCCAGCTAGGCAACATACTCTCGTCAACAAAATCATCGGCGGAATAACCCGACGACGCATCCAGGCCAGGAGGAGGTGTGCTCGGTCGCTCACCAACACGTAACGTTTCCAACCAGGCAGGCAATTCTGGAGAACCCATCTTTGCCCCACCTCCACCGCTGCCACTTATAGGACTGGTTGGACTCGTTACGAGATTTCCACAATACTGACAATGTGCCAACCCTGCCTGGGTTGGCCTTCCACAGTGGTTACACGTAATCACCTTTGCTCCTCACTTTCGCCAGGCGCGTGACATCTATCGATAGATACTTCGCCCGAAGTGTATCACTCTTTCCACAGCTTGACAATGCTATAAAGACAAAATAAGACATGTTGATATGATACAATACGCACGACATGAACATCCCAAAAGTACTATACATACAGGAGACATTTATGCGAGAACAGTCGTCGAGCAAGAACTCGCTCTTGCGTCTTACTCTACCACTTCCTCCTAGTATTAACGAACAATATGCCACAGTTAATGGACATCGCGTCAGTACTCTAGTTGCTCGCCGTTTTAAAAAACAGGTGCGAGACACTTTGCGTACCCTGGAACGACAAGGAGTACTGCACGACGATCTCCGCAATACGCTACGTCAAAGCTACCTGGCTCTCTTCCTCGACTTCTACTTCAGCACTCCCCTCAAAAGAGACCTTGACGGAGGCTTGAAAATTACGCAGGATGCCCTCTGCGATGGGTTAGACATCAATGACAATCGGGTGGTGGACATCCATTTACTCAAGCATATTGACCCCTTGCATCCACATCTCTATCTTGAGTTAGCGGCCATCCCCGACTGGCAGTTCGACAAGGAATACGTTTTGCTCACCTGAACTCCCCGTATTCCCTTGTTTTCACACGCAACCATCTTTACAATAGAACTGGTTAGGCCACTATTCTGTAACAAAATACGCCACTACATCTAAGAGGTACTACACTATGCCGCAAACATCACACAAAGGAACTACGCACACTGGCAAGCGACTCTTCCTTGGCCTACTTTTCAGCACAGGCATCGGCCTCATCGCGTATAGACGACACGCTCTCAGTCGCAGTGGAATTGGTGGAGCTATCGCGACTGGGACGATTACTGTTGGCCTTGGGGGCTGGTCATGGGGGCTTTCACTTATTTTCTTCTTTGTCTCGTCCAGCCTCTTCTCACATTTTCGCGCCCGCGACAAAGAAATGACGGCGGCTGATAAGTTCAGCAAAGGCTCGCAACGCGACATTTTTCAGGTGTTTGCTAACGGAGGGCTTGCCGCATCGCTAGCATTCAGCTATGGCCTTGTGCGTTCCCGTTGGCTACGCCAGCTTTTTCAGGCTGGCTTTACTGGTGCCATAGCCACCGCGACCGCCGATACCTGGGCGACGGAATTGGGTGTGCTGAGTACGCAAGCACCACGCCTGATTACCACGGGCCGAGCAGTATCCCCAGGCACGTCTGGAGGAATTACACTCTTGGGTACGGGAGCTTCCGCGTTGGGCGCGCTGGCCTCTGGTCTGGTGTTCTGGCTGCTCCAAGGCTGTCAGAAATCGCTAGCTTTACTCCCCTTCATGGCTCTCGTCAGTGGATTAGCAGGGAGCATTGCCGATAGTCTATTAGGAGCGACAGTACAAGCCATGTACTACTGCCCTACCTGTCATAAGGAGACGGAACGTCGTATTCATAGCTGCGGCACGACCACTACTCCATTGCGCGGCATCGCATGGTGTAACAATGACGTTGTCAATGTTCTTGCGACGCTGATTGGCGGTTTCACAGCTATCGGCCTACAATTACGCGCTCTTGCGCGAGATCACAAAAAAGGATTTTGAGCATGCAGATATTGCAACGCGTTTATTCTAGCGTTATTTCTAGAGGATGGCACCCAGGTCGAGCAGCCGTGGTTGGGGTTGTAGCTACCGCAGCCTACAGCCTTGCCATGGAAGGGGACATGGCTATTACGCGAAATCGTTTTAGTGATGTGCGCTTCATCCAGGGTTTGATGGGTAGCGAGGCAACAACGCAGAAAAAATTTCTCGCGCTGGCGTGGCTGCTGCACGCACTCAACGGCATTGCCCTGGCAGAACTCTATGCCGCCGTGCTGAAACGTTTCTTGCCAGGGCCGGACTGGCTAAAGGGCACACTTTTTGGTGAGGCTTTCATCATTGCCGCCTGGCCTTTAACACCCATCGCCGACAAATATCACCCCTTGATTCAAAACGGCGAACTACCCAAACTTGCCAATTGTAGCTCGTTCTTGCAAAACGTGGGGCGACACCTGGTCTTCGGCCTAGTTTTAGGCCTACTCTACCACGATTAACCCTTCATGAGAGAAATGAGTGTGAGTGTAAGTGTGGCAAGGTGACTCCCGTCTCGTCCCCACCAGGGTACCCGCAAGGGGCTCCACGAGCGCGTTGGTCCATGGTAGGGGTGCCCCTTGCGGGTACCCTGGGCGATTGTGCTATTAGACCCAGTTGCGAACCCAGACACTGACAATTGGCAATTGATAATCTTCTTTAACAAAAGCCATCACCATCAGCCAGACCCACAAGAGAATGGTGACCCACCAGAGCGCAGTAAGCAACAATCCAAGGGCAGGGTTGGTAAGCAGGCTCAGGATCGGAATCAAGCTGAGAAAACCCTTTAAGATATTGACAGCTAACATCAGAATCGACATTATCCCAAAGGTTACCATAGATTGTGCAGCGTGCCAGCGTACAGAGCGGTTTTTCTCCAGAAAAAACAGGATTACTCCTGAAACCCAACCCAAAGCATACGCCAGAACACGCTCCAGACGTACATCCAGGCCAAGGCTTGTCATTCTATTCATCATACATTTCCTCATTATTCGAGACCTCTAAGCTTCTCTGGACAGCTTTATCAACACCTTTGGTCTGAGATCCACTTATAACTGGCAGGAGTGCAGAGGACGCAGTCCTTTGCCGGGGTTTGGGGTGCCCCCAAAAACTCTTTTTCTTTTGCGCCGCCGAAGGCGGCGCGTTCTGAGTGGATTTCAGCTTCAGTACGTATTTATGGGTACGGAAGCTATCAGTCTCATCTTTCTATTTCTAAAATGTATACGTAGATTACCCGAACATGTTGCAATATGCATAGTCCTGGTAAGCTCTTAAATTTTGCATAATACTCTTACTTAATGAGGAGAGAGCAGATGAATGCCTTGGTCTCCTTGGGCGAGCCGAGCCATAAAAGAGGCCAATCACTCTCGATATACCTTTTAGTACTAATTTTTAGCAATTTTTAAGAATTAGTTCGGAAATGGATGATTTTTCCATAGATATATGTTATACTCAATGAACGTTGTATAGTGCATTATTGCTGAGAACAGTTAGGTCTATTGCAAGCCGCGCGATACACGAAACATTAGTTGGAGATATACTCCCAAGAATCGAGAAAGAAAACATGGCATTCACAGATCAGACATTGTATTGTCGCGATTGCAATTCAGAATTCGTCTTTACTGCTGGTGAGCAGGAGTTCTATGCAAGCCGGGGCTTGACGAACTCCCCCAGCCGTTGTCCATCATGCCGCTCTGCGCGCAAAGCACAGGGTGGAGACCGCTACAGTGGTGGCGGACGCAGTGGTGGTGGCGGCAACAGTGGTGGCGGATATCGTGACCGCGAGCCTCGCCAAATGTACACTGTCACCTGCTCTAGCTGCGGCCAAGAGGCACAAGTCCCCTTCCAGCCACGCGGCGACAAGCCCGTTTATTGTAGCAACTGCTACCAGGCCCAAGGCTCTGGTCGCTCAAGTGATCGCAGATCACGCTGGTAGTCTTATGAGTGAAGTCAAAGTTAATCCAGGCGATTCGTTCGAGCTCGCACTCAAACGGTTCAATCGCAAGGTTCAACAAGATGGAATCTTGTCCGAGGCTCGCCGTCGTTCGCACTATGAAAGCCCTCAGGCGCGCCGCAAACGCAAAGCCGAGGCACAAAGTCGTAAACGCCGCCGTAGTGCTCGCCCAGCCAGTTAGCTCTTAAGCTTTTCAGCAGAGCAGTAAGAGCGTTCTGTAAAAAACGGCAAAAGCGTAAGTGGTAATATGAATCGATATGAATATTCCCACTTCCTCTTTTTGGCTACTCCTTCACTATTTCAGTGTTGTCAGGCTCTCCTTGCTGGCGTATAATATACATAACAGAAACAAATTGTAGGAGGCATTACTACCATGGGTCCTGCACTTCAGGTTCCTATAGATGGAATATTCATTGGCGACATTTTTGGCTTTATCCTGGCTCTGCCAGTGGCACTCTTCCTCGCTTTTTGGATGAGCGCAGTGAAAAGTCGCTGGATCGTTGTTCTGGGTGCCCTCATCGGAGCGGTTATTAGTTTCGTTTTCATCCTTGGCTGGGTTGGCACACTCATCTACGACACACCACTGCCCAATGCCAGTCCGCCAGCCGTCTTTTTTGGCTCGCTCTTGCTCTGTTCTGTCCTTGGCATCGCCGGTGGGATTATTCTAGACCTCATCGTAGCACGCCGCACACGCCGCGACTATCGGCGACAAGTCGTCGTTCACGAATAGAAAAGCATAATGTTCTATCTTCTACACGGGGACGATGAATTCACTGGTCGCGAGCAACTGAAAAAGCTCCGGCAGCAGGGGAAGTTCGAATACAACCAGGACACCTATTATGGTGGTGAGACTACGTTTGCAACTATCACCGCTACCTGTAATACCTTCCCCTTCCTGACCGATCAGCGTCTCGTTGTCCTGGAAGGGCTACCGAAGAAACGGCGCGGCGAAAGTAATACCCCTGATGCCAAAGAGAGCGCAGCCTCAAGCGAAACGAGCACAAGCGGGAAAGGTGGCAAAGCGAAGAAGGGCAAAAAAAGCGGGAAAAGCTCTACCGAGACTCGCGCTGGTTTTGAAAAGAGCTTAGTCGAGTACATTCCGCACTTGCCCGACACTTCTGTATTGATTGTCCTAGTCGATGAGGTGTTGGACGCCAATAATACCTTAGTCAAGGCAGCCAGCCAACATGGACAGGTCATCCAGAGTACCCTTCCCAAAGGGGCTGCCGTCGAGAACTGGATCAAGAAACGCGCCCAGAGCATCGGTGGCGCTATCAGCCCTGATGCGGCTGCTCTTTTGGCCAACTTGATCGGCAATCAGCTTCGGCTCTTAGCCAATGAACTCGATAAGCTCGCAACCTATGCAGGCAACGGTGCAACTATTACCGTTGACGATGTGCGTAAGCTCTCCGCACATGTACAGGAAGCACGTATATTCGATCTCACCGACGCGCTAGCCCAGCGCAATCGCACCCAAGCTCTGAATATATTGCACGACCTCCTGTCCGACGGAGAACCGCCTCTGAAGCTCATCAGCACCATCACCAGCCAGGTTCGTTCGCTCCTGCTGGTCAAAGAGCTTGCGCTGAAGGGGATGCGTTCCGCCCAGATCGCCACAACGATTGGCATCGCGCCTTTCATTGCTGACAAAGCCTTACGCCAAGTGGGCAAATTTACACCCGCGCAATTAGAAGGAGCCTACCGCCAATTGCTAGCAACCGATGCAACGCTGAAGCGCAGTCGCATGACACCTGAAGCCGCACTGGACTTACTCATCGTCGGCTTTGCCAACAATGCATAAATGATGACCTCTACAGCACTACAACAACGCATTAGCGAACGTATCCATACAGAAGGGCCGATTACTTTTGCCGACTATATGCAGATGGCGCTGTATGAACCCGACTATGGTTATTATGTGACGGGCAGGGCCAAGATGGGCTGGGAAGGGAGCGATTACTTTACCAGTGCCGATGTCTCCACCTTCTTCGCGCACGCCTTAACCCGACAATTGATGCAATGGTGGCAAAAATTAGGCCAACCAGCAAATTTTGTCGTCCTGGAACAGGGAGCAGGCAAAAGAAACCTGGCACAGGAGATAATGGCCTGGACTAGGCATACTCAACCAGATTTTTATGCCGCCCTCGACTACCGGATGGAAGATATACGCACCGGCCAGAATGCCAACGCCCCCTTAGCTGTACCCGATACTCCCGCTCCATCCGTCATATTCTCTAACGAGTTGATTGATGCTTTCCCCGTTCACCTGATCGAACTGCGCAATGCACAGCTCTATGAAGTCTATGTTGATGTTGTCAATGGGCGTCTTTGCGAGGTTTTGGACAAACCTGCTTCGGCTGAGGTTGCTACCTACCTGGACAATTATCATATTCCCTGGGCCAGTTTTGACGCTGGCTGGCGCGCTGAGATCAACCTTGATGCACTGCGCTGGATGCGGCACACCGTTAGCAGAATAAGGCACGGCTATATTTTGACGATCGACTATGGCGACAAAGCCAAAGCCTTATACACTCGCCAGCGGCAGCGTGGTACCCTGGCCTGTTACTTTCAACATCAACTGAACGAACGCCCCTTAGTGCGACCAGGGGAGCAGGATATTACCGCCCACGTAAACTTCAGTGCTTTAATCGATGAGGGCAGGCGACAAAGGTTCCACCTACACACCTATACCACGCAACGCCAGTGGTTAGAAGGGCTAGGTATGCAAGAAGAGTTGGAACAACGCCGCCAGACCGAATTCGCGGCGGCAGAGACAGAACGCGCCACCGACCGAGGCCAGATTGCTCTCCTGCAATGGCGCACTCTGCGCCAGCAAGTCGCGACCCTGACCGATCCCAATGGCCTGGGCAATTTCAAGGTACTCGTGCTCAGACGGTAGTGTTTCCTTGCACGAGGTTTACTATAAAGAAAGAGATGCTCTATGAACAAACAGAAAAGAGTCGATCCAGGCCCAGGCCAAGAGTCGGTATGGGACTATCCACGCCCTCCACGGATGGAAGAGAGCAACAAACACATTCAGGTTGTATATAATGGCATCGTTATCGCTGAATCCCGGCGTGCCAAACGCATTTTAGAAACCAGCCACCCGCCAGTCTATTACCTACCACCAGAAGATGTCCAAGTCGCGGAATACTTCAAACCAACCACCCACACCACATTCTGTGAATGGAAAGGTGCAGCCTCGTATTACACCCTCTCGGTTGGCAACAAGTCCATCCCCAACGCCGCGTGGTACTATCGCCAGCCCACCTATCCCTATGAAGCCCTCGCCAACTACATCGCGTTCTATCCAAGCAAAATGGATGCATGTTATATCAACGGAGAAAAGGTGCGAGCCCAGCCCGGGGATTTTTATGGCGGCTGGATAACTAGTGAGGTCGTAGGGCCGTTCAAGGGTGGGGCAGGGACATTTGGGTGGTAAGAACCTCCTCAACCTTTCTGGATGTGCCTTTTTCCTTTCCATCGAGACCTCTTCTTTCGTCCTCACTCGTGGGGAAGATTTGCAGAATCAGACAATGATTTTCCGTAATTATTCTACCCCCTGTGCGAAGACGCGTCTATAATATCTCCAGATAGAGAACATGCCTCTTTAGAAAGGAAGATCACATGGAATACACGAAGCTGGGAAACACCGGAATGGATGTGTCTCGCATCTGCCTCGGTTGCATGGGGTTCGGGGACGCGGAACATTGGATACACAAATGGGTGCTGAACGAAGAAAACAGCCGACCGATCATCAAGAAAGCCCTCGAGCTGGGGATCAATTTCTTCGATACCGCCAACGTCTATTCCATTGGGAAGAGCGAAGAAATCCTCGGACGCGCTTTGAAGGACTTCGCGAATCGGGACGAGATCGTCATCGCCACCAAGTTGCACGGCAAAATGCATGACGGACCCAATGTTGCTGGGCTTTCGCGCAAGGCGATCTTCAGCGAGATAGACAAAAGCCTGACGCGGCTGGGAACAGATTACGTGGACCTCTACCAGATCCATCGCTGGGATTACCAAACCCCCATTGAGGAGACGATGGAAGCACTGCATGACGTGGTGAGAGCGGGCAAGGCTCGCTATATTGGTGCCTCCGCCATGTTCGCATGGCAGTTCCAGAAGGCGCTCTACGTCGCCGAGAAGCAGGGATGGACCCGCTTCGTCTCGATGCAGGATCACCTCAACCTCCTCTACCGTGAAGAGGAGCGAGAGATGCTCCCACTCTGTCGCGAAGAGAAGATCGGGGTGAGCCCATATAGTCCACTCGCATCCGGAAGATTGACGCGTGACTGGTCGTCAGAAAGCACACTTCGTTCCGAAACCGATCAAATCGCTTGTTTACTTCTGCCATGAGAACTTCTCCTTTAACAGGAGAAGTTCTTGATATTTGCTAGACTTTTTTTTGACATACTGAGTTCGACGCGTAATGATGTGCTCTATTTCCTTTTATGCATGGCGAACCAGCAAAAGTAAGGGCTTTTCTAATGAATAGAAGGGGATTATAATGTGCTAAGCGGCTGACAATAAAACAGCACTTGAAATGAAATGATGGTAAGTTGAGACATGAGTATCTTACATAAAACACTATTCGCACTACCCACCCCTGGAACGCTGGGAGTGGGCTTTCACAATGTGGGTGAGCAGGGCGTGCTGCGTGCCTCTAACGCAACAATGGTGAAGAAGGTTCAGCACTACTATGGAGAACGATGTGGTCATCTTCCACTCAACGCCAGGAACTTACGGACGCTCGTGGACCTCCCTTCCGCCGATATCCGTGCGCAGATGGCCTATCTCAGCACGCTGTTCGGCAAAGAAGTACTTCCTATAACCCTTGATGAACTCAAACAGGAAGAACAGAGCACACCAGAGCTAATCTCTTTAGTTGTGCCCTATATTAATCTGCCCGAACTAGAAACACGCATGCAGAACGAACTTGGCGCAAAAACATGGGGTCTGCCAGGGGCAATGACCACTGTGCTGAAAAACAAAGCCAGCTTTCACCAACTCGCCGATGAGCTTGCGCTACCAGGCTTTTATCCTCCTGATTATGCTATCGCCACTATCTTTGACGTGGCTCGCGAGGCAGAAAAGTTTCTGCAACAGATAGAGGAAATGTACAAAACAGCGGGCGTCGCGGGCACGTATCCCTTGGGAGTGATGTTGCGCGCCGCCGAAGAAGATGGGAATTACGGCTGCTGCCTCGTCTATGAAGACGCCAGGGGCATCCTCGTCGTACAGGATGGAGACGCAGACCACGTCCACTACTTTAAGCACTGGCAAGAAGCATTGGCCTACTCGCAAGCACACCTCCTCACTACCATGGATATAGAGAAAGAAATGCGTGTGGTGATGAGCCGCTATCTAGACTTCGCGGACTCCCCTGGCATGTCTGTCGTGATAATGGATGACCGAGTGGAGTCCCTCGGCTGGAATGGTCAGTTGCAAAGTCCAGGCAGTAAGGCGTGTGTTGGCACGAGCACATATATTCCCAACTCTGCCTATATGCAGCGTATGCAACAGGCGTATGAAGAGCAGACGAAGGTCTTCTTTGAAGCATTGCTGAGAAGCACTGCTCAAAAGTGCGGCATCGACTTTGCCGCTATTCGCGGGGTGGCAAACCTGGATATCATGATTCCAGGAGAACTGGAAAAACGACTTCGGCAGGCAAGAAAACAACCTGAGGGCAATTACCTTGCCGAGTGTAACCCACGATGGACAAACTATACTGACGCCATCATGACCGTGCTGGGAGCCAAGTGCCAGGAGCAGACGATTTATCATATGCGGGAAGTCATTCAGGCAGGAATTTGTACCTTTGATAAATATGCCTTACCCGAAGGTCTCGACCCACAACGGGTGAGAGCATGCCTCGCCGAAAGAGATGCGGTGTTGCAACAAGAGGGAACACGAATCATTTGCCGCATGGCAAAAAATCCTATGGGCCTGATCTTTGCCGGAGACGTAGCACGAGCACAACAAGAGGTGGATGAAATACTGATGCTACTCTCCAAGCAAATGGCTTAAAGAACAGTATTGGGCGATCTCAGTGCGCGGCGGCAGTCAAAGTCCCATCCAACCCAGTGCCTCCACGGGATGCTCGTTGGTCATCTGACCATACGAGCCCGCGTAGAACAGCAATGGACGGCCATGATGACCTTGCAGATACTGGACCTCCCCGATGAAAAGCGTGTGATCGCCAGTCTGGTGTGTATCCACCACCTTAGCCACAATATAGGCAATTGCCCCTTTCACCAGCGGAACGCCATGCCCTTGAATGAAGGAGACTTCAAGACCGTTTATCGGGCGACCGCCAAAGTGACGACTGAGCCCTTCCTGATCGTCGGAGAGCATAGTTTCAGGTGTATGGACACGTATGCCCACATTCCTCTTTATGCCCGTAAAGGCACTGGGTGAACTACACACCCTCTACTCCCTTGCACAAAGGCGTCAGGAGCTACTTTTCGCAGAATATTGTAGGAGCCGTTCACGTCAGCATTCAGGTAGCGTTTGCCTGATGCACGATACAACCCGCGCTTGACACGGCGTCCACTGAATACAGGCTTAACCTCAATTTCACCATAGGTAGGAATATCGTCCATATCGAGAAAGCTGGCCTTGCTGGTGTAACTCTCTTCGGTTTCGATCACTCGTATACCGACAAGCTTGCATTTGTACGTGAGCATGGAGATGAAACGAGCGTGAGGCACTGGCACAAAGTTCTGATTGTTCCGTTTGCCTATGTGCATCTCCTGTTTCCAGTTGACGTTCTTGCCTATCACCAACGTGCCGATACACTCACGTACCACCACCTCGACAATGCGTTTAGAGGCGTTGTGCAAGTAGTGGTCAATCTTGCGTGTGCGCTTGTTGGTGAGGCGTTCCATGCGATGTGAGGTGTGTTGCGTCTTGCCTAACTGCTTCTGGATATGTTCACGCTCTTTATTGTAGAACTGGTTGATGCTCTTGACCGGACGCCCGTTAACCAGTCTCGGCACGAAGCCGACTTTGTTTGAGGTTAGCGTGGCAAGGTTGTTCAACCCGATATCTATACTCGCGTAGAGCGACGTATCCAGTGAGGTAGGTATTAGCTCGCGGCTATAGACGACTTCGACCACGTAGTACCCGTTGCGTGGCACAATCCGCACACAATCGACGTTCGTATGGTGCGTCGCGACTTCGATAGCAAGCCCTGATGGAACAATGACACCTCGTCTCAAACACGGCTTACTGATGGCTTGATTGCTATAGACAAGGATATTGCGTCCTTTCTGCTTGTCCTTGTACTGAGGCAATGTGGGATGTCCTAGAAACTTCGACGGGTCAAGACGATACACCTGTACTGCTTTGAAGTACGACTTCCAATTCCTATCCAGCAGCTTCATTACCTGTTGAGAGACTTTGGTTGGCAAGACACGGTATGCCTCATGCGTTTTCATCTGGTGAGAGACTTCTGGATAGGACAAGTACACACCTTGATGGATGAAGGATTGACGCACAAGGTAGTTCGCAGCATTGTAGAGGTTCTTGGACGCAAACGCCGCCACGTCAATCACGGCGTATCGTGCATCTTCTTTGTCTATCACATGCTGTTCTACCAGTTGCATTTACTCTTCATCCTTGGCTTGAAGTTCTTTGACAATGGTTTCCGTCTTGCGTTTGGCACGTCGCAAGCCATACATTCTTGCACAGAACGAGTACAGAATCGATGTGAGGTCTGCCAACAAATCCTCTTTGTCGTTTTCAGACTCGTTGACGATTTCAAGCTGTCGGTGCTGTACTCTCAGCAAGGTGTCAATGTAGCGGACACCAAAACGTGAGAGTCTATCTTTGTGTTCAACGACAATCAGAGTAATGCTCACATCCTCTAACAAGGCAAGCAACTTTGGACGGCTATCGTTGACGCCTGAGCCAACTTCTTTGACGACTTTGGACACCTGATAGCCTTTTGCCATACAGTATGCAACGACCCTCTCTGCTTGACTATCCAGATGAGGCTTGTTCTCAGCAGAAGAGACACGGGCGTACACCGCGACTTTTACGGCGGCATGTTCTGGTTGCTGGTGTTCGTCAAACACCAGAATGGTTCCCGTGTCCATCTGCTTGCCCTGGATTTTGCCTGACTTATACCATCGCCACGCTGTTTTGTAACTAATGCCCATTTTGTGAGCGTAGTCAATAAGTTTCATACAAGGATTATAGCATACACGTCTATTGATGTCAATAGCTGTCCACTAAATCAACAGGGCTGTTGTTATACAGGCAAGCGATCATGCGGGCAGTGTTGCGGAAGGCAGGGTGCGTGGTGACATCTTTGACGCGCTCCCCGTAAATCCAAACTTCTCGTCCATCCCGCAAGCTTTCCAGATATTCTTCTCCGGTAAAGGGTCGTACGCCAACTATTTCACTCTCCTTTGAGGAATTCGTATCACTGGTCGTTGACATCAATTGCTCCCTTTCTTAATTGTGCGTCCAATACGAAAGTATGCCTTGGCTGTCCAATATATGCTAAAGGACAAGCACAATGAAGAAGGTACAGTCCTTCTCTCGGTCAGCAAATCACCTTGATTTTACCTCATCACTGCCATTTCTGCAATATATGCCTAAACTATATTGCTGCTTGCTTCCATAAAAGCTCTTGCCGTTGCCGTTCTCGCTCTTGTTGCCTCCAAATAAGATATTGCTGGTGTTGCTGGCAGGCTTCTATGCGCTGTTGCAAAATCAACTGTTGCTGTCGTCCTTCGGTCATTTGTTGTCGCCATTCGGCCATCTGTTGTCGCCATTCTGTCATTTGTTGGCGCCATTCTGTCCCTGGCTGCCATACTTTGCCACTGGGTACACGGATGGTGGGATTGGACTGATCAGCAGAGACAGGAATTTTCTCCGCAGTGGCTTGCTGGTTCTCCTGCTCTTCCAACACCGACAGAAACGTTTTGACCACATGAGGATCATACTGGCTGCCTGCACAGCGTTGTAACTCCGTTTTTGCCTCGACGACGGTGAGTGGCTCCTGACGATAGGGTCTGGACGAGATCATCGCATCGTAGGCATCCGCTACAGAGAGAATGCGAGCGTTCATCGGAATAGCCTCTTTCGCTAAGCCCTTAGGATACCCGTGCCCATTCCACTGTTCATGATGCGTCCCCACGATAGTGGCAAGCTGTCCAAAGATCCCCCCCACTTGTTCGAGCATCTGGCAACCAAGTTCGGGGTGCTGGCGCATAATAATCCACTCCTCGTCGGTCAGTGGACCTGGTTTGTGCAGAATGGCGTGTGAGATGCCGATTTTACCAATATCATGCAGGAGTGCCGCCAGGCGGACCAAGCGAATCTCTTCTTCTGGTCGTTTAAGCTTGCGAGCTGTCGCCTCGACGAGTTGCACGAGTCGCTGCGCGTGCGCCTCGGTTCCGTGATCGTGTACTGACGCTGCAGCCGTCAGGGCTAGCACCGCCATGTACTCCCTATCATCGTGCATTGACTTCGTAGTGGCCATCTCCATGTCTGCGAGATAGACCTGATTGCGCCCAATGTATTTCGCACGATACATGGCCCTGTCAGCGGCTTCAAATAAGGTTTCGGATGATGAGCCATGAAGGGGATAAATCGCAACGCCAATACTGACGGTGGTGGAGATCTGCACAGCAGACGAACTCGTGTCAGGCTGCCAAGAAAAGGATGATGAACCAATGACTGTACGTATGTGTTCGGCAGTCATGGTTGCCGCTTGCACATCCACTCCAGGCAAGAGGATGAGAAATTCTTCTCCGCCATAGCGTCCTACAAAATCTTCCACGCGTAACGCCATGCGCATCCGCTGGGCTATCTCGTGCAGTAACTCATCTCCCGCCCGGTGACCCCATGTATCATTCATGCGCTTGAAATGGTCAAGGTCCACGAACAGGAGCGCAAAGCGACTATGTGTATGCTGGCACTCGGCTATTGCTTCTTCTAGTCTGGTGATCGCGGCCTGATGATTCGGCAGACCAGTAACGCCGTCTGTGACAGCCACTTGCATCAAGGTCTTGTAGAGCAGGTCTCGTTCGAGCAGAAGCAGTTGATGTTGCTGCTCCAGGACTTCCTGCTCGTTGTAACACGCCTGAAGTTGTTCTCGCAGCACCCCCTCACGCAGTGTAGATTGACTGTGCTTACCCGAATTGGAATTTCTCAATGTATACCCCCTATATTCCACACGTACAGCAGAAGAAGAGACGTTTCATCTCTCCCACATCTTCTAATATTAGAGTATACTCTTTCTCAAAAACTCAACTACTAGCTTTCGCAATCCCTTTCCGTTGCAAATATCACCAAACTTTATTAATAATCTGTTAGTAACTGTGATGATGTGCGCAATTTTATTGGCAGTATCTAAAGGCGTCTTGTCATTCTGAATAGAGGCGTCTTGTCATTCTGAGCCGCAGCGAAGAATCTCTTCCTTCCAACGGGAGATTCTTCGCTCGACGCTCAGAATGACAGCAAGTAATTCTTGTCATTCTGAGCCGCAGCGAAGAATCTCTTCCTTCCAACGGGAGATTCTTCGCTCGACGCTCAGAATGACAGGATGCCAGCAGTTTCCTACACGATGCTTACGGGGATGGTATTCTCTTTATCCACGTGACTTGCATGCGTAGCATAATACTGTCGTCCACGCCAATCGACCCCTTTGCGTGTGAGTACACGCCAGGCCGATTGAGCGAGTATCCCTTCAAACATGGCACCGGCGAGGGGGTGGGTCAAGGCGTAATACCACGGTACGTGCAATTGCCGATCCATCAAGAGACGATAGCTTAACAATGGCACCAATTCTACTAGTGCTGCTTTACTCAGCTCCCCAGGAGAAATGACACCGGGGTGCTGCTTTTTCCCTCCCAGGCATCCTGCCAGTAGCAAGACAAAGGGGAGAATTGAGATGACAGGCAAACCGATGAGCTGTAGTAGCACAAAGGGCAGACCGCCGCGGCTCCCTAAAAAGGCATTTTTGCGCCAGCCGCGCCATGTCTCTTGCAATGAGCTATACATGCGGACATGGACGAGGTCGCGCCCATCCACTAATTGCAGACGGAAACCGCATTGCTTCACGACGCGAGCGAGATCGCGATCGTCAAGCAATGTATTGCGTAGATCGGGGCGAGCATAGCCACCAATAAGATCATAGGTGTCACGGCATATAAGGATATATTGTCCATTGGCAATGGCGATAGAACTTAACGGATCGTTGACCTTTTTCAGGGGATATTGCATATTGATGCCCAGGTACGCCATCGGCATCATCACCTTATTCCAGAAGCCGGGCAACTCCTGGGTTGTACCCAGAGACAGTAAATCTATCTCTTCGGCTACCGCTTTCTGCACCGCGAAACGTAGAGCCCCTGGTGCGTGCCAAGTATCGGCATCGGTAAAGAGCAACCAATCCCCATGGGCCTCTTGCACTCCCGCGTGGAGGGCATGTGGTTTGCCAGCCCAGCCTCCTGGCAGGTCACGCAAGCGCAAAACCCAGAGTTGGTGTCTATGTGGATGCAACTGCGCTATTTCGTCAAGGATAGCGGCAGTACCATCCGTCGAGCCATCATCAACAACTATTACCTCAAACGAAGTGTAATCCTGCTCTAGTAAGGAAGTCACACAGCGGCGAATATTGCGCTCCTCGTCTCGGGCAGGCACAATAATCGAAACCATTGGAGAGGTCTGTGGCTGTACAGAGTCAACAGGTGCATCTACACGGCGGGTCTTTCTCTGCCCACCGTTTGGATTTGTGCGGAACCACAGCACTATGTAAAAACTGATGACCGCCACGACATGCGACCAGAGCAGCAGGCGCGACCAGGAATGCCACCAATATTGCTTTTTCATACCACTCATTATAACAAGAGGAGACGCTTAAAACAAATTATTGCGTGTAATCCCCAACTGATGTACAATCGGTATAGCCCAATTCACTCGATTGCGCTTAACGGGGGAGCAAGATGGGACAGAGACGCCCACTCCGACTGGGGCTAATAGTATTCATCAGCCTGACTACGCTACTTATAGCTGTATGGTCCACCACGACATTGCAGCCAGCAGTGGTATTTGCGCATGCCTTCGTCATTGGCTCCGACCCCGTCGATGGTTCGACAGTCACTAACGCGCCCACGGTTGTGCGCATTTTCTTCAATACCCCCATCAGTCCTGCCAGTTTCGCTACTATCTACACTCCGAACGAGCAAATTGCAAATGCCTCCCACAGTACAGGCGCGAGCAATAATCCGCGCGAACTGGATACTCCGTTGCTCAATCCCACGCAATTGCCACAGGGAAGCTACACAGTTCGCTGGACTGCCATCGCCAATGATGACGGTCATACCACCCATGGCGTGATTGGATTTAACGTTGGACAATCCAGTAGCGGTTTGTCTGGACAGACTATTTTAGGACCAAGCACGAGCAATATCCTGCCATCGCTCGATCTGCTCGGCATCTTAACCGTCGCTTGGGAATGGTTGGTATTAATGGCTCTCACCTTCTGGGTTGGGACGCTGCTCATTGAAGGACTGCTGATCGATGGCGTTGAACGTTTAGCAATCTTACACATCCAGGCCAGGAAACGCAGTCGCCCGCTACAATGGCTCTGCCTGGCGGCACTATTAGTTGGTGAGTGCATCACGCTTATTTTACGCGCATCGCAGCTATCGCAAGTGGTGAATGGTGGTGGCATTGATCTCAGAACGTTGGAGCAGATACTCACGCAAACGTTCTATGGCTACCTGTGGTTTATCCGTATTGGCCTGATCCTGTGCTCATTAGGCTTCCTGTGGTGGACAATACGACGAGAGCAATCTCCGCAACAAACGGTACGCACAGCATTGCGCGGAAGGAAGCATAACCGCTTCAGCTACATGCGCCAACATGTCACACAGGAGTACACCCTGGCAAAAGAGGCTGAACCCGGCGAGGAAACTCCCCCTCTACCTGTTTTACCGCGCTACTTTACAGGGGTATGGCTACTTCTGGCCGCTCTCATCCTTGTCACATACGCGTTAACCAGTGATGCCGCACAAGTAGCCGTGCCAGTGCCACATCTTAGTACCATTGTGATGGTCTGGCTCAATCTGGCAGCACGCTGCACGTGGCTCGGTGGCCTGGCTTATCTGGGCTACATCCTACTTCCCTTGCTCAGTAGCATTGAGCCAGAGCGGCACGCGAATGTGCTCATCAAACTCTTGCAACGGTATCGTCCAGTAACGCTCGGCTCTATCGCTGTGTTTCTAGTAAGTGGCTTCTATCTCAGCGAAGTGAGCATAAGCAGTCTTGAGCAGTTCATTATGACACCCTATGGACGAACATTGCTGGTTGAAGCCAGTCTGCTGGTTATCATGCTCTTGCTCACGGGATACGCCTTATTTGTCCTACGACCAAAGCTTGCGCGACAGGCTGCCCTCTTGCCAGTAGTCGACGCGGAACTCCCGGCGCGGCGCACACGCCAAACGGCACTTGATTCAACGGTGAGTTCGCTCAAACGATCATTAACCCTACTTTCGTGGCTAGGGGCTGCGGTGCTCTTCTGCACAGCACTGATGGCTTTCTTTGCTCCCCCCATTGTCTTTCCCAATAGCTTCTCCCTGCAAATTAGCAGTACGCCCCCCCCGGCAAATAATACAGCATTGCCAAGTCAAACACAAAAGGTGGGAAACCTCACTGTTACCTTACAGGTGCTACCAGGTCTGGTCGAGTACGCCAACACGGTCATTGTCACGATGAACGATGCCAGTGGCCTTCCCGTAACTAACGCCCAGGTACAGCTTCGTACTAGTATGGAACTGATGAATATGGGTACAGCGCAGACCACTGTTAAAGGTGGCAACCCTACCTATATTGCCACCTTTGATAAAGATGCCGCCTTCTCCATGTTTGGTCGCTGGGATATTGCCCTTGTTATCCAGCGACCCGGTCAACCCACTCTCCAGACCACATTCACAGTCACATTGAGCGGTTCTTGAATAGCAATTGAAGCTACAAGAATTTTGCCACTACAGTTTAGTCCCAACTTATACGGTAATTATTGTCACGATTTGCAAGAGTCATTCGTGTATTTGGCAGAGATACTTATTCTCTTGACTTCTAGCGACTTATTCTTGGATATTTTCGATAAAGATGAACCTCATGAATTTGCAAGTCTCAGAGACAACTGAAAACGAAAATGTATACGTACCCTTAGTTACGATACTCGGCGCGACATACAGGCATTCATTATCCAGAATACAAATTGCAGCAATGAATGCGCCAGAGCAGCACTGTGGCATCGCGCAACGAGTCGGATACACTGGTAGTCGCGATAACGATTTTGCGATGTATCGGCTGAAAGTCAGAAGTAGGAATAACCGCTCAACAATCACACTTCCAGGCTTCTATATTCTCAAGGATAACACCTTCATCGATTATGAACGCTGGTCTAAGGTGTTGAAGACGCAGTAGCTTGTCAAGATCACACGTTGCCACCCAGAGTACCCTTTACGGGTACTCTGGGTGGCAACGTGTTTGGCTTATTTTAAACGACTACAGTAGGGCAATTCCTCCCTCGATTAAACTGTGATCGGTGAGAACAGCCGCGGTAACACAGCCAGAGACCCCACTACTCGTGATAAGGCACGTCTCCACATCGCCACCCAAGCCTGCCGCGACGAACAACGTGTTATCCATGATGGCAAAGCCCACCGGCACATGTCCACCCCCGGTGGCAAGCAGCGTATGTTGTAGCAAGGTTATGCTGCCCGGATGTCCTGGCCCTGAGGTAATGGTATAGACCCCTAGAGAATTGCTACCATACTCGCCCTGTATCAGCAACGAGTGATTGTTGTCGCCAAAAACGGCTATTCCATTCTGCCCCCTTAGATCGCTAGCTGGGCTACCTCTCAGGAAGTTGATCGCGCCTGTCGCACCCATCTCCTGCCCTCCCTGCACGTGCGGGGCTCCATCAGTGATTTGTCCGGTAAAGACGTCCTGCTGACCATTGCTCATCCTGAGGGTTGCCATCGAAATTGGCTCAATCGATCCAGCGGAGCTAAGTTGACCAGGGACGGAGTTTAGCAATGAGATGTCGCCGTTCGCCGCCAGGCTATAGGTGTCAATCGTGCCAGTATTAATATCCACTCCGATCAGGCTGTTGGCGTTGATGAAAGCCAAAGAGAGATAAACATGATTGGTCACCAGATCGCTTAAGGGGGTCAGAACACAGCCCGCCCCTAGCGAATAGGATATCAGCACAGAAGAAAGGGCAAGGGTGGGCAGAATATTTGTATAGACGAACTTGCCATCCGGCGTGATATGGACATCAATAGGATAGGCGCCAAGTGCCAGTTGGCTGACCTTTGTTCCCAGTGCTCCCGACGGAAGAATGGGGAAGCTGTTCATTAAGCCGTTCACGAAGCTGGTGTAAACCAGGCAGGGGCCATGGGTACCGTTGGCAGGTGTCACGTCGAGTCCTGGCTTCCGCCGCCGATGAGTGCGTTGAGGCTGTAGCACCCACCAGTGGGGAAGTTACCGACGTGTACAAGGCCCGTTCTGAAGATGTGATAGACATCGATGGAGTCCCCGCTATCGTTGGGCCCCGGACAAGAGCCAGCATCGACATAGAGCAGACGGTCACTGTTGCGCGCATTGATTGAGATGTTGGGGTGACCCACTGTCACTGTATGCGAACTTTGAGGCAGAGGCCGCAACGTGAATGAGAGCCTGGCTGCCAGAGCTGCCAACGCGGCCTGCTCATGAGATGCAGGTGCGGCGGCACGCGAGTGGCTGACGGGAAACACCAACGAGACCGCTACAGATGCAACGATGAGCACAAGGCTGACCAGAATCTGAATAGACCTGGACCGCAGAAACACTTTCATATACGAACTCCTACAAACCAAAAAGAGAGGAAAAACAACGCATAGCAGCAACACTCACGACGCCATGCTAAAAAGTGCTAGAGACGAAGAAAACTCTACTTTAACTATACTACTGCGAGGAAATAAGGGGAAAATGAGTGCTGGGTGCGGTTCATTTTTGCGTTGAGAGTTGAAGCATGTATCAGGAGGAGGGAAGCACTATCCTGCATCCAAAAACAGAGGTGATGCTACAATAGGCTTTTTCAAAAAGCTGATGCTTTATGCGCCGCTGCTCGCTCAGTGTAGTCGGCAGCACTGGTAACAATATGCGTTTGCTCAGCCTGAGTCAGCTCTCGGATAACCTTCGCGGGTACGCCTACTGCCAGTACGCCTGAGGGTATACTTTTGTGTTCCCCGACCATGGCGCACGCGCCTATCATGGTGTTCGCGCCGACGTGTGCATGTGATAGCACGACCGCGTTCATTGCTACCAACACATGATCGCCCACTGTCGCGCCATGCACTATGGCACCATGACCCACAGTACATTCTTCGCCAATGGTCAGAGGAGCATCAGCGTCTACATGCAAAGTACAATTATCCTGAATATTGGTACCCCGCCCAATCACGATAGGCGCGCTATCGCCACGTACCACGGCGTTATACCAGATACTCGCCCCCTCGTGAATCGTAACATCACCAATCACCATTGCTCCTGGCGCAATAAACACATTCTCGGCGATGGTGGGCATAATGCCTTTAAATGGTAAAATAGGCATACATCAAGCTACTTTCACTTCGTTGGTACTTCTGGCTCAGCAACGACTCGTTTGATAGCCCAGACAATCTCATCTAAACGAGGGTAGTAATGCGGAGCGGTGGCAGCAAAGCTGCTAATTACCACACGATCATAGTTCTGCCCTTCGGCGTGAATATACTCTCTGGAGTTCAGGGCCAACGCGACATGTGTAATTGCTTTGCTGCCAAAGAAGATCAGGTCGCCTTCTTGCATCTCCGTACGCGACACACTGTACGACAAAAAATCATGTTGCTGGTCGGCATCACGCGGGATGGTGTAGCCGCCCATGCGATAGCAAAGCTGTACAAAGGCACTACAATCTATCCCTTCCCAGCTTGTCCCACCCCAGAGGTACGGCCTGCCCAGAAATGCACGAGCATAGTCTGTCACCACCCTGAGCGGTACACGCGGATAGACCTTTCCTGCCAGGGACAATTCACCATCGCTACGTCGTAACCAGCCCGTCAGTTCGCCCGGTAAGGCCACCTGTATTCGTTCTGGATGGGTCAGATCAACTGGTGGCAATACCGTTGACAGATAGAGCTGACCGACGACGTCCTCTCCCTCTGCCACGGCAAAAAGTGGGCAGTAAGGGACAGTTACTACGGCTACCAATGGTAGAGGCGTTGCGCAACAAGTGCTCACCTTACAGAATCCCCGTATGATGGGTTCTTCTACCTGCTGTGAATGTATCCAGCCCTCGTAGTCCGCGAGGCGCACATGTATCCACTCACCACTCTGCCGATCGGCAGTGGCAGAAGTATTCATCAAAGCTTGCGTGACTAGCTCCGAGGCAGGATCGGGCTCGCGCCGAACATCAGCCACAGCCTCAGCCACAACATAGGCAGTAGTAGTACTAGTAGTGGTTGTCATGCGATTGTCCATGCATTGACTTTCAAGGGTGCTTAACGCAAAGCATTACTCATTACAAAAACCAGATTGGCCGGTCGTTCCGCCATGCGGCGCATCAGATATGGGTACCACTGCGAACCATAGGGAACGTAGACACGCACGTTATAGCCCTGTTTCACTAACTTGGCTTGCAGGTCACGCCGGATACCGTACAGCATCTGAAACTCAAAGGCATCTCTGCCGATGCCATGGTCACGAGCATACTTACAGGTTGCGTCGATAATAGACTCGTCATGCGTGGCTATAGCGGGATAATTCCCCTTCAACAGGAGCATCATCATCAGTTGCACATAGTTATGATCGACGTCTTTTTTGTTCTGGAGCGCAATGGTTTTGGGCTCTTTATACGCGCCTTTTACCAGTCGCACACGCACCCCCTGCGCAATCAATTGCTCGACGTCTTTCTTGCTGCGGTACAGGCACGATTGGATCACGGTGCCAACATGCTCAAACTGCTGATGCATACGCAGCACAATATCGACCGTCTGCTCCGTGTAGGCAGAGGCCTCCATATCAATACGCACAAAAATAGCGAATTGCTGCGACAACTCCAAAATTTTTTGTACGTTCTGCTCGCACAGCTCCTGGGAGATGTCTAGCCCCAAAGCGGTCAGCTTCACCGAAATGTTCGCATCAACGCCAGTCTGTTTGATCTTCTCAAGGATATTGATATAGTCCTGGGCCGCAGCCTGGGCCGCCGACGCATCAGAAACGTTCTCGCCCAGGTGGTCGAGCGAGACAAGCATGCCACTCTTATTCAACACGCGCGATGTGGCAATCGCCTCGTCTATCGCCTCACCTGCCACAAAACGGCGCGAGACGCCACGCGTCGCCCGGTTGGAGATAACAAAATTGCGTAGGTTATCGTTCTGCGCCAGATACAACAACGTATCTCTGAGTACCATTGTAGGTTCCTCCTTCTTTCGTAACAGCGTTGTTCACGCTGATAGATAGCTCCATTGCTGTCCATCAGCAAAAATGCCTTGTAAACGGTTTACTGTCACTGATGCCAATTGTGGTGTCAGTGACAAAGGTTTTTATGGGTATCTCACAATGGTATTATACCGTAAATTGCTCTGGCGTTGCTTTCTTCCGTGCCAGCTATATCATGCAACCAATGTCGCCGTAGTTTTTGCTGTCAACAAAAGGCCGGGGTGAGAGGATTTGAATTACGCCATCTATAGGGACGCCAAGTTCCATAGTGCGTCATGGTTACCTATCTGGCGACTCTAGCTCTGGGCCTATGCGGCTCCATAGGCCGAGGCGTAGGAGTTCGTTTCGTGCTTCAAAACCGAATAGGGTGGGGTCCATCGTTCGCCCGTGCCGCAGCACGAGGCCGCGCAGCATCTCAATCTGCTCAGATTTGCTGGCCGTATCCCGTTCAAAAGGGATATGCTGAGCAAGTTGCTCAATCGCCTGGCGATTATACCATTGTTCTTGTGTTTCTGACATAGTACAACCATGCGTGCATGTGTGTTCGCATGAAACGAAGTGTGTTCGGTAGTATGTTGGCAAGATGGCAATCACGCACCTCCACACAATGGTAACACACGCACGTCATCGATTCAAGTTCATCGCTTCCTTCCCCAGGTTTACGTCAGATATACCGTGACATACGTTTATACAAAAAGAGAATAGCCATTTTACCCTACGCAATGGCGCGATTCTTGACCAAAGAAGACGAACGGTGTTACTGTGACTATATAGTACGGATAGAAAATCATCAACTGGAACAAACAGAAGGTGGATGCAAACGCATGCTTTGTACATTTTGTAATAGTGCTCGCTTAGATAATGGAGCACCTTGTCCGCAATGTGGCGCACCCGCACCACAAGCAAGCCGGATGAATGGAAACGTGGGATTTGGCACTCAGGGAGATGCAGGATTCTCATCCACCGCGCCCTGGGATGGTTCCACCGCTTCCCTTGCCAGTATACAAGTAGGCCAGCATTACCCAACCGTCTTACCACAAACGCCACAGTTTCCTTTTGGTCAGCAGCAACAGCCAGTTTCCTTTTTGCCCGTTCCCTATCAGCCACCGCAACCAACAGGTCCATTGATGGGCACTGGTCTGATACCTATCCCTATGCAACATCTAGGGGCTATGATCCCCGCACCGCCAGCAGATGAAAGTATTGTCCACGTCCCCCCGATGTACACCAAGCCGCGCGCTATTATTCCGCGCTATCGTGCCGTTAGCGGCCTGCTTAGTATATTGATAGTCGGGCTCATCTTCTGTAGTGGCGCGGGCTATTATGCCAAGGCGAGCGGGAAACTGTCGGCCTTAAGCCAGATCTACGGTGTTGTTTCACCAGCAAACGTGAAACCTACTCCACTACAACAGTTGCCTAATCCGCCCGCTACCGTTTTTGGGCCAGCTTATAGCATCATTAATTCGGCAACCACTAACTCGCGGATTGATCCTATTTCTCATGCCTCGGCCCAGTCCTCCAATGTGTTCCAGGTGAATCAAGCGATTTATCTGACCTACAGCGTGCAGCGCCCCAAGTCACCCGGCGTCGTGACCATCAGATGGTACACCAACGGCGTATTCTACCAATCTCCTCTGCCAATTAAGATCGATAAAGATGCCATTAATGGCTACGAGGTCCAGAAATATGTCCAGCCCGAAGAAGGATCAGTGGAATTATACTGGAACAATCAGTTGGCCATTCGCCTCTATTTTGTCGTGCGCTAACGCGTAAGCGGCAAGACGCAAGAAGACGCCATGCATAATGAATATATGCATGGCGTCTTCTTGCGTCTTGCCGCTTACTTACATTGGGTGTCGACGTTTACGTCGCCCAGCACCTCAACCTGGCAAGCCAGGCGCATGTTTGGATTTTTCTTGAGGTCGCCGCGAAGCCAGAACTTCTCCATAAAAGAGAGTGTGTTGGTGTTTGTCGAAGGAGAAACTGCTACCCGATCTGTCCCGCATAGTCCATTGCCATGGCAGTTCGCAAATTTCCACAAACCACAGTAGACCGGAACATCGTTTTCCAGCGCGGGGTAGCGTACATGATCTCCGGCTGGCACTTCGACCTGGACATTTTCACGTACAAAAGTTATGGTTGGCACAACTCTATCCTCCAAGGTTTTTACTTATTACGTAGCGCAAAATAGAGCCAACTGCTGACTGGCAATTGGCCTCAATTCCTTGTCAGAATATAGCACAGAGTACAAGGAGCGTCAACTTACCGTCAGGTTGACCGCTACCGTCTGTGAGGCCACCGTTGTGCCGCTATCACTGTCGCTGACCACAAAGGTCGCCGGAAAGCTTCCGGTTGCCAGTGTGCTGCTATTGCAATGCACATCTACCGTTGCGCTGGCTCCGGGGGCGAGCGTACCGGAGGTCACATCGGCGGATAGCCAAGAGGCTGATGGCTGCGCCACCCAGTTCAATGTTTGCGAGCCAGTATTGGTAATCACCAGCAGTTGAGAAGATTCTGTGATGGTACTATCATGGCTAAAGGACATCGTACTCATTGAAAGTGAGATCATGGGTTGATCTGTGATGGTAATCGTTACAACAATCTTCTGGGCCAGCACCTTTGATCCCGTATCGCGATCAAAGACGGTGATGTTGGTTGCGAGCACACCTGCCCCCGACTGCCCAATAGTTGGACTGACCGTGATCACGATACTTTTCGTGGGAGCAAGGCTACCAGAAGTTGCCGACAATGGGGCAAAGGTCGCACCATTCTGATCCTCGGCAATCATCCAGTTGAGCGTGGCATTGCCTGTATTGACAATAGTGAATGTTTGCGGCCCCGGATTTGTACCTGCCAGCGTCGAAAAATTCATCGTCCCCGGACTCAGGCTGATCGCAGCAGTCGGCGGCACACTTACTGTCAAGGCAATTGGCACCAACTTCGTCAAACCACCATCATATGTAAAGGTTAAGGTACCCTGATACGATTGCGGTTTGAGTCCAGAGACATTGATCGTGACAGCGACATTCCCTGACTGCCCTGCTTCCAAATGCCCACTGGATGGCGAAAGGTATAGCCAGTTCCCCTTATCAGCCGTCGCCGTCGTCGCCGACCAATCCAATGCCCACCCACCGCTATTCTGTAGCGTAATCGTCTGGGCTGCCGGATTTTGCCCTATGGAGGTAAAACTCAGCGCGGGCGGCGAAGTGACCAAGTAGCCAGGAGCGGCAACACTCAAAGCAACTGTTACCGCCGGATTTGTGCCACCCTTAAAATTAATCGTACCCTGGTAGGAGCCGATTGCCAATTGCAATGTCTGTACGTCGACCGTAATCGTTTCGCTGCTATGCGCAGCCAGGTGATCGCTGGCAGGACTGATACTCAGCCAGTTCGAGCCATCACCCGTACTCACTGCACTACTCCAATCTAAGGGCTGGTCATTGGTATTTTGCAGTGTCACCACTTGGCTGGTAGGATTCTGTGTCGTTATACCCGAATATGTCAATGCCACAGGGGCAATCGTCATACTCGCCGGAGGGGCCTGCTTGACACTCATAGTAACGGCGAGTTTCAGAGCTATAGTGCTACCTGATTGTGTAAATGTGATATGTCCGATATAGGATTGCGGAGGTAAACTGCCACTATTGACCGCCACTTGAGCAAACGAGCTGCCATTAAAGACACCGTGAATGGGAGAGAGGGTCAGCCAAGGTTGATCACTACTGGCTTGCCAACTTACTTGCTGCCCACCTTCATTCGTGAGCGGTATGCTCTTTTTCACCACCGATCCTGGTACATTTGCCCCAAAATCAAGGCTTGATGCCCCCAGTAGCAAGCGGGGCGGACCTGGCAGTGGCTGATCGACAGTAATAATAGTACGTACACTTACAATCTGCTCTTTGCCAATATCGGTCGCGAATATCTCATGCTGCCCTACTATCCATGTCCCAGGCACTGTAATCTGTATCGAAAAAGCACCGATGTCATCGGCGTGGGCCTGGAGTAACTTTCCGCTCCCATCCAGTAGCTGGTGATTATCATCGTAGGTAAAACTGATCAGATCATCTACGCCAAAGCCTTTGCCAGAGAGGATAAAGGGATCATTGACACGCAATTGACTGGGTATCGCGCTCAAAACCTGTGTAGTCGCAAGGGGCTTGCGATTGAGATAGATAAAAGCCAACAAGCTACTTGCCACCAGTAAAAGAAGGCATGAAATCGTCAATACCGTTGGCACAAAGCGTCCTCTGCGCATTCTCCGCGGCGGTAAGAGATATTCAGAAGGGGGAAGTGGTGTATTAGGATTTGGAGTTGGAGCAATACGTGGCCTCGGTGGTGGAAGATCGACTGGTGTTACCAACGTCACCTCTTTATGCCGATCCGTTTCAAGGACAGTATCAACAGCACTCACACTATCGACAGCAGACAAACGCTTCTCCACGGGATCTTTTGGCAAGGAACCACGCAAGTGCGTTGTATTGGCAGGAGGGCGTTGCACGGCGATCACCGTTGATTGGTATGGTTGATCTTCGGGATGCAATCCAGAGTAATGGCCAGCACGGTGTAGCGATGCTGGCGGAATCGATCCTTTTACCATGGTGCGTACCGGTGTGATCTGTTTCTTCTCAGCAAAAGTATAGCCGCAGCGACTGCAAACTTCAGTTTCTGCGCGCAGCAACTTATGACAGTTAGTACAACGTTTTGTATCCATAATAGCGTCTCAAGGGTGAGCACCCGTAAGGCACCTCTACCCCTCCTCCTTGACCGCTGTTCAACAATGCGCGGAGCATCTATCCCGCTAAACACACCTCTACCCATATGGACGTAGTAAGGCTACGATCATCCAATACATAGGTGTTGGTTCAAGCAGGTATTGCGAGGCTGGCTGGCTGATTGGCTGGCTACTACCTCCTGCATCCCTGTGATTAAATAGCTATGTTGACATACTTTGCTATAACATAGCCTATTGTAACACATTACAAGCACTGAGAAAACGCTCGAGGTTTATAGGGTTTATGATGAGCATCAATGTGGAATAACGTCAATATTATAATTCGTTTGATTTCCTGTTACAGTGAGGGTAGAGGTACCAGCGTAGTTCAAGCCACCAGCACTGCCAGAGGCTGTTAGTGTATAAGTACCGGTGGCAAGATTGCCAAAAGAGTAGTTTCCTGAGGAATCGGCGATAACACTTGCACTGTGGTTCGCACTGTCAGTCAAGGTGAGCGTAGCACCAGGAAGCGGATTAGGCGTTGCGCAAGGTATGACAAGGCAAGCAATCACGGTACCACTAAGGGTATAACCAGTGACTACCAGTGCTACTTTGATGGTCTGAGGGCTATTCAATACAACAGCTCCACCATTGCCAGAGGCCGTGACGGCGATCGTCCCATTATACGTTCCAGGAGCCAAGCCCTGTGGATTGACGCTCACACTGACCGTTGCATTCCCTGTACCGGAGTTTGCCGAGCCTATGTTCAACCAACTACTACTATTTGCATCCCCCACTGCTGACCAGCTAACGGGCGCAACACACGTCCCATTCTCGCTCAGGGAGAAGTTCTGGGCCGCCGGGGCGGCTTGCCCCTGCGCAACCGAAAACGCCAAACTGGTTGGCCCTACCGTGAGCGCACACGGGGGTAAGATGGTTAACGTTACCGCAAAAACTTGCGGGCTACCCTGTACAAGGGCATTAGAGCTATCAGTCGCATTGACAGAAACATTGGCAGTATAGGTGCCAACTGCTAAGTTCGCAATAGTGGGAGAGAGGCTTATGGAGGCTGGTTGCCCGCTGGCAGCTAATGTGCCGGAAGCAGGGCTCATCTGCAGCCAATGAGCACTTCTGGGCATCGTGGCTTGCCAATTCATGGGCCAGGCACAATTACCAGTAGCCGTGACAGCAACCGTTTGCGCGCTGGGATTAGCCATGCCTTGCGTCGCGCTAAAAGCGACAGAACTCAGTGAAGGTGGCTGCAATACGCAGGGTGGCAACACCAGCAAATTAATCGTTACCGTCTGTGGGCTGCCCGAAGCTACATGACCAGCGGCATCGTAGCCAGTCAGCACGACCTGCCCTACATACGTATTGGGTGTCAAATTTGAGGTATCGATATTGACAGTGACCTGCCCTGTTTGGCCCGCGGGTATTGTGCCACCTGTTGGTCCAGCACCCAACCACTGCGTTGCCAATGTATTGACCTGCGTGTGCCAAATAAGCGGGCTCTTGCCTGTATTAGTGATCGTCACTACCTGTCCTGGCGGCGAGGGCATACCCTGTGTCGTACTAAAGTTGAGGCCAAGCGGTGTTGCACCTAGAATTGGTGCAGAAGGTGCTGGCGGCGGCTGCACTATCAATTGCACCATCACTGTCTGCGTACTCAGTGCCACAGTAAAGGCGATATTGCTGACGTATGTCCCTGGTTTCAGGGTACTGGCATTGACCCCTATTGAGGTAACAGTGCTCGTTGCTCCCTTTAATTGCCCACTGGCTGGTGTGACGACCAACCAATTGTTGGCCGAGACGGCCTTCCAGCTAATCGTTCCAGCACAACTTGAGGTCGCACCGATATTAAGCGATTGATTGCTGGGATTCGTCTGCCCTGAAACCGTGGTAAACGACAAGCTACCCGTACTCAGTGTCAATCCACAGCGAGGCAGCACCGTGAGCGAAATACTAATGCTTTGCGGACTATTGATTACCCCCGGATCACTGGTAAAGACGAGACTAGCGGTATATATGCCTGGCAATAGATTTTGACTATTCACCGTGACATGAATTGCGCTCGTAGAATGCGGTACGACGACACCCGCCGTTAGATCTGTACTCAACCAATTGCTGTGTGGACTAAAGGCAAAGAGCAAGAAGTTTTGTGACGACGATGTCTGACTATTGCCGGTGATTGCCCAGTTCAGTGGTTGCGACCCTGGATTGCTGATTATCAACGTCTGGTTGGCCGGATTCGACTCGCCATCCAAGGCACTAAACGAGAGCACAGGGGGTGTCACTTCTAACACGGGACCGGCATTGGGCGGTAATAGGCGCACAGTCATGTGTACTGGCACCGATTGGATAGAACCCACGTTGGAAGAGAATGTGATCGCCCCTGTATAATCGCCTGGCTTGAGACTTCCTCGCTCTACAGCCACAGCAATCGTCTGGCTCTTACTAAAAACCCCTTGCGGCGGTGATATCAAGAGCCACGGTTGATTGCTGCTAGCCGCCCATGTGATAGAGCCCCCACCAGAATTTTGAAGCGTCAGTGGTTGGATGGTATTAGCACCTTGGTAATCTGCCCCTATTTCTAATGAACTTCTATCGATATAGAGACGAGATGGGACCGTTGGGCCAGCGCCGGTGATCTGTAGCGTCGAAATGGCGGTATTGCGCGTCGTGACATCCTCCACCTCAATGGTATGAAAACCGGGTGTCCAGGTCTGATCTACATACATAGTCACATCGGCAGAGCCTGTGGCCCCCACCCTGGTTATAGAAGAACCATTGGTAAGCTGTACCGCTTCCTGGATATCATGCGTGAGATAGACACTGGAATTGGGTGAGAAATGCAAAATATGCAAAATAACCGTTTGACCGAACCGTGCCGCGTTAGAAGATAGCGTTAGCGAAGGCGGACCGTTTGATACATTCGCGGGAGTGTGTGGATGCGTGAAGGCGACAAGAACAAGCCCACCATCAATTATCAGAGCTATTATTGCCAGAAAAGTGAGGAGCACAAAGGCGAGTTGCATCCGCCGCCGCGTCAAAGGAGCCCGTTTGGCTAAGTGGGGCGCAGTGACCAGCCCCTCGGCCATTGCACGCCGTACATCTTCTTCCTCGATACGCGCCACCTCGGTACTATTCGGGAAATGCCGTGCCATCAGGGGGTCCGTACGTCCTGACCAGTGATCTTTCTCGCTCTCTTCGGTTTCCGCTTCTTGCAACCAAGGCCAGAAATCGGGCATGCGCCGTCCCAGATCTTCGCCTTGCACTCCCGCTGGTGCTTGCGATATCTGGGGCAATGGAGTGCTCTGGCGTTGAATATCCGCGGATATATCATGCAATGGAGACAGGCGTGGTACATGGGGCTGGCGGCGGTTGCCCTGTTCAACATAAGCAATGCGCTGGGCGGCATCATTTAATCTGTTTACCGCTTGTTCGACGACATTACTTTTGGCTGCGAAATTTGGCGTTGAAGGGACCTGGGGCTGTGGTGTTTGTGGCAGTTGCGGTGTGCTAACCATTGGATAGGGACTAGTAATACGCTCCAATGGATTACCACTAACCTCTCCATTTTCGGGCGCAAAAGCAGCAAGCGGAGGATTCTGCCAAGATTCCTCCGCACGAGTTGGCTGCCAAAGCTGGCTTCGTAAATGCAACTTGCATGCTGCACAAAATATAGAAGTCGCCTCACAAGGCTTACTGCACCGCAAACACTGGCTCATATCCCGCCTTATCTTGCTCCAAACCTCCCCGCGACTCAACCACCCACGCCTTCTTAAAATATTCATAAAATAGGTCTATTCTGATTAACGATGAGATAGGGTAAATTGTCACATCAAGCGAGCAGAGTAGCCACACTCTACT
>JBBQXY010000041.1:0-35331 GCA_038209195.1 Ktedonobacterales bacterium | reverse complement strand
CCACGCCACACAAAAGTATGAGTTGGGCACTGCTGTCATGCTCAATACCCACGATCTTGGCGTTGTAGCAGTATGTTTTAGGCAACAAAAAATTCTAAAAAGATAGCAAATATCACTACTCTATACTACGCACCAGCCATACAGACGCTACAAAGGTCAGGAGCAGATAGTAAGATAGTAGACTAATACAAAAAATACAGCGTATCCAGAGCAATCAGATACGCTGTATTGCATGTGACGATGCTCCTTGACTTAGGGCCAAGACCTTCAAGGTAAACGTGTGCTAGTGGCGTTGTAGCAATGCGTTTACCGCCTCGACGATGCCGTGTGCGCTGATGCCGGCCTCTTCCATGAGTTCGGCAGGAGTACCGGAGCCGGGCATCGATTGTACGGCCAGTTTGACAATCTGTGGGATTGTACCGTCCCGTTGGGTAAAGACCTCTAAGACGGCATCGCCAAGGCCACCTTCGGGCCAGTGGTCCTCAACAACTATAAATTTGTTGCCAGCCTCCTGGGCCGCTATTAAGAGCGTTTCTTCATCCATCGGCTTCACTGAATAGGCATCAATGACGCGAATATTTATTCGTTGACTCTGCAACTGATCGTAAGCCTTCAAGGCTTCATGCAGAGTGATACCAGCAGCGACTACAGTCAGACGATCCTTTTCAGATTGGCGTACCACTCGACTGCCACCGATCTCAAACTCTTCATCAGGGCTATACAGTACTGGTGTTTTCTCACGGGTAGTACGCATATAGACAATACCACCGTGTTTGGCCATTTGTGCTACTAACTGCGCCGTCTGGTTGGGATCGCTAGGATAAATCACTGTACTGCCATAGACAGCGCGCATCATTGCCAGGTCTTCTAAGGCCATCTGCGAAGGCCCATCTTCACCAATGGAAACGCCTGCATGAGAACCAACCAGGCGAATGTTCGCACGAGAGATAGCCGCCATACGAACGAAATCATAGGCACGTGAGAAGAAAGCTGCGAAGGTGGAGGCAAATGGTATCTTATGGCGCACACTCATGCCTACTGCCGATGCCACCAGTTGCTGCTCGGCGATGTACTGTTCAAAGAAGCGTTCGGGATACGCTTTGCCAAATTCATCGGCATAGGTTGAGTTGCTGACTTCGCCATCTAGCCCAACGACATCGGGGTTGGCAGCACCAAGAGCCTTCAAGGCATCGCCATAGGCTTTACGCGTGGCAACCGGTTCACTGGCATCGTAGCGCGGTAAGACTAAAGCTTTCTGCTCAGCTTCCGGTGCAGCCTGGACCGAGGCAGGCTTTTGCACGGGGTAGGTCTGGCTACGCACAGGATGCAATTCCTGAATAGCTTGGGCTTCCTGCTCTTTATTGAGGGCCTTGCCATGCCAGCCCTCTTTATTTTCTACCAAGGAGTAGCCTTTCCCCTTGAGCGTTTTGGCAACGATCAGCGTAGGGGAGCCATTTGGTTGCGCAGCCTGTGCAAAGGCGGCGTTGATCTCGTCGTAGTTGTGCCCGTCTATCACGATGGCGTTCCAGCCGAAAGCTTTGGCACGGGCCTCATAGGCGGCAGTATTCCAACCGAGATCGGTCTCACCGCGCTGTCCCAGACGATTACAGTCGAGAATGCCCACGACATTGTCTAGTTTATAATGGGAAGCGTGATCGAATGCTTCCCAGATTGAGCCTTCGGCCATTTCGCTATCACCGAGTAGTACCCAGATATGATAGGCTAGCTTATCCAGGTATTTACCCGCCAGTCCTACACCAACGCCTATGGGTAGGCCTTGTCCCAGTGAACCGGTAGCAACATCTACCCACGGCAAGACGGGAGTGGGATGGCCTTCGATACGGCTGCCAAATTTGCGCAGCGTCAACAATTCCTCGTCGGAAATGGCTCCCGCTGCCTTATACATAGAATAGAGCAAGGGCGCGGCATGGCCCTTAGAGAAGATGAGGTGATCGTTGTTTGGATTCTTCGGGTTGTCAAAGTCGTAGTGCAGATAGCTCATCATTAGGACAGACATCAGGTCTGCTGCTGACATAGAAGAGGTGGGATGACCGGAGCCCGCTGCAGTTGTACTGCGAATGCTGTCAACGCGTAATTGCTGGGCCAGGTTTGTCCACTGCTGCACCTGTGTGTTGGTTTCAGTTGTTGTCATTATTTCATCACTCCTCGTTTTTCAAGGCACTTCTGTGTTTCCCAGTGGGTCCTTAATCATTGTAGGATATAGACGAGAGAAACGGCAAGCTGAAGCTTGTCAAAGTTTGATCATTGTAAGCTATAAGCTAGAAAAACGGCAACCTGAAGCTTGTCAAAACCCATATAATGGGAGAAGAGGAAGGCTTTGACAAGCTCTACAGCGTGCAAAGCGGGGAGAATGGTTCTTTTCTGGTGCGTGAATGGATTAAAGAAAAAGAAAGCGCGTGAGTAGTATAAGAAACATACGGAACATCGTTGTGATACATAGTCCACATGCGGGCAGAGCTTCACAACTGACCCAATCATTGTCCCTGCTCGAAGGCACGGGAGTTCACATTGCGCAAGTTATCCCAATTGCAAAACTTGATGCGCTGCCAGCTCAGGGAGCGGATTGGCAAGCGCAAGGTATCGATCTCGCAGTTGCCGCTGGCGGAGATGGCTTGGTTGGCGGAGTCATCGCACATATTGTGCTGAGCGGCTTGCCACTCGGCATTTTACCACTGGGAACGGCGAATGATATTGCGCGATCATTGCGCATACCGATGGAGCTTTCCCAAGCAATAGAGGTGATTGCGCACGGAGCAGTGCAGGAAATTGATATCGGGACAGCGCAACCAGCAGAGCAGGCACCTCACACCACCACGGCAAGAAATGGTGGATCGGTCCTTACCCATGTAGCGCAACAAAAGCATGGATATTTCGCCCACGTTCTGACTGTGGGACTGAATGTACAGTTTGCACGATTGGCAACCAATGTCGCTATCCGTCAGCGTTTTGGGCGCATGACCTATCCTCTATCCGCTTTAGAGGTTTTACGGAATCACGAGGCGCTGGACATTGAATTACACTTTGCAGGATTAGCACAACCACATAGTTTCTTGCCACGACCATTCCTGACAAAGCCAATAGAGCCAGCAAACACCATAGGCATTCCTGAACTCCATCCATTGCGCTGTCGCGCACTACAAGTGACCGTTATTAATGCGCCGCTTTTCGGTGGAGCATGGCAACTTACTGTACCGGACGCCAGTATCAATGATGGATTGTTGGATATTGTGGTTATTGAGGATGTAGAATTGGGCAAACTCAGTGCAAAGATTGCCCAATTCTTTAATCTGCCCAAGACGGAAGTGGCTTATTCGCAAGCGAAAAAAGAGGATCAGTTTTTGCATCACGTAGCAGATTTAAGTGGTATCCCTGGTATTCATCACGTACAAGCGCGCGGTGTCCATATTAGGACGAATGCTGATCCACGGGATGCGACACTTGACGGGGAAGAACGGGGTCAGACGCCAATGTTTGTTGGCCTGGCAGCGCAGCGGTTACGGGTGGTGGCCCCACGATAAAGGCCAACTTTTTTGTCAGCCAGAAGCCAATCTCAATTGCCGGACCTACACCAAAAGCAAAAAGCAGGGTACCAAGACCAGTCGTGCCACCCAGAAAGAAACCAAGCAATAAGGCCGAACACTCTATTGCCGCACGCACAAAAGCGATCCTCACGTGCGTCAACACATGCAAGCGCATCATCAATCCGTCACGCGGCCCTGCGCCCAAGCGTGGAGTGATATAGAAAGCTGTACCAATGCCCATCAGTAGCACTCCAATGGCGTCCAGCAACAGACGTAGTGCAAACGGTGATGCGCTTATATCAGGAAGCCAGTTACTGCGCAATTGAGCATCGACAAAAAGTCCGATGAGCAACATATTCGAGACGGTGCCAAGACCAGGGCGAACTTTGATGAGCAAGCCGCCGAGGATAAGCAAAGCGCCTACCACTATGCTGGCCTGCCCAAAACTGAGGGGAGTATGCCGACTGATACCTTGATGTAACACGTCCCATGGACCCAACCCCATAGCAGAACGATAGGTACAGACGATACCCACAGAACAAATAAAGAGGCCAAAAACAAGGACTACCATACGGCGTACATAGCCCAAAAATGAAAAGGTGCGCGTGGATGATACTTGCATGAAAGAGATGTCCTTACTACTAGTTCTCTTCCAAGTGTACTCAATATTTTCTCCAGGCGCAACAGCCAACTATGCTGCGAATGGACGAATTGGTTCTGAGCAATCAATTCGTCCATCTCGGTCAAACTCCCGAATGGACAAATAAGACTTTCACTGTTTTGAACATAATCGCGAGATCACCGGCCAACGAACGCTGATCAAGATACTGTATATCGAGCAATACGCGCTCGTCGTAGTTAATGTGTTGGCGCACGCTGATTTGCCACAAGCCAGTAATGCCGGGTCGTACAGAATGCCGTTTCTCGGCGTACTCGCCATACCGTGGTAATTCACTCGGATGAATGATCCGTGGTCCCACCAAGGACATTTGACCGACGAGGACGTTAAGCAGTTGTGGCAATTCATCCAGACTTGCCTTACGCAGAAAAAGACCAACCTTCGTGATACGAGGGTCTCCAACTAACTTCATGTTTTGTTCATATTTCCGCATGAGTTCGGGACGTTTTTCCAGGTATTCGTCTGCATTAGCGATCATCGTGCGAAACTTCAGGGCGTAGAAACGTTTTCCATATTGTCCAATAACTTCCCTGAAATAGAGAATGTCGCCGCCATCATCGAGTTTAATACACAGAGCGATGAGCAGGAACACTGGTAGGAGCATTATCAAACCAAATGCAGACAAGATAATATCGATCAACCTATGTGAAATATAATAAAATAACGATGGCTCATGGACGATAGTGGTGCTTAGAGTGCTAAGAGGAAAACGGGTAGGGGCAAGTTCTATCCCCACATGTGGGGGTACAGCTTGCTGGTACTCGCTTTCTTCTCCTCGAACTTCAGATATGGTCGAGGTTATTTGTTTCATGCAGTTATATCCCTTCTACAACATCCCTTCGATGCTCATAAGGCATCCTCTTCTATGATACATGTTAGCGCAATCGATGAGTCTAGATGAACCGTTTGTAGGGAAACAGTTCATCTAGACTCATCAGGATTTCCTATGAACGTGCCCGTTTATTCATGCAAGTAGACGCTTTCACGTAGACCTCTCTGTTGAGCCGAGCGGTTTGTTCCCATGAGAAACGCGACGCTTGTAGACGCCCAGCAGCGATCATACGCTGACGCAGTGCTTCGTCTTGCGAGACCTCTTGCATTGCGGTGGTTATTTCTTTGGCATCAAGCGGGTCTACAAGTAGAGCCGCGTCCCCGGCAACCTCTGGCAATGAGGAACTAGTGGTGGTAATCACCGGGCAACCAGCGGCCATAGCTTCTATCACTGGGAGACCAAAGCCTTCGTATAATGACGGAAAGACGAGGCAGATTGCCATCTGATAGAGAGCGATGAGGTCTTGATCGGGAATGTGCCCAAGGAAGTACACGCTATCATGCAGTTCAGCCATGTAACGAAGAATATCGTCACAATTCCACCCTTTACGCCCAACGATCACTAGTGCAGGACAGGCCGAGCCGAGTTGCTGTCTCAGTTGGACGTAAGCATCGAGTAATGTTGGCAGGTTCTTTCGTGGCTCGACTGTCGCAACCGTCAAGAAGTAGGGATCACTCAGCTGGTAGCGTAATCGTACCTCTTGTTTGAATGTGTCACTGGTACACATGCGAAATTCTGCGCGTACAGCACCCGGCGCAATAGAAATCTTGGAAAGATGCTGTGTACCGAGAAAATGCCCTATCTCAGCTTTCGCATGTGTTGATAGAGTTACCACCTGCGTACTTGTCTGTGCTCCACGAGTAAGTAACGTGCGGAAGTACATGCGACCATGCAACGTTTGTGCCTGTGCATAACGCCATGGCCCGGCGTCGTAGAAAGTCATGACCATGGGCGGCCCAAAGGGTTGTAGCAATGGTGGTGGAAACGCCGGGTAATGCATGATATCCAAATGCAGACGTGGCAGAATAAACGGGAACCAGCACTGCTTGCTCAGCAATTCGTTTCTAGTTGGGCAGATTACAGCCTCAAACGTGTGTTGCAGCGGTACGAAATCTGGGTGTATCTCCTGTGAAAAGAAAAAAACATAGCGCATAGATGGCGAAGCAGGTTCTGTATCCGACAGCAGCAGGAGCTGTTTCGCCATTTCTGTGCTGTAACGAAAAATGCCGGTCGGGGGTCGCCATATGCCTGTAAGATCGACTCCTACACGTAACTGTTTCATCGTTATGAACCACTCCTTTAAACATTTGTACCTCTGTACATAAACATTTGTACCTCTGTACAGTATAATTGCCCATCAAATTTGGATGAATCCCTATAATGGCTTGTAGAGGATCGGAGTTTTAGAGAGCGGAAGTCCGCCTTGATTGAGCAAGAAGTATCAAGTTGCCCTTAAGTATGGTTACAAGAAACAAAAGGATAAAGAAATGAGCATAATATTACGTGCTGACATACTACGAAATACACAAAAGCTGGTGAAGCGGACGAGTCATGTGATCTCGCACCCGGTGCGCCAGGCTATGGAAGATTTTTTTGTCTTCCCCCGCTCCAACAAAGCGACCCAGATTCTGTTGTCGATGCAGTACAAAGAGATGCTGGCATTGAATCTCCCCATGCCGAAATTTGAAGATGTGGAGTTCCGGGCTTACTCACAGTTTGGTGAAGATGGCATTCTGCTATATCTCTTCTCCGTGTTGGGCACAACCAATAAGAAGTGTGTAGAAGTCTGCGGAGGAGCAGGCAACGACAACACGACCAATCTGATCATTAATCACGGTTGGAATGGGCAGTTCTTTGATGGGAGCGACAAGAATATTCGCAAAGGACAGCATTTTTTTGCGCGGTGCGCAGATACAAAGGTGTGGCCACCAAAACTGGTACAGGCCTGGATTACTGCTGAAAACATTAACGGGCTGCTTGAGAAACAAGGCTATAGCGGCGAGATCGATTTGCTCTCACTGGATATGGATGGGGTCGATTACTGGGTCTGGAAGGCGATTGAGTGCATAAGTCCACGCGTAGTAGTGCTGGAATACAACAATGCATTAGGAGCGGAGTCGTCAGTGACCATTCCCTACAAGACGACCTTTGCTAAGGATTCGAATAACGTTCCGTTGCTTCTAGCTCAAGGTAGAAGAGTGGTCAATACGTTTACGGGGAAGCAAATCGCAGATAGAATTGATAACTACTATGGGGCATCACTGGCAGCATTTGTCAAATTGGGTAAACAGAAAGGGTATCGCCTGGTTGGTTGCGAGCGTTATGGCTATAATGCTTTCTTTGTGAGGTCAGATATTGGTGCGGAGGTATTGTCCGAAGTTACGCCAGCAGAGTGCTTCGGTCATCCCTTCACCCAGTATGCCTCAGAGGTGCGCAGACGAACTGTAGCGAATAGGGCCTGGGTCGAAGTGTGATCAAGGCCAACTTACTTTTGGGTTTCCCGCATCTCATGGACTAAGCTCAAGCACTTCAAGCGAGTACACGGTGCCGTAGAAGGCCAAAGCCCACTCGTCCATAGGATTGCCGTTTCAGCAGTTTGAGGCAATGGATTTGCCGCTTCCACTTGTCATTGACTCCAGGGATAGATGAGAGCGGCAAATTTTTCTATCTTATCTCAGCGGAGAAGCCCTTCTCCGCAATAATTCACAGATCCTGTTTCCGATATGTCGATTCCACCTCATTCAGACAATTCTTCATTAACTCGGCCAAATCAGCAAGATGCTCTTCTATAAGAGTTTCTTGTGTACCAGGAAGTACATGAACCTCGACTTCGTTCGCTTCAATCACCTGCTGCCACGCGACCTGGTCTAAAAGCTCTTCCTGATGCCAGAAGAAAGTTATCTTTCCAGGATACTGGCTGGCCGGTGCATAATCCATGGCGATCCACTCGATAATGAATGGATATTTGTATAAAATTTCAATGGGTGGGAAAAGCATTTCCAGCTGCGAAAGTAGCCAACCGCCTTTGATTCCGCGCCGCGACCATTTATTCTGAACGGCCACCTTGGTCTGCTCAAATTCTTTCCATTGCCGGTAGGTTGGGTAGTGTAGGTACTTATTTACATGTCGCAGCCGCAGAAAGCAATTTAGCTGCTTCTTTGGTCCCAAAGGCAGCAGACTGACAATGCTACGAACAACATGGTGCAACAATTTAAGACGTACAGGAGGAACAAGGTTCATAGGGTCCATCAAGATCAGTAGATCGACTTTCTGCCCTTGCGCATGCAATTGCCTGGCCATCTCATAAGCTGTTAAAGCTCCATTGCACCAGCCACCCAGCAAATACGGGCCTTCCGGCTGCACCCTTCGAAGTGCCTCAATATGGGCAGAGGCTATCTCTTCGAGTGTAGGCAGAATCGGCAAGCCATTTAACTGATAAGGAGTGATGGCATAGAAAGGTTGCTCTGTTCCCAGGGCGTGTGCTAAGGGATAGCAAAAAAAACCATCACCACGCCAGTGTCCATGTAACAAGAAGAAAGGGCGTTTAGCTCCCCCGGCCTGAATAGCCATCACCGGCAATTGGGAACCGCTCTCTTCTTGTGCCTGCAGGGCCATAGTCAACTTTTCGATAGTAGGACCAACAAAGAGCGTAGCCAGCGGCAGCTTCCAGTGAAATAGCTGCTCTATGCGCTCGACCAGACGCGCAGCTAGCAAAGAGTGCCCGCCCAGATAGAAAAAGTTATCTCTGATGCCAACGGGCCGTACATTCAGAATCTCTTCCCAGATAGCTATCAACTGGTAATGTGCTAACTGCGTTGGCGCAACGTAAGTTTCTTCCACAGTGCGCCCACCGGAATCAGGCGCAGGCAGTGATCGACGATCCACTTTCCCATTGGCCGTCAATGGTAGCGTCTCCAGTAGTACAAAGGCAGCCGGTATCATGTAGTCTGGTAACCGCTCTTTCAGCAGGCTGCGCAATTGAGGAATGAGCAAAGGCGTCTCTCGCGATTGCAGCGGAACATTAACATACTCACTCAACGCCCGTCGTTGTTCAAGTTCCCCTCTGACTGCTGGTCTCACTTTTTTGTGCAGATCCGCTCGCCCATTCAACCGCCGCGTAAAGACGACATCATAACTGCCAGCTTCTCCTAATTCAGACCAGGTGATCTTGACTTCGTATGGCAACTTCTGGCTCAACACCCAGAAGTCCTCTGGATCTACTCCCACATTCCGCCTGTTACTCAACTCTTCTCGAAATTCATCCACAGTTTCAGGGCCATCCTGGCTCTTCAACCATTGAACCATTTCCACATCTGCTTGCAGACGCGCATTGGGTATTCCCGTGACACCTATGATCTCCGGCTCCTCTTCTAATAGATGCCGCATGGCATCTAAGCTCAAACTCTCCATATCCCAGTTATGCCATAATAACTCAACCTCTGACTCTATCCCTCCCCCTACTTGCAGCAGTGCGTCATAACGAAAAATAGTCATTTCATTGTGATACAGTCCTCGCTTGAGTTGTAGTTCTACCTGGCTAAGTTGAGGATAGCACTCCTGCAAAGCAGTAAAGAACATCGGATCAATCAGCAATTCTTGCTCTTGCGCCATTCTGCTCTTCACATGTTGCAACATCTCAGTCTTAGTCCGCTCAGCAGCATTTTGCTGTACTTCTACTGAGGCATGGAAAACCTCAAGCAATTGCAGGTTACGTACATCTCCTAAAAAGATTGTTCCCCCTGGTTTCACGACTCGTATCGCCTCTTCTAGTACTTGCGAAAAATAGTCGATGCTTGGAAAATACTGTACTACTGAGTTGAGGATTACCATGTCGAATGTGCCAGCGTCCCAGCCCGAAAGGTCATCTGCCGACCGCTTCTGCAGGGTCACGTTGGTCAACCCTTGTCGAGCTACGGTCTCTTGCAGGGACTGCAAGGCGACTTGAGAGATGTCGGTCCCACAGTAGCTGCTACAGTGGGGGGCGATGCGGAAGAGAAGCAATCCAGTACCGCAACCAATCTCTAAGACATGTTGTGGTTGAAACACCAAGATGCGTTCGACAGTGGTCTGGACCCATTCGCGCATCTCCTCCGCGGCGTAAGGTCGGTACGTGTAGCTACTTACCCAGCCATTAATATTGAACGTGGGGTCCTGTGTGGAGTTGTGTTGATGGTAAGTCTGATCCCACACTTTCTGCCATTGTGAATGTTGTTCTGCTGCTCTCTCTTTTAGCTCATCTGGGTCGTGATCTTGAGACTTCTGTACAACGTACGCCACCAGGCGCTTGTCACCCGGCACATCCTCGCGTGCCACAACCACTACTTGCTGCACCACTGGGTGCTGGGCTAACACCGCCTCAATCTCGCCCAGCTCGATACGAAACCCCCGTAGCTTCACTTGAAAGTCCAGACGCCCCAAAAGCTCGATGGTCCCGTCTGGCCGAAAGCGCGCCAGGTCGCCGGTTTTGTAGAGACGAGCACCTGGCTCATTGCTGAACGGATGAGGGATAAATCGCTCCGATGTCAGTTCGGAACGGTTCAAGTAACCTCGAGCCAGCCCATCGCCTCCAATAAAGAGTTCCCCAGGCACGCCGATTGGTACCGGCTGCCAGTGCGCATCGAGCAGGTAGATCTGCGTATTGGCAATTGGGCGGCCAATAGAGATCACTTTTTCACCTGGCTCGATCTTGCAGAAGCTTGAATAGATAGTCGTCTCCGTTGGTCCATAGAGATTCCACAGAGAAGCGACCTTCGGCAGCAACTGCTGGGCCAAAACTAAGGAGAGGGCTTCCCCACCGCACAGGATCTTCAGATCAGGCTTGCCTTCCCAGCCTGCTGCCAGCAGCAAACGCCAGCTGACCGGAGTCGCCTGCATCACTGTTGTACCTGTACGCACCAGAGTCTCCCTCAAGGCCACCCCATCCGCAACTACATCGCGACCAACCACAATCACACGCGCCCCAACGGTCAAAGGTAAAAAGAGTTCGAGGGCGGCGATGTCGAAAGATAAGGTGGTTACAGCCAGCAAGGTATCCTCTGCCGTCAGACCCGGCTGCTCACGCATAGAGAGCAAGAAGTTAACCACCGCGCGGTGCAGAATCTGTACCCCCTTAGGTCGCCCGGTCGATCCAGAAGTGTAAATCACATGGGCCAGATTATCGGAAGTCACTGGAGAGAGTGGATTGGTCTGGCTTTGCTGGGTGAGCACTGCAACATCGGCGTCCAGACACACCACTTTAGCCCCATGTGTGGGTAATTGGATGATTAGATGCTGCTGGGTGACCAGGACTGGTATCTGAGCATCTTCCAACATGAAGGCAATACGCTCGAATGGGAAACCGGGGTCAAGCGGAATATAGGCTCCTCCCGCCTTGAGAATACCCAGTAATCCTACTACCATTTCTAAGGACCGTTCTATACAGAGGCCCACCAGCACCTCGGGTCCCACTCCCAACTTCTGTAGGTGATGCGCTAGCTGATTAGCCTGGACATTGAGTTCCCGGTAGGTCAGATGATGTCCTTCAAAGACCACCGCCGTAGCTTCTGGTGTCCGCTGTACCTGCGCCTCAAACAACTGATGGATACAGTCATCCTTTGAATAGGCTGCCTTCGTAGTATTCCAGTCCACCACAAGCTGCCGATGCTCTTTTTCTGTCAAGAGAGGCAACTCTGATAAGCACCGGTCGGGATTTTCCACAATGCCCGCCAGCAACGTCTGCAAGTGGCCTTCCAGACGAGCGATGGTTGCAGCATCAAACAAATCCGAGTTATAGGCTATATGACCGCTGAGTCCCTTTGAGGATTCTGCAAGGTAGAAATCTAGATCGTAGAGGGAGGTCTCTGCCTGCACATTTAGGCGAGTCATGGCCCATCCGTGCGGCAAGTCGAGAGGCGAAGAATCAAGGGTCAGTAGTATCTGGAAGAGTGGATGCACCCCTGCCTCTCGCTCAGGCAGCAGTTCTCTGATGAGTAACTCGAAGGGCAACTCATGTTTCAGAGCCTCCAGAGTCACCTCGCGTACCTGAGCCAGCAGTTCACCAAAGGTTAGAACGCCCGACAGATTGACACGCAGTGCCAGTTTATTGAGGAAGTGCCCAAACAGATGTTCTGTCGAATCGGGCATGAGGCTCATGGTAGTCGTACCGAGTAGCAGATCCTCCTGCCCTGTGTATCGATAAAGCAGGGTTTGTAAAGCTGCCACCAGCATCATCTGCAATGTTACCCCCTGTTGCTGGCTTAAGACCTGCAATGCTTCGCTAGTCTGTTTGGATAGTGTGAACGGCTGCAGTGACCCACGATAACTCGGTTGCGCTAAACGGGAGCGATCGCCAGGTAATGGCAGGGCCGTCGTAGCCCCTGCAAGATGCTCTTTCCAATAAGACAGGCGGGCAGTCGGGTTGTCTCCTGCCAACCACTCTCGTTGCCAGTGGGCGTAGTCAGCATACTGAATGGGCAACGTCGGTAGTGACGACGATCGTCCTGCCGAGAAGTCTTCGTAGAGAAGCCGCAACTCTGGCAGTAAAACTCGAGTGAGGGTAATTCCATCGCAGATGAGCTGGTGTACAGTCAGGCACAGGTAATATTCCTGATCGCCTGGTTGTAGGAGCAGAGCGCGCACCAGAGGCCCCTGAGCCAGGTCAAAAGGCTGGAGAGCTTCTTCCCGCGCGCGTCGTAGTATCTCAGCCTCAAGGTCGGCTTTAGAACAGAACCGCAGGTCCATCACTGGTATCGTGAGCTTGATGGAAGGCTGGATATATGGCACAGGCTGCCCATCTACTACCGGAAAGCTCGTGCGCGAGGCTTCGTGCCGCTGGATGAATTCGAGCAAGCTCCGCTTAAGCGCATCAACATCAAGAGGGACTGGGAGATGAATAGTTATACATTCATGGCACTTAGAGGTACCAGGTAACAATCGGGAGAGCTGCCAGACTTGCTGCTGTTCAAAAGTCGTAGTCACTGCTGTGGTCACGCCGCGTCGAATAATGGAATTGTGATCCCCGGTCATGGTGGAGCGAGCCTTGGTTCGGTCATTTTCTAGCAGGTTCAGACCAGGATTTGTACGGTTATTTAAATTTAGCTTCATACTTCTTCTACCTTCCACTTCTATCAGCGACCATTTACTTCAAGTTTCGATACTATCAATAGTATAGCATCCCTCTGAGTCTTCACCACACTTCCACCTTCCTCTCTTTATCTAATCTTTCTTAATAAGTAACTCATGATATATATTCTACTCACAAGAAAAAATGTCGCCAGTGTTAGAGCTATAACAACGCCAGCTTGCTCCTCAACTCATCGTTCATATCTTTTCAACTGACTCTCCACCGCTGCCAATAGACTGCTTTGTATAGGCATTTGTTAATGCCATGTATGTTATTCCAAGTTCACGATACATACTCTACTGAATTTTTCTCTCCGAGTAGAATGTATACCAGAGGTCTTTCTTTAACAGAGACAAAAAAACGAGGAGAAGATTCTTGCATCCATTACATACTAACATTGAGCCTGATAGAGATGATAGGAACCATGCCAATGCGCCGGAGCCTATCTACCCAGTGCTGGATGCATGGACGCATCTGAGGGATGACACGGCACAGGTACTTCCCCGGCATCCGCAGCTCTCATCATTCACACAGAACGCCGCAAGTGACATAAGCCCATCTCAACAAATATTTTCAGGTTCTGACAATGAGCCTCGCACGCTCATTATCCCGCCGAAGCTAACCTTACCTTGCAAGCAGCACCCATACCTGGCGTCTGCTTTTGAAGACCCAATTTCAAGTCTTGATACAGCACGGATGTTTGCTATAAGCCCGGGAGAGAGCCAGCGACAACAACAAGATATGCTCCTCAACTCCATTATAGAGGACATTGCGTGTCAGGAAACCCTGGGGCTACCTGTTATAACATCAGAGATGCAGGCACAGTCAGATCAGCACCAAGTTATTATCAGCACCGCCAGTAACGCTGCTGTGGCTGGAACAGGCGATCTCATTTACGCCGTACTGCGCTATGTAATAAACGTCGTCATGACCAATTTAGTCTCACAAAGCGTCTATGGAACTTACATAACGGTGTACACTTCTGCTTCTGTCATTGGCTCTACCGTCACATTCGCGTTAGATAACACCATTGTACGCTTCGTCCCAACTTACCGTGTCAAGGGTGAGCATGGTCTCGCTAAAGGGTTGATTCATTTCGTGGTGTGGATGACGCTCATTTCGGGCCTGCTGTTTGGTGCATTGTTCTACCTTTCTACCACGGGCCTGGCACACTTGGTCTATCATCAAGAAGCATATACTCTTCCACTCAAAGAGGTAGCATTGCTTGTACCCTTGATAGCCCTACAAGCCGTCCTTGCCAGCGGTCTACAAGCATTAAAAGCTATCAAGTTGAAGGTGTATATGGACCGCTTGATCCAGCCTGGTGTATCGCTTGTGCTCATAGGAATCTTCTATTTTCTTGGGTTACGGCTGCAAGCTTTGATTCTCGCCACAATATGTGGTTTTCTCGCTTCCGTCATTACGGGACAGATACTGCTGCATCAATCTTCCAGACTACTTGTCGGTAATGCTGCGCCCAGATATGAATGGAAGACATGGCTGAATTTTGCCTGGCCCATGTCTTTCAACTCGCTCATACAGCATCTAATAAATTCTACCGATGTGTTGTTTCTCACAGTCTTCGCAACTGCGGCACAAGTTGGACATTATGCTGTTGCTAGTCGCTCAAGCCTGTTTATTATTATGCCGCTTTTAGCGTTCAATACTATCTTCTCGCCATTGATCGCCGAGCATTATGCGCGTAGAGAGCTTGAGCAACTCGCGAGCTTGTCCAAGGTAGTCACGAGGTGGGCGTTCTCGCTGAGCTTGCCCGTATTTCTCTGCCTGTGTATTTTTCATGAGGCTATCCTCAGCATTTTCTCCAGAGATTACACGGTAGCGGGCATTGCCCTGATAATTCTCTCTTTTGGCAATCTTGTAAATGCGGGGACAGGTTCAACAGCGCTTCTGCTGACAATGACAGGCCATGCGCGCGTGGTTTTAGCAAATTCTGCCGTAACTATTACGGTCAATATAGGGCTGGCTTTCTTATTAGTACCCCGTTTCAACATTATAGGCGCGGCTGTGGCAACCTCGCTTGCGGTTATCATCCTCAATATTGCCTACCTGATTGAGGTCTATTGGATATTGAAGATACTTACGTTTCGATGGGATATGCTGAAATCCGTTGTAGCCGGTGGAGTTGCAAGTATAGCGGGATTACTGCTGCTGCGCATCATTCATGTTGGTTATGGATACAAGGCAATATTCGGAACACTCGCTCTCATTATCCCTTTCCTAATTATTTACACGCTTATGTTGACATTGTTGCGCTTTAGCAAGGAAGATCGGATGGTATTTGACGCCATCCGTGTGAAGTTTGAGAAAAAGCCATCTGCATAAGCATCCAATGTTAAGGAGAACACAGTGAAAGATCTGTTTGTCAGTATTATCATCATTACTCGTAACCGCCCTTTCCTGCTGCGGCATTGCATTGAGCGCGTGCTAACTCAGCCCTATCCCCGCAAAGAAATCATTGTGGTAGATAGTTCATCTAACGATGAGAGCGAGCAGGTAGTAGCGCAGTACCCGGCAGTGCTTAGTGTGCGTCTGCGCGGGCAGCGCAATAATATGCCCCAGGCGCGTAATGCAGGTCTGGATGCCTCCTCTGGTGACATTCTCGCCTTTGTAGATGACGATGCTATGGTTCAGCCTGGTTGGCTTGCAGCACTTGTTAAGACGTATCGGGATGAGGCCATCGGCGCAGTTGGAGGACGCGTGATTGAAATGCCCGAACCATACTGCGATCAGGTAAGTGGTTCTCCACGTATGTTTATACTGCCATCTGGCCGTGTGATCGGAAAAAATCGGGGAGGTGTGGTGGAGACAGAGGTTGACCATTTAAGTGGGGGCAATATGTCGTTTCGCCGTGAAGTATTAGAGCAAACAGGTGGATCAGACCCTAATTACACGTTGACAAATCTACGCGAGGAAACTGATCTCTGCATTCGCGTGAAAAAGGCTGGCTGGCGTATCATGTTTGTTCCAGAAATGGCAGTCGTGCATTTCTCGTTCCGTGCAATAAACAAGCCTTACTTCATGGAGAGACCTTTATTCCAATTTTCTAACGGACGTAACAGCATGTATTTTGCGCTCAAGCATTTTGGTCTAAACCCTCGCACTCTTGCCGAACAATTGATAGATACCAGCAAGTGCTGCGGGCGTGCTGTTTATTATACTTTCCTTTTTACCACAGGTCTGGTGGCTAACATGCTCGGGCGCATAGTTGGTCTAAGAGCAGGTATTTTATGGCTCCTAAACAATCGTCGACGCGCTGCGTCAAATCCAAAGATTAGTTGGAGCAACAGGGCTGTCAGAGAGCTGATGCCTACATCCGCCACCATTCCAGGCACATCGCTTAAAGAAGATAAAGGAAGGAGAAGCTAAGGTGCGAGTACTGCTTTTTGGCGTTGATGGATTAACCTTTCGCATCCTGAATCCTTTAATGGAGCGCGGTCTGCTCCCCAATTTCCAGCGAGTGCGTGACGGAGGAGTACAGGGCATTTTGAAGTCCACTACGCCACCTCTGACTCCCCCGGCATGGATGTCGATCTCCACCGGATTATTGCCAGCTAAACATGGAGTCTATGACTTCTGGGATTTTGAACAGACCGAAGATGGTCCTCGTGCCCATGTGATGACGCACCGTAAAGGTGGGAAGGCTATCTGGAATATACTGAGTGAATGGGGCAAACGGGTCGTTGTCGCAAATGTGCCGGTAACCTATCCTCCCGAACCCGTCAATGGAATCATGCTCAGCGGTTATATGGCTCCCGATATAAAGGCCAATGTAACTTATCCCGCTAGCTTCAAAGACGAATTACTGCAAGTTGTCCCGGACTACCAGATTGAACTTAATTCTGCCGTATCAAATGGGCAGCTTGGCGATCCGTTAACTGACACATTGAAGATGACACGGGAGCGTATCTCAATGTTTCGCCTGCTGCTGAGCAAACCCTGGGATTTCTGCTATATTGTCTTTGTTGGTGCGGATCGCATCCAGCATTTGTGCTGGGACGAGATTATAGCATTTGATCCGCGAGCAGTAGAGTATTATCAAATGCTTGATGCAGCTCTGGGCATGGCACTAGATGCCTTACACGCCGAAGACATTTTGATGATCGTCTCGGATCACGGTTTTCAGGGTGCCCGCAGGAAATTTTATCTACAGGAATATCTGTACAGACGCCGACTACTACGGTTGAGAGGAAACGGGAATCGCCTGAAAACAGAGTTACTTGCTTTCGCACGAGAACTGGTGCTGATGACCAGGTCGCAGCACTTAGCACGCCTGGCACGCTCGCAGTTGCGTCGCTCTGGAGTTATGACTGTAGACAAAGAATCACAGCCACTAAGACTACCCGATCTCGATTGGGCCAACACTCGTGCTTGTCTTCAAACTTCATCTGGCGCGATTGCTGGCTATGCCGACATTGTCATGGATAAGTCCATGACGGAAGAAGATATTCACGAACTAGCAGCATCATTACAGGAGATACTTGATCCAGAGACCGGTCAGCAACTCATCTCGACGATGTACAATGAGGATGCCTTCGGTACAGGCCCTTTCGCCCCGCGTGAGCGACATCTAATTCTGATTTCGAGTGAGAATATATTACTGCCAACCGACATGGGTCGCCGGGCACTATGGGAGGAGGGAGATCTCCGCTCAGGTATTCACCATCCCGACGGGATTCTCTTTCTCTATGGTGCAAATGTGAAACGGGGCGTCACTATTGATCCCACCCATGCCTGTGATGTAGTTCCTACACTTCTTAAGTGTATGGACTTACCGCTGACGGACGATCTAGATGGTAAGAATATGAAACAGGCCTTTGAACAATCTTTAACTGAGATTAGCAATGATCGCAGTGAGAGTATTGTCATGCGTAAACTCAAAAAGAAGGCTTCAGTCCAGTAGCAATTTTAAGGGAAGTGGTATATGCGTGAGCAGGTAAGGATATTTATTGCTGCATGTTTCTATTACTCCGGACTAATCAGGCTGGCTCGTCGGTGGGCCCAACGCCCCGGGCAAAGGCTGATTATTCTTAACTACCACAGCGCCATCGGGGGAAACTTGCGTTCCCACCTGCTCTACCTGCATCGTCACTACCGTATGCTTCATCTGGAAGAGGCACTGAAAGAACTCTACACACCAAAGAAGGTAGAGCAAGCGCGCGACCGGCGCACTCCGCTGGTGTTAACATTTGACGACGGGTATCGCGATAACTATACTCATGTCTTCCCCTTAGTACGAGAGTTGCAGGTTCCTATTACAATCTTTCTCGTTCCAGGCTACGTGGAGAGCGGCGATCACTTCTGGTGGCTCGAAGCCGAGCGCCTGACACGTCATACGCTCGTAGATAAAGCGATGATAGAGGGACATACCTATTATTTGAAGCAAGCCAAGGACCGCGTACTACTCGCCAGAGCAATTGATGACCATTTACGTCACGCAGCATCGGTTGCAGAACGTGAAGCGTTCCTAACCACAGCGCAAGAGGCACTAGCTGTACCATCTTCAAGCGTTACTGAAGAAGAAGCGTTAGCTCTCCCATTGACATGGGCACAAATACGCGAGATGGAAGAAAGTGGATGGGTCTCATTCGGTGCTCATACCATGCATCATCCAATTCTGTCACGTTTGACAGATCCTGCTGAAATACTATACGAGATAGACGCGTGCCGTACTGCGCTGGAGCAGGGACTGGGACACCCTGTTTACGCTTTAGCATATCCTTTTGGGCAACCTGAGGAAGTTGGCGAGGAGGCAGCGAGAGCCGCAGAAAGGGCTGCTTACAATTGGGTAGTAACTACCGTTCATGGTATAAATACGCCGCGGAGCAGTCCTCATCATCTCCTACGTATTTATGGTGATGCAAGTCGGCACCTGCTGGTAATGGCTGCTGAAACATCTGGCGTGTGGAAATTAATACATTGTTTAGGAAGAACTCTCAAGTTATTCGGGAAAAATAAAAATAGTTCCTAATCAGGTGGGCCTCTGGATTCACTCCTCAAGCCAGAAATAGATACCATACCGAATGTTGTGTAATGGCGTAAAGTGAGAAGATACTAAACCCTGCCCAGGCCTAGCTTCATGGCTTTTCTGCTATGTACCGTTACACAACATTCGGTATGGCATCTCTTTTGATGCCTTATAAAATCATTGAGCTGTTATCATCCGTTTGCAACAATCAGTATCATGTAAGAAGGTGTTATGTTTCTATCTATTGAGATCATTGGCAACACTTAATATGGACATTGAAAATGCAATAGGAATGTCGTCATGCAGCTCGGGGATACGAAGTCATCATCAGGTTACATTTATGCCTGGCAGTAATAACAGGACGAGGCTGTTAGATTTTGTTAAAGAGGGAATGTTATGGAGACAACGGATAAGTATACTAATCACCAATCGGGAATCGCACCCGTAAGCAAATTAATCGAAGCTCAGGCCGTATTTGCAAGAGGAATGCGCAAGAAAAGGATCGCACACTTTGAATCTCTCATTACGCCGCTTAGGAAACCGCTAACCATACTTGACGTTGGTGGTACGCAAGCATTTTGGAAGCTAGTGGGACTCATTAATGATGATCTAAAGATCACCCTGTACAATGTTTCACATTTCAACGTATCGTATCCAACGTTGGTAAGTATGGCAGGCGATGCGAGAGATATGCAAGAATTTAAGGACAAAGAATTTCAAATCGTCTTCTCGAATTCAGTCATAGAGCATGTAGGCTCGTTCGCTCAACAGCGCCAAATGGCTGATGAAGTGCAACGAGTGGGAGATCGATTCTATGTTCAGACACCTAACCGGTACTTTCCTCTTGAACCTCACTTTCTTTTCCCTTTTTTCCAGTTTCTTCCGGTGAGCTTCAGAGTATTCCTGGTAACTCATTTCAATTTGGGATGGAGGGGGAATATTCCAGACAGGCAAGAAGCTTTGCGGGCAGTGCAAGAAATCAGGCTCCTTACAGAAAAAGAGCTAAAGGACCTTTTCCCTGGTGCAAAGATATACAAGGAAAAGCTTCTGGGTTTGACCAAATCCTTCATTGTTTACAAGGGTTGGGAATTTCAGTAGAACATTTAAAATCAATACTGTTCCAAATAAAGAGCGACGATTTCACGGGTTGAGGAGGCAGTGGTGAAAATACTTCAGGTAGTCTGGAACTTCCCAGATACGGTAATGCGCCCTTTTGACATGTATTATTTTTACTGGCCGGTACGGGAGGCTATCTTACGAGGCTGGAAAGCAGAAGTGCTGACCTTCCAGGTAGACAGCAACCAGCCTGCTGACGAGATCATAGATGGTATCCGAGTGCGCCGTTGCCCCGCAGGGGTACGCAAGGGGCGGCCATTTTCATGGCCTTTTATTCAAGCACTGCTCACTACTGATGCCGATATTATCCATTGCCATGGCTATGGAGAAGGGCGCAGCGAGCTGGCTATCCTGCTGGCTCGCTTACGCCATCGCAGAGTGATCTTTTCGCCCTACTTTCATATCTATCCGCGCCAACGCCCACTGCGTACACTCTATGACAAAACCCTCGGTCGTTTCTTCTTTAATCTAAGTGATCGAGTTATCGTATCCACAGAGTATACTTCTAAAAAGTTGCTCGCTCTGGGAGTACATCGTGGGCGATTACGCATTGTCCCTCATGTATCTCGACCAGAGGTCTTTGCCGCCAGTACAATTGAAAACGAAGCTAGAAGTTTACTTCGCGATGCAGGAATAACTGGCAATCCACTCATCCTGGGAGTAGGCCAGCTCATTGAGCGCAAGGGTTGGGAGTACACCATACGGTGTATGCCCTCTATTATTGCACGCTTTCCAGAGGCGAAGCTCTTAATTGTCGGACCATCCAAACCAGCAGAACCCGAGTTCCGTCAGCGACTGCTACAGTTGGCAACCGAACTTGGCGTTATTGATCACTTACAAATTCTACAAGATAATACGCCAGAGTTTATCCGAGATGCTTATCGCGCAGCAACCGTTTTAACTCACCCGTCATTTGTCGAGAGTTTTGGCATGGTACTCCTGGAAGCAATGACCGCTGGCGTTTCGGTCGTAGCGCATATAGGCACCGGCCTTCCCTGCATTATCGATGATGGAGTCACAGGCCGTGTCGTGGATGTCCGTGATGTTCCAAAGTATGCAGAGGCACTCCTCTCGCTCCTGGATGATCCTGCTTTACGCCAACGGATGGGAAATGAAGGGCAGAACCAGGCAGAAAGCCGCTTCGGCCAGGCCGAGGTAGCATCGCAACTGTTTGCGATCTATGCAGAAGTAATTGGCTCGACCGCGTGCAATGCCGCACAGCAAACTGCTGAACTATATATAAGAAAAAGCGAACTTCCTGAGATAATCAAGAATTGAGCCATGCTCGCTTCTAGAAGGATAGATATAATGGCACAACAAAGGTTTCCTTTCCAATCATCTCGCTCCCTGGGCCTGTCACTGTTAGTGACAGGTACAACAGTAATAATCTGCTTTGTGATGAGCGTGGGGCAAATCTTCCCCTTCTCGCTGAATCCTATCTATGGGTTGATAGGTGTAGCGGCGATCATGATTTTGTTGCTCTTCATACAGTTAGACCTTGCTTTTCCTCTCTACATCCTGGTGGCTGGGCCAACCACTATCTTTGCAGTGAGTAGTTCGGGTATCCTGTCACGGCTCTACATTGGGAACCTACTTTTTGTCCTGATCGTGGGTATCTGGCTGCTGCGAAAGGCAGGATCTAAGCACAAAGTAGAACCTTTGAGGGGGGAGACAGGCATCCTGGTTTCGCTGATATGCCTTGCGTTTATAGGTTTCCTGTCTATCATGTATTCACACCTGTTTCCTGACCCGCTCGTCAACTACGTGTTCGTGCATTCTACTGTCCCGCTTTTACTGGTTAATCTCGTCGAAGTATCATTACTCATCAGCCTGCCATTATTTACCGTCGTCGTTCCTGGAATGGTTCGCACATTGAGAGATGCTCGATGGATGATAAGAGCCTACCTGGCGATTGGTTTGATCTATGCCTTTGGAACGATTTTTGCAGCACCGCTCCATCTCTATTCACAGGATGTGATCCTTGGCGTCCAACGTCCACAGGTTTTCGGAGATAGTTCGAGCAGCCTGGGAATGCTCAATGTGCTTTTTGCCTGTTTATCCCTCGGTCAGATGATCTACACGAGGAAGCAGGCGACACGCCTGGCTTTTGGACTGCTCGTCTGTATCTTTGCCACGGCAGCAATAATGACTTTCGGGCGCGAGGCATGGATTGGATTGCTTATAGCAATCTGGTTCATCCTCTGGCTCCGCTTCAAGAGGCCAATCGTGCTTCTCCTCCCGCTCATCATCTTGCTATTCCTGCTTCTCCTCTTCCCGGAAATCATAAGCTTCTTCGATCCGACAAAAGTCTACGGAGCTGACCGCATCAATATCTGGCAGGATGCTATTGCTATCTGGCAGCACAGTCCGTATATGGGTGTCGGCGCAGGGAACTACCAGTTTTTTGATCTTACCTTTGGAACCGAAATTGTAGGAGTTGCTCACAATCAGTTCCTTGGAGTGCTGGCGGAAATGGGAGTACAAGGCCTTGTATGTCTTCTCCTTGTGATCATTATGATTGGACGGACAGCTCTCAGACATTTCAAAACAGCAGTATCAGATACAGGGAAAGCGATCTCCCTGGCATATATGGGATATTATGCCGCGTTGCTTTTTGCCAGTTTCTTTACCGGCCCCTTTGTTTTCTCCACAGCTTCCGGCGGCGGAACAGCATCCTTTGTGGAAACGTCCTACCTCTGGATTTTCCTGGGATTAGTACTGAGTATCCCCAACTGGGACCGCGAGGCTGCCATGTCGGATTTACCTGTCAAAATATAGGACCGAGCCCTTACTGTCGCCCTGGTTGCCAACATGGTCCTCTCAGCAAGAATGCACAGACCCTGAGGTTATTACTCAGATATTTGGAGATAAGGGCTGTCATTCTGAGCGGAGCGAAGAATCTCTGGTCGGCCAGCAACCAGATTCTTCGCTCCGCTCAGAATGGCAGCCAAGACATCTCTCCAGTCCGCTCACGGGATTTCTTATCTCCAAATGTCTTGGTTATTACTGCTGATTGTTGACAACTGCTGCCGGTTGTATCTCTGTCAATTGATGAACGCGAGCCTGGCCAACTAGCTCTACAGCGCGTTGCAGACCACGAGTTACCCCCGGCGGTCGCCTGTGTAGGCCATGTGCATCCGAGGCAATACAGTGAATCAAGCCCTTTTTGAGCAAGGTTTCAGCACAACGACGCGTGGTGTTCCCTTGCATTCCAACCAGGCTGCTTGCCGTTAGCTGGGCTATTGCTCCCTGCTGAAGCAGAGCCGCAAGTCGAGCCGGGTCCTGCTGGATGGCACGATAGCGCTCTGGATGGGCAATAATGGGAATGATCCCATGCGCCCGTAGTTCAAAAATCACCTGTTCCGTTTCAGGAAGCCAGGTACTATTCCACAGCTCTAGCAGGAGGTATGAACTGCCATTGAGCGTCGCGAGCCGCCCTGCCTGGATATCCTCCACCAGGCCCGCTTTGATCAGTGCCTCATGACCGGCAAAGAGGCGTAACGGTATACCATAGCGGTCAAGTGCTTGCTGCAAGGCAGAGACCCGTACACGAATCTCGGCTACAGGGAGTCGAGGGTATTCATCGTTCGCATGCGGGGTGGCAATCGCGGCGTGAATGCCTTCTTGTACCAGCAGGCGGGCCAGTGCTAAAGCTTCCTCGATTGTCGCTGGCCCATCATCAACACCAGGCAGAATATGTAGATGTGTATCAATCATGCTTTGCACGCACTCATCGCTGGCTTGATGTCATCACAGTTGCTGGCGAAACTGGAACCTGGCTATTTTGTAAATCCTCGTTGACCACATCCTCTTCTTCAGCTTGATAGTAGTAGGAGTAAGCATTGTCATTGCGATGCTGGCGTTGCTTGTTCATGATACAGCCAAGCACGCGGCTTCCCGACTGTACCAGGAGTGCCTTCATCTGCTTGAGGTTCTTCTTGTTCGCGGTTGTGATGTCAACCACAACGAGTACCCCATCAACCTTGGAAGCGAGAATACTCGCATCTGACAGGCCGATGAAAGGTGGTGTGTCGAAAATGATTACTTCTGCTCCGCTGCCAGCGAGTGCCGTGAAAAAGCGTTCCATCGCTTTCGAGTCAAGCAATTCGGGTGGATTCGGCGGCATTGGCCCCGCAGGCATCACGCGCAAGTTTGGAACATCTACCGCGTGTAAGTAGGGCTCCAAAGAAAAACTCGCGGAAAGCGGCTGACTTGATTGCCTCATGAATGGCGTAGAAGCAACGAACTGAAGCTGAGAACAGGCGACGATGGCATTACTTAAGCCACTCTTGCCTGGTGGCAAATGAAATTTCTTGCTCTGCGTCGGACGACGCAAGTCTGCGTCAATAAGAAGCGTTTTCTTTCCAGCCTTCGCCATGAAAATAGCGAGATTGGCCGCAACAGTGCTTTTCCCATCTTGTGGTTGTGCGCTGACCACCATCATCGAATGAAGCGACTTATCAACCATTGAGAAGCCGATATTGGTACGTAGAATACGGTAGGATTCAACGTTTGGGCTGTGGGAAGGTGGATTCACCATCTCTTCCTCAAGCCTATTTTTGTCCTTCTTATTCTTCTTCGAGGAAGTTTCATTCCAAATCTTCGCCAGGATGGGCCAATCGATGAAATGGGTAAGAGCCTCTTCAGTGCGAATGCGTGTGTCTAATTGCTCCAGCAGCATCGCTAGCAAGAGGCCGTTGAGCAAGCCAACTAGTAGCCCGATAGCCGTGTTGAGGAGCACATTGGGCCGTACAGGGCTTGAGGCTGGTTGAGCTGGTTGGGCTACACGCAGAGTATTCCCACTTTGTGCCTCTGTTAACTCAACCTGAGCTAATAGTGATTGCCACTGGGTATAGTGCTCGCGCAGGGCACTCAATTGTGCGTTAAGAGCACTTATATGCGCAGTGCTACCTTGTACAGCCAATTGGGCTGAAACGCTGTCTATTTGCTTTTGCGTTTGCTGGAGGTCTTGCTTAATCTGCTGCTGTGATTGAGCATTAATCTGCTGGTTCACCTGGTTTTCCTGCTTAATCAACGTCCTGGCGATATCATTTGCCAGGGCGGCAGCCCTTGATGGACTCGAATCCGATACATTAATCTGAAAAAGTTGTGTATTAGACTGAGCCACCGAAGTTACATTTTTCGCGAGTTCGTCGACTGACAAACCTTGATAGTGCGTAGACACCTGGCTCAGTACTTGATAGCTGGTAGCCAGCTGCGCCTCCGTCTGAACAAGCTGGTCACTGGCAAGCAAGTTACTGATGTCCGCTTGGCTGGTTCCCGCACTGATAGAAATGCGGATGGTTGCTGCCGATTGGTAGATCGGAGTCATAAGCTTAGAGCCGATGAAAGTCCCTAGCCCTATCACCACAAAGCAGAACACAATCAGTTTCCATCGTTTTAGCAGGGTATTCCAATATTGGTCAAATGTCATATTATGCTCCTTTTCATCATTTTTTATCTTTTATAGGCATGTTGTTCTGCCATTTCCATCCCGGCAAGATCGGCAGCTACTTCCAGCTGCTCCGGTTGGGCCATGGTAGCAGTGTAGAGCCTATTGAGGGCATTGGTGGCAATAGCCCAACTATAGTTTTCAGTGACAAATTGGCGGCCGGCTGTTCCCATTTTTTGAGCTAACTGGGGATTATCCAACAGTTTCACAATGCCATTGGCACATGCTTGAGGTTCTTCAGCAACCAGCAGATGTATACCGTCCTGTGTACCAAGAGCAGAGGCACAACGTGGAGTTGTGACTATCGGCGTACCCATAGCCAATGCTTCCAGTATTTTATTCTGCCTACCAGCAGCCACTAGTAATGGTGCAAGCGCAACAGAAGCGGTACCTAGATAAGGACGGATATCTGGCACATAGCCTGTCACCGTAATACGTGAATCAGCAGCCAGCGCTAGTACTCGCGGCGGAGGGTTACTGCCAACAATAGTTAAACGCACCCGTGGATGCTGCTGCCATACCAGGGGCAAAGTGTTTTTACAGAAATGGAGAATTGCCTGCGCATTGGGAAAGTAGTCTAATTTAGAACTGAAAACCAGTGAATCTACTACTCGGAGCTCTGCTCTGGGGGTAAAATAGTTAGTATCGACGCCATTGCTCACAACCTGGATGTTGTGCGGCTGACCCGTGATTTTACCCAATCGGTCCTTGTCAGACGCGGAAGCGATTACAACTTGATCAAAACCAGGCAGTTCGCGCCGTTCATAACGACGCATTTTCTGTAGTTCGCTATAGGCAAAAACTTTCTTCAACGGGTTGCGTGTCACCTCTGTCTGCTGTTGCAGAAACCACGAAATACAGTCAACCGAGTCATAACATACAGGAATATTTTCTTGTGCCAGCACGGCTTTGAGGGCTGGCACAACCTTTATCAATTCTCCATGCACCACATCGATCTTTTGTCTGTAGATCACCTCTTTGATACGCGCTACAAACGCAGGTGAGCGATAGTAAGCCACACGTAATGGCGTGAGCGTTGGCAAAGCTCGCAAGCAATTGGTATACGCTTGCCATTTGGTTAAAGGAACCAGATCGACCGAGGTGCAGTAGCTCTCTATGTCCTTGACCATTGCTCGCTCATAGTCCTGAACTAGCAGCGCAACAAGGGAAATATCATGCGTAGTAGAGAGAGATTTGATCAGGTTGAACGGTCTAGTACGAATGCGTGATGGTACGTATGGGGTTACGAATAAAATGCGCATATTGAGAATCCTCCACTATTTGTCACTGTCTTCCACCCATTCAGCTCTTTAGCGCAATTAAAGATGGAACAAAAGAATACTGTTATGTTTCCATGTATATTATACTGTTCCTTCAAAACCGCTTCGCTCGTATCCCTAAGTTAATTGTACCTGGTTGGCAATGACGAGAAACTCTTTGCAACATTACCAGCTAAGAGGGAGATAGACTTGCATTGGTAAGTATCATGTTTAGAAAGAAGTGATACGTAGGGAAATATTTAGGAGAGGCAATAATGATTGAAGAAATGTATACTTCAGGCGAGTATCTCGAGAAATGGCCAACCTGGCACGTTGAATCATCCCCATGGATAGCAGGGCAAATATTTCGCATGATGCAGCGAAACAACATTGCGCCTAAAACAATCTGCGAAGTAGGATGCGGTGCTGGTGAGGTATTAAAACAACTGCAGATGCGCATGAATAATGAATGCACGTTCCGGGGATATGAAATTTCTCCACAGGCTTTTGAGCTTTGCAAAAGTAGGGTCAATAAACGGCTTCAGTTTAAACTGGTCGACTTCAGGCAAGAAAAAGATGTCTTCTTTGATCTCATTTTGATGATTGATGTCATTGAACATGTGGAAGACTATTTTACTTTTATGAGAGATATACAACCAAAAGGCTCATATAAAATATTTCATATTCCCCTGGACCTGACAATAAGATCTTTTTTCCGGGGCGGTTTGCTCGAGCTGCGCCGGGAACGTGGTCATATCCACTATTTTACCAGGGATATCGCCCTCGAGATGTTAAAGGGTGTTGGTTACGAAGTGCTTGACTACTTCCATACAACACGGTCTATTGACCTTCCAACAAAAAGCGGCATACCCGAAATCAGAAGAAGGCTCATGATACTGCCGAGAAAGCTTCTGTTTGCTATGAATGAAGATGCTGCGGCGCAGATATTAGGGGGACAGAGTCTCATGGTACTGGCGAAATGAGGCAATGGTTTTTGGTGTTGCTCTTACGGATGACGTGACTCTCATTTGCGTGTTAAAAGGGAAGTGACTAACCCCACAATGGGTTAAATCTCTTGTCGCAAATACATACTCAATAGACTTTGGAGGCATTTTTCATGCCAAGTGCATTGATCACAGGTATCACGGGGCAAGATGGTAGCTATCTTGCCGAGTTTTTGTTACAAAAAGGGTACGATGTGTACGGTGTGGTACGCCGTAGCAGCACAGATAATACACAACGTATTGTTCATCTATTGGACAAGATCACACTGCTTGAAGCTGACGTGCTTGACCAATTAGCACTGATTCAAGCGCTACGGACCTCGCGGGCTGATGAAGTATACAACCTTGCAGCTATGTCCTTTGTCAGCACATCATTTCGACAACCGATTGCGACGGGAGAATACACGGGACTCAGCGTGACACGGATGCTCGAGGCGGTGCGGCTAGTAGATTGGCCCATTCGTTTCTATCAGGCCTCTAGTAGTGAAATGTTTGGGAAAGTACACGCAATACCACAAAATGAAGATACTCCCTTCCATCCCCGTAGCCCCTATGGGGTGGCAAAGCTCTATGGTCACTGGATTACGGTCAATTTCCGCGAGAGCTATGATATGTTCACTTGCTCAGGCATCCTGTTCAACCACGAGTCGCCGCGGCGCGGGTTGGAGTTTGTGACGCGCAAGATATCGCATGGGGTCGCCAGCATTCGGCTTGGTCTGCAAGAAAAGCTGGTGCTCGGCAACCTCGATGCCAGGCGCGACTGGGGCTTCGCCGGCGATTATGTTGCGGCAATGTGGTTGATGCTCCAACAAGACACGCCCGATGACTTTGTCATTGCCACCGGTGTTACACGTAGCGTGCGTGAATTTGTGATAGCGGCGTTTGCTGTCGTTGGTATCGATGACTGGCAACGCTATGTAGAAGTGGACACCACCTTGTTCCGACCAGCGGAAGTTGATCTCTTGATCGGCGACATAACGAAAGCGCGACAACAGCTTGGATGGCAGCCAACAGTGGCATTTGAGAATCTGGTCAAAATGATGGTCGAGAGTGATGTGGAGTCTCTTTCGCATGCAAAAACACTTGTCCCAAGTACATTTTTATCTGCCAGGTAAAGCAAGCTGGCTTCACACGCGATTATGCTAACCAGCATGGGTGGTAGGGAGGAAGGAAGGACAACACTACGATGGAAGACAAAAGGAACACGAATGTAAGCGTGCCATCCCAAGAGAATATGGCAACAGCCAATGCGGAGGATAGAGAAATGTTCCCAACTCCCACGCGACGGCCAGATACAAGAAGGCACGGTTCGCGTCCAAGGCGCAAACTGTTGGGCATACCTTACAAAATTGTACTTCTTCTCGTCTGCATGGGCATTCTGCTGCTCTCAACCGGATCGCTCATCTCCGTGTTGCAATATCAATCGTACAATGCGCTTTACCATAGGGATGTATCCCTCGCCCAGGGGGGTGAACAGCAGTTGAAAAACGCTGCTGCTACACTGCAAGCACTGGCGAAAAATCCTCTGGATGCCGCGACAGTGGTGCTTGCACAGCACGAGTTTTCCAGTGCCGATACGACGTTTTCCCAGGTGAATGACGACTTACAATCTATTCCAGCGATAGCAACGCTTCTCCCAGTCTACGGCAGTCGGTTGAGCACGGCATTGAGGTTGGCCCCACTTGCGGTAGAGATGTCGCAGGCAGGCATCTTGTTTTGCACCATTTTAGAGGTCATTCTCAGTCGCTATCACGACTCTTTGCATACCTATAGCCCCGGCTTGACAGCGGCCGATTTCAATGGCATTGACAAGAATTTTTCCCAGATCAAAGGGCTTGTCGACCAGGCTATTACACAGGTTAACCAGTTACAGCCCAGCGATAGTCAACTTGACCCGCGCATCGGCAAGGTGATGGAACTCTTCCACCAGTATTTGCCAACTATCGAAATGTGGCTGCATGATGCAACTGCTCTGTTGACAGTAGTTCCTACCTTGCTTGGTATAGGCGCACCATCTCATTATCTCGTCGAAGTCCTTGATTCGACCGAGTTGCGTCCGGGGGGCGGCTTTATTGGCAACTTTGGCATCGCAACGGTAGCCGGAGGAAAATTGATCGACGCTCATATCACTGATAGCTACCTGTTCGACGGGGCATTTCATGCTACTGGGAAGAGTATCCCTTACCCGGCAGCCTATCAATGGTTTAGTCGGTATCTGGCCCCGGCAAGTTGGAGTGTACGTGACTCCAACCTGGAAGCGGACTTTCCAACGTCAGCGCAGTTGGGCGAACTCAACTACCAACGCGAAGGCGGCAATACACCTCTACAAGGTCTCATCGCCATTACACCCGCACTCATTCAACACCTATTGGCGGTGACAGGACCTATTGCAATGCCAGAATATCATGAGACGGTCACAGCGCAAAATCTCGTCGATCTCATCCATTATCACCAGCTTGGAGCGGGACAAGAAGGAACTGATGTCCCTTCTCCTGATGGACATTCTTCTGTACGCAAGCATTTTACTGAATTGTTAGCCGAGCATTTTATGGCGCGTACACATCAACTGACTTCCTCGACGATGGCTACATTCTTCCGAATACTTATGAATGACTTGCACACAAAAGATTTGCAAGTCTATTTCAATGCAAGGGTGGCGGAAACCATCCTACAACATCTGCACCTAGCATCAACTATCGATGCAACAGCGAATGATGGTCTGCTTATGGTGGATGCCAACATTGGACAAAATAAAGCCAGCGGTCTCATAGCCACTACATTGAACGATCAGGTAACGATAGATGCGAACGGGAATGCACTGCATAAGGCAACGCTACGCTACTCGTGGATGGCTGCTGGCAATGTCTATGGTTCATTAATCTACCGGGATTATGTTCGCGTGTATATGCCTATCGGAAGCGTTGTGACGCACCAGCAAGGATGGCAGCCAGCCGGAACAAGTACTGCCTATGGGCATGAGGTGATCGCTGGTACCATTATCGTCAAGTTCCACGAGACCAATACTCTTTATCTGACGTGGACGGTGCCACATGCAGCGAAGAAGGATGCCCAGGGCTGGCATTACCAGTATGAGATGCAGCGGCAAGCAGGAACACACTGGGTACTCAACTTAGAAGTAGACTTGCCTTCCTGTGCGACGATCAAACATACCCTCGGTGGTTTGACTGCTAGCAACAAAAAAGCGGTGGCTCTTCTTACACCAGTCAATGAAGACATACTTTTGGGGACTGATTATAGCTGCTAAGGGGACCTGTAAAGGGGATGTATGGTCGCTTCTTCCGCTTCAGAGCAGTATCGTAGCACTGATCTGGATATCGCACAAACATTTGAAGAAATAGGTAGCGGTGGAGAAGCTTTTTCAGGCCAAAGACGGACTCCCTCTGGCATCAACAAGATGTCAGAGGGAGTCCGTCTTTGCGGAAGCTAGGATTTCCGTGCATTTGGTGCCATGCCCCAGAAGAGCAAAGCGATAAATATGATGAAGAAGACGATCATCAAACCCATCAGCGTATCTACCACCCCTGACAAATCGAACTGAAAAAGGGCCGCGCTGATAAAGGTCAACATGATGATCCCACCAATAATGGGGAGTATGAAGAGCACATTCATACGCGTCTCTGGTCGCATCGATTGTGGCTCACGAACCACATAATCCATGTCTGTATCGAGAGGTTCCATAAACAACCTTTCTACATCACCAGGCATTGTCGTTTACGCTGCCAGTGTCGTGTGCAATTTCGCAATGATAGTGACGCCGCAAGCCATGTAGGGTTGTGTCAGGCTTACAACCGACAAACACACCATCCTCAAGGCAATAGGCAACATACCACCTATAGGGACTATTATAGTCCCCGTTTGCTACTAACGCAACTCCCCTTTTCCGAAAAAGCTAAAAAAAAACGGCCACAATGGCCTAAGCAACAGAAGTCTGGACAGAAACCGTCCATGTTTCAGAATCGGAATGGGGGGAGGAGTTCTGGTCAATGGGAGCAGTGATTTGCGGCAAAGAACGGAACTTGTTGAGGTAGCGACGTACTTCAAATGCATTTAACTGATACATCGCACCATCAATAGTAGAGGCAATGTGGCCTTCAGCGATTGCACTACATATGTCAGCAAACGTTGGGGTACGGTCAGCCATGAGTTAACCTCCCTACAAAATACTGTGCTTCTCACGAGCCGCAGTTCAATTACGATATGCTCAAGATAACTGCTGCTTACCGCATATTACGAATGTGCGACCGCTATAGTTTCATTGATGAGAACACAGGAACATGCCTACTTTATTTCATCTATCGACACAATTTGCCGATTATTCATCCTCCCCTTCGTCAGTGTCTGTTGTTTCATCGTCTTCCAACAAACCCGGTATAGGTTCAATATACATCATCTTGCGGATAAGGTCAACCTGCTTAATTACATCTTTGATGGCCGGTATCAGAACTTGTTTGGCATCGGTCGCTTTTATTACATAAACATCATTGCTACCGGTTATGATGATATCAACGATGGTGCCAATAGTTCGTCCACGCATCGTCACTACCTGCAAACCCAAAATATCATGTTGGTAGTACGAGTCAGGTGGCAACTTAGCCAGTTGTGCGATAGGAATGGTCAAGTCAAGGTTGCGCAGAGTGTCAGCGGCATTGGCATCTTCGATACCAGCTAGTTTCATAACCACCATTTCCCCTTTATAGGGACGAACACTTTTGATACGGTGGCTTTTTCGCTCCGGGCCAAGGTGGATGATCTCAAGTTCGGCGAAGCGATTGGGGATATCAGTCAATGAGATCACTTTTAATTCGCCATGCACGCCAAAGGGGGCTACCACTGTTCCAATAGTAGCCCATTCAGTTTCGCTTTTTTCTGGCACCTGTGCTGTCCTCTATAGTATCTCTAGTGACGTATGCCGACCTTCACGCGCACCACCAGCTCGTAGCAACGTGCGCATAGCTCTGGCGACTCGCCCCTGACGACCAATCACTTTGCCAAAATCATCAGGCGCGACATGCAGTTCTAATACCAGAGCATTCCGATCATTGCGAACTTCACGCACCTGTACAGCGGACGGATCATCGACGAGTGACTGAGCAACGTATTCAACCAGTTTACGCATAGCCAACCCACCCCTTACTGTAGCCTGGAAAATTATTCAGATGCTGCGACACCGGAAGCGACAGGAGTCTTGGTCTGCTCGAAACGCGCCAAGATGCCTGTGCGTCGCAATAGTTGTGATACCGATTCGGTGGGTTGTGCGCCATTTTTCAGCCAACCCAGGGCCTTCTCTTCATTAATATGAATGGCGGATGGTTCTACCAAAGGGTTATACCAGCCAAGATTCTCAATGATGCGGCCATCGCGTGGCGACCGCGAATCAGCAACCACTACGCGGTAGCTGGGGGTTTTCTTCTTACCCATACGTTTTAAGCGAATTTTAACAGTCATGCTTTCTTGTTCTCACCTCTTCCCCTCAGGCTACTTCATTGGCCTCTACAAGGGGTCTGTATTATTAGCAGCACTACGTTCGGGCGAGGCATTCAACCATCCCTGAACTTCGGCCTACCTAGAATAGCATGGAGTAAGCGAAATGTCAATCAATTAGACAAGCGTAAGGCGACTATTGGGAACTGAGAAACGCTTCCTACCAGCCGCCACCAACGCGATGTAGCTTGACAAAATTTGTGCGGGCGTGGCTGGCGACGGGTAATCCACCCATAATAACCACATGGTCACCGGGTTTTTGCAATTGATCATCCAGCAAACGTTTGTCAACTATGGAGATCAGTTCTTCAGTTGTACCTTGCATGGGGAGAATATGAGGCCAGATGCCCCACCAGAGGGCAAGCTCGTGATACACGCGCTCGGATGGCGTATAGGCCAGAATAGGAGTACGAGGACGGTCTTTCGAGATCAGGTGAGCCGAGGCACCGGAGCGGGTGAAGACGACGATGGCTTGTACGCTGGCCTCCTCGGCCAAGGCGCGGGCTGCATGGCTGACAGCGTGCGCCTGTGTGAGACGCTTGCATTGAGGCTGACGAGCTGTGCGATTGCCGCTCTCGGTTTCAAGAGCGATGCGCACCATCATTTGCACCGCTTCAATAGGATAAGCTCCGGCTGCGGTTTCCCCACTCAGCATGACAGCGTCTGTTCCATCAAGGATAGCGTTGGCTACGTCGCTAGCTTCGGCGCGTGTGGGGCGCGGATTGGTAATCATTGATTCGAGCATCTGCGTCGCCGTTATGACTGGCAAGCCAAGGTCATTACAGCGATTGATTATGCGCTTTTGAATTAAGGGCACTTTCTCTGGAGCCATTTCGACGCCCAAGTCGCCACGAGCTACCATGACGCCATCAACCACGTCGAGAATTTCATCCAGATGTGCAACCGCCTCTGGTTTCTCCAATTTGGCGATCAAAGGAATGCTGATTTGAGCTTGCTTACCGACGGTCAGTTCGGCCTGATATTGTTTGATAAGCTGCTTTGCCTCCACCACATCTTCAGGCTTGCGCACAAAACTGAGGGCTACAAAGTCCACTTTGTGGAACACGCCAAACTTTAAGTCGTCCCGGTCTTTTTCCGTCAGTGCTGGCGCACTGACAGCTACGCCCGGCAGGTTGATGCCTTTGTGCTCTTTGAGCAAGCCACCATGTACCACCTGGCAACACACCTCCGTCTCATTGTACGAAAGAACGCGTAATTCTAGCAGCCCATCGTCCAGTAGAATGCGATCCCCAACCTTCACATCGTGGGGCAAAGGCTGGTAGGTGGTAGAGAACATGTCGGCATCGCCAACAATGGGGCGCGTCGTAATGGTGCATTCGGCACCATCCACCAGCATTACTGGTTGCCCATCTTTGAGCTGCCCTGTACGTATTTTTGGCCCTTGCAAGTCTTGCAAAATAGCTACCGCACAACCCAGGCGTGCTGAAATACTGCGGATTCGTTCAATGACGATGGCGTGGTCGTTTTGTGTGCCATGCGAAAAGTTGAGCCGTGCAACATTCATCCCCGCACATATCAATTGCTCGATACGCTCTTCGCTACTAGAGGCAGGACCGATGGTGCAAACGATTTTGGTGTGTCGCATGTGTTTTCCTTTTTGTGCCACTACGCTGAAGATATTTGTTGTTATTATTCTAGAGGTTTTGCAGTAAGGGGTCAAGAGGGGAAAACAAACTTTTTATTTACTGCCTAACCATGACGGGTGTATGAAAAAGTTGTAGGCAAGCAAGCAAAAAGGTGGTATCCTCATCTGTAAGTAAAAAGTCCAAAACAGAGAGGATCCCTACCAATGGAAACGAACGAAAAGCTGAAAATAGCCCTACTGCAAGAGACGGAA
>JBBQXY010000040.1:0-35616 GCA_038209195.1 Ktedonobacterales bacterium | reverse complement strand
CGCCGTCTATTTCACTGAGAGTTACGAGGCGGCCAAACATGCAAAGCATGCTGGAAATATCGGTCAGATCTCACATGCCCTGCTCAACCTTGGAGAGTTGGCACGCAAGCGCGGGGATGTCGCGCGTGCCACCGAGTTCCTGGAAGAAGCCCTCGCCTATGTGCGAACCATCGACATGACCTGGGGCATTGCCAACATCCTCACCCTATTGGGGCATGTGGCTAGCCAACAGCAGGACTACGAGCGTGCGAAGGTCCGCTACCGGGAAAGTCTGGCTCTCTACCACAGGTTGGGCAATGTCACCTATAGCGCCTGGTGCCTGGAAGGCATCGCTGCCGTAGCTTGTGCGGAAGGGAGCTACCAGCATGCAACCAGGCTGTGTGCCGCCGCTGCCGCGCTGCGTGTCGCTGCACAGACCCCACTGCCCCCGGCAGAACAGGATGACTTCGATCAGGTAGTCATGACCGCGCGTGCTGAACTAAATGAGAGGGCCTTCACAGAGGAGTGGAGGATCGGATCAACCTTGACGCGAGACGACGTCATCTCCTACGTGTATGGCTTTCCGTCATCGTGACAGAATCTCACCACCTTTGAGTCAAATTACCATGTAGCAGCGACAGTTGTACTGGAAGTTCTTCCTGATCCTCCCTCTTGCTCTGCCGCTTGAATTCCTTCCCTTTTTTCTGTGGCGCGATACTCTGAGGCCATGTGGTTTTAATCTCATCTATTATTTTATCTCGCGCCACTTTATGGTAGCAAAAAACCCCCCCTCCTCCAGAAGTGCTTTCCGATAAGCAGGCGCCATTTTATGAGAATAAAGTAGGTCATTTCATCACTCCTGAAAGTGCAAAATTAGATGAGCTAAAATGTCTCGCCACATAATGTGAGAGACACTTTGCCCAAAAATCGTCTCGACGCGCTTCTCAAACCAATCGTGGGCAAGTTAACTGATAAAAATGCGCCCGGTTATCTGATAAATGACAATCAACGCGCTGAGTTCCATTTCGTAGTCAGGTGCGACCATCGGCACAAACTTTTGCAGCATCATAATCAGCAACAACTTTGCTTCCAGTTGCGCAAAGGGCATACCAATACGGATGCGTGGGCCACCACCAAAGGGAAAGTAAGACCAAGGCGGCACCTGTTGACCATTAACGGGATCCCATCGCTCTGGCCGGAAGACAGTAGGGTCGCCCCATACATCGGGCAAGCGCTGAATAACCCACTGACTTGACATAACCATAGTGCCAGCAGGGAAGTGGACACCATCTAGCTCAAAGGTTTCGCTGGCATGGCGACCAATTGTCCAGGCGGGTGGGTACATACGCATCGATTCGTTGAGCACCCATTCGGTATATGGCATGTTCGGTAGATCATCTAGCGTAGGCGTGCGACCTGCCAGCACCGTTTCTAGCTCAGCCAGCAGTTTTTCGCGTACCTTGGGATTTCTTGCCAGCAGGTAAAAGGTAAACGTCAGCGCATTGGCAGTAGTCTCATGTCCAGCCGCTACGAAGGTCATAATGTGATCACGAATTTGCGCATTGCTTAAAGCTGTTTCCTCGTCCTCGGTAGCGAGTAGCATGGAAAGCACATCCCCGGCATCGCGTCCCTCAGCCCGCCGGAGCGCAATCAACTCGTAGATAAAAGCATCAACATAGCGTTTTGCCGCCATACGCTTCCCATAAGAAGTAAAAGGTTGATCGATGCGCACATTTAAGAAGCCTTCCAGCAGTCCAACAGGGTTGCCAATCATGTCGGTGAAGGCGTGTCCCAATTCCTCAACCTGGTTTGCTAGATCAACATGAAAGAGACACATTGCCACAATGCGCAACGTCAACTCTTGCATAGCCCTTGCCATATCAAAGCGATCACCACTGTGCCAGCCCTTGAGCATCTCCTGCGTATACTGCGTCATCACGTCAGCATAGCCCTCGACACGCTTTTTGTGGAAAGCGGGCTGCACCAGACGGCGTTGCTGGCGATGAGCCTCCCCATCAATCGTAAGCAGACCATCACCAATCAGCTCGAGTATACCAAAAGCAACCTCGCGACTGGTGAAATTGCGCGGATTCTCCGTCAAAATGTAGCGCACATGCTCTGGCTTGAACAACATCACCACGGGCGTCGTGCCTAAATACACCGTCGCCATATCGCCATACGTGCGCTGAAGCCACTCCAGGTAGCCCAATTGATCGCGTCGAAACTCGAGGACATTGCCAATATATGGCAGAGGCTTTGGCCCCGCCGGTAATTTTGTCTGTTCTTCAATGCTGATACTCATGCATCTTGCTCTCTAGACTGGTGGTATCTTCAACTCTACATTACTATCATAGAGCAAGTTCAGCAGAAAACTCAATGCCTTGTCACACGCCGCAAAAGCAGGAACGCCAGTACCGCCACCACGCTTACCGCCAGTAGCGCGTTGACCCTACCTCCTTGCAGCGGTTGCCGAAATCTATTGCCAGCAAAGCCCGCTCGCTCGTTCAGATGGGGGAACGGCTTATCTGTCGGTGCTGCAACTCCAAGAAACGCGCACAACGACCTCCATCCTTCTTTCACATTATAGACAAGCAGCTTATCGGCCGGCACCTGCTGCTTTACCTCCTCAATATGCTGGTTAAAAACTTCTAACGCGTGCGCTTTGTCCGCAAAATTGCCGCCAAACGTCTTCTCCCAGACGAGGTCGTTAATCATTTGTACAACACGTACCCTACCCCTGAGAATGAATTTTTGTATTACAAAGGCGCGCACAGGAGGTTCGCTCATTGCTGCGAACCTCCTGCTCATCCCATAGATCGTCGCCAGTACACTCTCGTACCATTTATCAAAGTCGCGCACCGTCAATATCACTTTTGCCTCAGGGTATGCCTGCAAAATTTCTTTATAGAACGCGCACCCTGGCCAGTCCACCGTCGCTTGATAGCCTCCTAAAAAAGCTTTCCAATCGACAGCTTCTCCTCTGCTAGCTGCATTCCACTGCTCCGTATCATCAGGGTTTTCAAACACCTCGACCATGTGGTAACAAGGCGCAAAGCCCAATTCTTCCAGGGCAGTTTTCAATGACAAGGTCCCTGTTCGTCCAAAACCAGCCCCAATGACCTTCATCCCTCTGTTGACTTTATCTATCGCTTTATCCGCCATAGAAGTAGTCCTTTCAAATATTATTCACTTTTCATATGCTTGCCAGGGCGACCGCAAGGGATCGCCCCTACTATATTCGTCCAGCCCTTCCACCCGGGAAACGGCTCGCAGAGCCGAATCGTGTATAGTAGGGGCGATCCCTTGCGGTCGCCCTGGTGGAATCAGACTGGTTTTCCCCACTAACCAAGCAACGAATATGGGCTCTGCAACAGACGCTTGACCTCTTGCAGGAATCGTGCCACCATCGCTCCATAGAGGATGCGATGGTCCGATGACATCGTCATGGGCATCATGTCACGGACAACGGGCAGATCATTCACTGGCACAAATTGCTTGCGCGTAGAAGCTATTGCCAGAATAGCAGCCTGGGGCGGATTGATAACGGCGACAAAGTCAGTGACATCCATCATGCCCAGGTTGGAGACAGAGAACGTGCCACCGTCCAAATCAACAGCGGAGAGCTTGTTGGCACGCGCCTTCTCAATCAAGGCTTTGGCCTCGCGGGCAATAGTCCGCACGCCCTTGATATTGGCATCGTGAATCACCGGCACTACCAGCCCGCTCGGCACATCAACAGCCATTCCCACGTGGATCTTCTTGTGCCGCAAGAACTGATCGCCTTTAATAGAACTATTGACCTCCGGGAACTTTTCCAACGCCAGCGCAACGGCCTTTATGACCAGGTCATTCACGCTAACCTTTACTCCGCCTTCCTCTACCTTGGCATTCAAGGCCTGTCGCATGGCAAGAATATCGGTCATATCGACCTCGTTGCTGACATAAAAATGGGGGATTGTCTGCTTCGACTCCGTCAAACGCCGTGCTATGATCGCTTGCACGCGCGTCATCTTGCTGACCTCAATATCTCCCGCAGCCTCTGTAGCCTCTGCCTGGCCCTCAGCAGCTACCTCTTGTTGCGCAGCTTGGGGTGTTGCGACTGTCGTTGCAGTCGTGCTTGCCGTGGCTTCACTATCCGTGCCTGCCGTCTTTTGATGCTCAAGGAAATCATCGATGTCATCGCGCACAATACGCCCATGTGGTCCTGTCCCCTGTAATTGTTTCAGGTCGATATGATGTTCCTCAGCCATGCGACGCGCTAATGGCGATACGACAATGCGCCCATTCTCCCCACTTTCTCTACTCTCCTCGGCAGTCGTAACCTTACCATCTGCACCATCCTTTGCCGTGCTCGCTGCGGGCGCTGGAGATGGCGTTCCCTTACCAGTATTGCTCGCCGCTGGCTGTTGTTGTGTTGGGGGCTGTGCTTGCTGTTTTTGCTCTGTACCAGTTGTGCTTGCACTCTTATCAACTTGTTTTTTGGGAGCGGCACCACTTCCTGAGCCAATAACGGCGATGACCTGTCCGATGGGAACCGTCTCCCCCTCTTGCACCACGATCTCCTCAAGTGTACCGGCATCGTAAGACTCTAGCTCCATGTTCGCCTTGTCGGTCTCTATTTCAGCCAGGATATCCCCTTTTTTGATGGCATCACCCGGCTTCTTGAGCCAACGAGAAATGGTACCTTCTTCCATGGTATCGCTAAGCCTGGGCATATTCACGTTACTCATTGCTTACCTCCTCCGACGTGGTGTAAGTTCTTCAATCGCAGCCATCAACTGCTTGGCGCCTGTCAATGCTGCCCGCTCCATCGGTTTAGAATACGGCAGCGGAACTTCAACGCTGGCTACACGCTTGATTGGTGCATCTAATGAGTCGAATGCTTCTTCCTGCAAAGTTGCGGCAATCTCCGCTCCTATGCCAAAGGATCGCCAGTCTTCCTCGAAAACTATCGCCCGGTTGGTTTTCTTGACCGAGTTAATCACGGTTTCCATATCTAGTGGGCGTAAAGTTCGCAGGTCTATCACTTCAACGCTCAGTTTGTTCTCATTTTCGAGGCGATGCGCTACATCCAGAGCTACTGCCGCCATACGAGAATAACTGATTACCGTCATGTCTGTACCCTCTTTGCTAACATGGGCTTTTCCAAAGGGAATCGTGTAATCGTCATCTGGCACCTCGCCCTTGACATTATAGAGCGCGAGGTTCTCTAAAAAGATGACTGGATTGTTGTCACGCACAGCAGTGCGTAGCATCCCTTTTGCATCGGCAGGTGTCGATGGAGCCACAACTTTAAGTCCTGGTATATGCGCAAACCAGACCTCCAGGTTTTGCGAGTGCGTCGCCGCCAGTTGTTGTCCTCCCCCGCCAGGCGTACGAATGACCAGCGGAATCGGACATTGTCCGCCAAACATGTAATAGATTTTCGCCGCGTGATTGACAATTTGGTCCATCGCCAGCACGATGAAATTGATGGTCATAATCTCCACGATGGGGCGCAAGCCCAGCATCGCCGCACCAGTCGCCATCCCCACAAAGCCATTTTCCGCGATAGGAGTATCCACTACGCGTTTAGCACCAAATTCTTTCAACAGCCCCGCTGTGATCTTATACGAGCCCTCAAATGTGCCAATCTCTTCGCCCAGCAGGAAGACATTTTCATCGCGCACCAGTTCCCCGCGAATGGCATCATGCAATGCTTGTCTATAGGTAATCTCAGCCATAATTACTGTCCTCCTACTTGCGCATCGTCCGACGCATAAATATAATCAAATAGCTCATCGACTGAAGGGTCTGGACTCTCTTCGGCAAATTTTACCGCCTCTTCAACCTCTTGCTCTGCCTGCTCTTCAAGTTCCTGAATCCCTTTTTCATCTACAAGCCCAGCCTCTATGAGTCGGGCGGCAAAGGCTGGGATGGGGTCGAGAGCACGACCAGCTTTAACTTCCGCCTCGTCGCGATAGCGATCAGGGTCCACCACAGAATGACCCTTGAAGCGGAAACTCACCGCCTCCAGCAGAAATGGTTCGTGCTCCTCACGCGCATACTTGGCAGCTTCACGCATAGCGTCGCGCACCGCCAGTACGTCGTTGCCATCCACACGCTCACTGCGCATATCAAAGGCACAGCCTTTGCGATAAAGTTCGCTGACTGCCGAACCTTGTTCAACCTTTAAGCCCATACCATACTGGTTGTTGACGACAAAATAGACGATCGGTAGGTGATAAATCTTGGCAAGATTGAGCGACTCTTGAAATGTCCCAGCATTGGTCGTGCCATCGCCCATCTGACAGGCCACTATCTCGTGTGAACCACGATAGGCAATAGCAAAAGCGGCTCCCGTTGCCAGTGGTAATTGACCACCAACGATGGCATAACCTCCCATAAAATGGCGCTTAATATCAAATAGGTGCATTGAACCACCCCGACCATGCGAGCAGCCAGTCTCCTTGCCAAATAATTCAGCCATGACTGCGTTTGAGGTAATGCCACGCCCAATCGCATAACCATGCTCACGATAGTTTGTATACACATAGTCATGCTCTTCAAGTCCAGCACAGAAACCTACCACTGTGGCTTCTTCACCCAGGTTGAGGTGACAGTAGCCCCCAATGTGGGCTTTTTGATACATCTCGCTCGATTTTTCCTCGAAGCGACGGATCAACATCATCTGGTAATAATAGTGGAGCAGCGTATCTTTCGCCTCACCCTTTGGTAATGCGGCAGATTTTTGGCCCTTTGTACTGGGCTGTGTATCCTTCATGTTCACCCAATCCTTTCTTGCCAACACATGTGCGCTCTTAATAGAGTCAATTTCGCTACATCTCATAGCGACCAAATCACGATCCTGGCGGTGAAAGTTCAGACGTGGTAGCAATGTCAGTAGCCCAGCAACGGGGGCAACGTTCCAAAAATTCTTCGGTATAGGTTACTTCACCGCACACTGGACAGAGCCAATTCTTGGCAACCTCTCGCACCAAATCGGCACGACTCACAATGCCCACCACCTTCCCTTGTTCAAGCACCGGCAAACGCCTGATATGCTCATGCACAAAGATGTGGCGCACGTCATCCACCTTGGTATCAGTAGCAACACTAATCACGTTGCGCGTCATAATATCGCTAACTCGCACCCCTTCTTTGCTAATGACATCCAACTCGCTCACCACTCCCACCAACACATCGTCGTCGTTGACAACGGGAAGACCACTAATGCGATGCTGCGTTAGCAATCGTGCGGCGTGGTGCTTCAACACGTTCTCTCGCACCGTAATAACATTCGCCGTCATTACATCGCGCACACATAATCCCGCGGAAGTTTCATCATTGGACACTTCTCATCCTCCATTTCTTTCTGACAAGTATCACAGTATCATACGTAATAATATCACGGCAGAAGAAGGAAAGGGGGGATATACTAATGCACATTGATGAAATAAACTGGCCAACCGTAGGGCGCGATTTATCGCCGCCACTGCCGCACCCTGTCCGGGGGACAGGTAATAATCGGCCCGTCCCGTTTGCCGATAAAACGCGCCCTACAAACCATTCATACGCCTAGGATTTGGCCTTAATTGAATAGCATTGACCCTTATGATCGCCAGCGTCCCGATCACTGATGAGCTAATGCCCCGAGGAGATTTTCTGATACTCAACCCAAAGGGTGCGTAGCCAGGCGTAGCATAGGAGAGGTAATACAAAAACGACCAGCCAATTATAACGCAGAGCTTGCTCGAAATTTCCATGCACTGCGCTAGAGATTGCCCTGGTCATACCACAGCCGGGACATCGTACCCCAAAAATATGGTAGATCAAACACATTGAGCCACGAGATTCAAGCCAGGAAGTAGGCACCAGGAAAAAGACAACGGGAACTATGAGCAAACATCCCACTTTTCCCAGTGACTTTACCATAACGCCCCTTCCATCCTCGTTAGACTTAGACTCTTCGTAAAGGGACACCATTACTATCCGTGTAGCTGTTGGTAAGTATAAGTATGAAGTCGATGAGTGTCCAGATGCCACATCCACCAGCCGTTAACAGTTGAATGACTCCATATGCTGTATGCCCTGTATAAAAACGATGGATACCAAAAACACCCAGGAAGAAGCACAAAAGGAGCGTCGTCAGCCAATCTTTTTGTTGACCATAAACACCCATCGGGGGCACACCATATTGATTCTGCACGTATGGCTGCTGCCCGTACTGTGGTGGTTGTCCATACTGCTGCTGCCCATATTGTGGTGGCTGTTGTCCATACTGTTGTTGTCCATATTGCTGTTGCTGCCCTTGTTGCTCATACTGCCTATATTGCTGCGGTGGTTGCTGCCCTTGTTGCTCATACTGCCCATATTGCTGCGGTGGTTGCTCACCTGAATAATTTGTCGATGGTGGCTGGTATGGTGGCTGCCCAAACGGTGGTTGCCCAAATGGCTGCTGTGGCTGCTCAGGATTATAACCCATGTTTCTACCTCATCATTTTTTTATTCATTACATTTAGCATAGCATTGCCGCCAACAGTATACAGAGGTGTTACGCAGATAGCAAGAGCTTTTTCCTTGAAATTGCTCTACTTCTTCTTCCGGCTCTTTTTCTTGGGGTGGCTTGGCTTGAATGGTTTGCTCGTGCGTTCACTATCGACAGGTAGTGACTCAACAACTTGTCGTGCTGGCTTAGCAGCAACGTTCCGTCCCGTTGACTTACTTGTAGCCATAGTCCGCAAAGAGTCGAGCATTGAACGGAAGACACCCACCGTGAGGGAATCGGCATCGATTTCTGCGGCCTTATCCAGATACTTTTCGCCTTGCTCATAATCATCGATGGTCATGAAAAATGTAGCTAATGAAATGGAAATTTCAAAAGAGTTTGGATTGAGATCTAAACCTTCCTTAAGCACCTCAATAGCCAAATCATCCTGACGCTCCGACTTATACAGCAAGCTAAGCCGAACGTAAAGGTTTTCATCATCAGGCTGTAACTGAATGGCATGCCGATAACTCTCTATCGCCGCCTCAACATTTTTGAGCTTGTATTGGGCATCCGCAAGGTTGAACCAAGCCGGAGCGGAGCCTGGCTCCAGTTCTATTGCTCGTTGATAGTGGTGCAGAGCGTCTTCGTCTTGCTCGCGCTCAATATCAATCTTGCCCAACTGAATCTCAACATTGGCCTCGTCCGCTGGGCCACTACTTAATGCCTTAGCCTCTCGCAGATGATCCACGGCCTCATCCAGATGTACTTCGCTATCTTCCATCAGTATCTCAGCCAGGGCCATATGTGCCGCAAAGGTATTCTCAATTACTAACGACTCGCGCAAGTTTTCTTCCGCCATTTCAATGAAGCGCAAAGCGCGTTCATCATTCTCTTCCTCATAGCAAAAATCGCCATACTGCTTCTGTATACTAGCCAGTAGTCGCAAAGTGTCTGCTCGCACTTCGCTAAAGCGTTCTGCTATCATTTCCGTATAAACCATACTTCGTTCATATTGCAAGCTGGCGAACATGCGACCGGCAATCTCCTCATATAATGCGAGTTCTGGAGGCACCTGCTTGACAAGCGCATCGTAGTAATGGATAGTTTGTATAATACGCCACAGGCTTACATCTACCAACGGGGCTACCTCTTCCCTATTGGTAGGGTTGTACTTTTGTTTAAGCTCATTTATGAAGCTTTTATGTCCTTCAATGCGCTCACGCAACACAGTAGCCGGAAGTTGCAGCGCCTTCAGGCCTTCATCCGTCATGTTATAAATGCGCCACGAACCGTTCTCTTGTTCAATGAGCTCATAATTTGTCCAAAACCAATGTCGCCCTGTTTTGTTGTAGACAAGGGTCGCTTGGGGAAGTTCCGGTAGCGGCTCATTGAAAGCTATATCGTTAAACACCATCGACCAATCAAGGACAATCGTCTTGTGGTTCGTCCCGTTGTCGCTAGTCGCCTGTTCCACACTCGCTTCATCAGCTAGCCTAGACTCTTTTTCTTGTGCCGTTTGTTCAAAGATAAAGCCTGTTTCTAGTTCATAACGATTGAGTTTTGCCTTTTCAGCCCAGGCTTTGCGCCGTTCCATCCACTCATCTTTGGCGAGGCCGCCTCGCAGCGGGCTATCGTCCGTGAGTAGATCATATGGAGTAGAAAATATGCTCTTTACCCACAACAAGACAAAAGTTTCAACGACTCTCTCTGGTGACAGCTCATCAATATCAACATCGTCATAATCATAGTCCTCACTCTCGTCCTCCTCAATAAAATCACCGACATTATTATCAGAAGGCAACTCTTCATCGGCGTCAAAGCTAGGAACCACAATGCGGTAACGCGATGTTTGTTCCTTCGGCAAAGCCCAATGCGGATAAATCTTCGCCTCTTCCATGTGTATCAATGCACGCCTGGCTTCCTTACGCATATTTTTCGAAGGGCTCAATTCATTGAGCGCCAGCAAAACATCAGCGGCATCCACATGCCGTTCTTTTGCCAACGCCTTCAAAAACGCAACCTGAGAAGCCTCCGGTAGATTGTTAATATTCGTCAAAGCTGGTTCAGCCTGATCTATGCTAAAACTTCGATGTAATTCACTAGCAATCTCATGATACTGCTCCAGTAGCGGCTGTGCCTGTGCCATATCATCTTCCCGCACAACCAGCACCGCCCTATTTTTCTTCTTCGCCAAAACCCACCACCCTTCCTTTCCAAACAAAAAGTAACTTTTCTAACCCCATTATATGCCCATTTGTTATATTGAGCAATCACCATGTAATCAAGTGCAAGAAATCCTCTAGATTGGCCGTCTGAGTCCGTGTCATTCTGAGCGCAGCCGTGTCATTCTGAGCGCATCGAAGAATCTCCGGGCCACGAGGGATTCTTCACTGCGCTCAGAATGACAGACGGCGACGGGCGACCACGAGAGAACGTACACGGAGAGGTTTTTGGACCCCGACTGAAAACAGGAACAAGGCATCATTTGGTCAACAGAACAAGCCTGAAGGGATGTCAGAAATGATGGGAATACCATTCGTCGATGAACACCAGATCATGTCTTATCGAAAAAACCGCTGTAGGTGTTATTAACCAAAACCTGAAGCTTGGTACCATCAGTGTTACTCAAATTCATTACAAGAGGCCAACTATTCCGTGTTCCATTGGAGTCAGTGAAAACCAACAAGATTGTGAAAGGTTCACCGGTAAACTTCTGAGTGTAAGTACCCATATCACAAGGCAGATACGTTAATTCACGGCAATTACCTGATACTTGAATAGTCATATTCACCCCATTATTATTGATCTTAATCGTTGTAATAACAAAAAGTGGGTTCTCTTTCTCAACCCAAGTACCCTTATACATTGTAGCTCTTAATGGCAGCAGTGCCTGCTCTTGTGCTTGCTTTTGTGCCAGCAATATTTGCTCTTGTGCATATCCACCTAGCAGCCAGGTAACACCACTGGCTGCCAGGATCAATCCGACTACCCCAATAATAAATAGCGATCGGATCGATTGATTGGCATCAGGCTTTCGTCCTACATTGGCAATCATCCCTCTATCTCCTCTTTCATGAATATCCCTGGTGACTTAGCGGCATCAAAGAGCCGGAAATTGAAGTCAATATCTATCAAAACTCATCACAGTAAATATACTCTACTGTAGTCACAACTTCAACCTTTCTCGTCTTTACTATTTAAACGAAAAGTGAATTAAACTCATCGACTTTTTGAGAATTGCCCCTTGAAATTGCTAATAGTTGTGTTATCCTGATAACCAGAATTATCTATACTCTTATTTTGGGCTATGAGGAAGAGCGCAAAGTGCCAACGAAGAATGTACTACAACAACAGCTCGATATCATCCAGCGTTCTCAAACTATCGCCAATGATTTCGAGGGGGGAAAGTCCGCTGCCGAGTCACGTCTCAAACGTGAAAAAGAAACTGCTGAGTCAACCTGGCAGCGTAGCAAAGGAGCTACTGAAACAGCCTGGCGCAATGAGAAATCAACTATTGAACTTAATTTGCAACGTACAAAAGCTCCCGTAGACACAGCAATACGATCTGTTCGTGAGTCGATAAACTCAACTCACTATGCTCTAAATAGAACAAGGTGGCAAGATACTTTACCTGCGCAAACGTCACGTAGGGAGTTTCCAGATACCTCTGCATTTCCAAGTGGTAGCAGTTTTGATAAGCTAATGGCTACCTATCAGTTAGCATCAGAGCAGACAAGCAGGCAGGTAAAGACGTTAGTAGAAAATTATAAACCGCGACGGCGATCATTACTAGCTGGTATATGTGGGTTTATTATTGCTGCTGCCTTATACTTTATACTTACAAGTATCTTAGGTGGCTTCTTGAATGACACAACCAGACATACCGTGTTCATCTTAACATGTCTTTTAACCTTCGTTTCAACCTCAATCCTCATCTATGTTTTTTTCTATACCCAACATACTCAAAGCATGCTTTCTAAGCTACAAGCGTCTTATGGGAACCTTTTACAAACAGTATCTCTTGCAGAGGATTTATATACTCAACAACTACCTGGCTTAGAGAAGCCATTCAAGCAGCAAATAGTTGAAGGTGAAACTCGTTATAAAGCCTCCATCGCACAACTTGACCAGACTTATCAACGCCTACTTACTGAGAGTCAAACTCGTTTTAACAAATCTAAACAGCAACTGGAGCAAACATTGCAGCAACAAGTGAAAGCACTGCGGCTTGACGTTGAGACTTACACGCGAGAAGCAGGTCTTTCAGGTGCAGCCTTTTCGGAAGCAATGTGGAAAAAATGGCAGCCAGGTGTACCAACATTCTCCTCAACTCGTCTCGGCACCGTAACCTTGAAGTCTCCATTGGGCAACCTACCGCCTTTACCGCTCTTCGTCTCTTGTCCTGGTGGAGAGAATATTCTCTTCAAGGCTACGGGTGCAGCAAGGAATACAGCAATAGAAGCCATTCAAGCATTCATGTTTCGCTTAATAGCTACCCAGTCTCCTGGCATGGTTCATTTTACCCTCGTTGACCCGGTTGCGCTGGGTCAGAACGTAGCGGGCTTTATGCAACTCGCCGATTATGATGAAGCACTGGTCACTGGTCGGGCATGGATTCAACCAGCACAAATTGATCAGCAACTGGTCGATCTGACCGAACACATGGGAAATATCATTCGAAAGTATTTACGTGGACAATACCGAACGCTGGAAGAATACAAACGGGCTGGTGGAGTCGCTGTACCTTATCGCGTCCTGGTAGTAATGGATTTTCCCGCTAACTTTACACCAGATAGCGCACGTCGGCTCGTTAATATTGCCACGAATGGACCCGGCTGTGGAGTCTCGACAATCGTAATGGTAGATACCAAGCTGCCCATGCCTCCTGGTTTCAAGCTTGCTGACCTGGAACAAGTAAGTACCGTCATTGCCTGGGACGGTCAACGCTTTGTATGGAACAACAAAGATCAGACAGCCTTCACGCACTGAATATCTGCCATAATGCTCATGAAAGCCTGAGCTTATTTGAGGAGGTCGCAAAATGGCTGACTATGTAGGACAACAATTTGGTAATTATCATATTACTCGTAAGCTTGGGGAGGGCGGTTTCGCCGAGGTGTACCTGGGTGAGCATATTCTTCTCAACACTAAAGCCGCCATCAAAGTTCAAAGCACTCAGTTGACAGATAAGGACAAAGAGCAATTCACCAAAGAGGCACGCACGATTGCTAATTTACTCCATCCCAACATTGTGCGCGTCCTCGATTTTGGCCTGGAGAAAGATACTCTTTATCTGGTGATGGATTATGCTCCCAATGGCTCGTTACGAGAACGGCACCCTGGAGGTTCTGTCCTTCCATTAGCAACGGTCGTCTCATATGTTAAGCAAGTGGCTGATGCTTTACAATATGCACATGACCAGCATCTGATCCACCGCGACATCAAACCAGAGAATATACTAGTGAGAACCAAAGATGAAGTTTTACTCAGTGATTTTGGCCTTTCCGTTGTGAATCGTAGTACACTTACATTGAACATGGAGGCTAAGGTCATTGTAGGTACTCCTCTTTATATGGCACCTGAGCAGTTCCGCAATGAATCTCGTCCAGCCAGTGATCAGTATTCTTTAGGCATAGTGGTCTACGAGTGGCTCTGTGGTTCAACTCCTTTTAGCGGTAATTTCATACAACTGGCATATCAGCACAGAGATGTTCTTCCCCTTCGCCTGCGTGATGAAAACCCCTCCCTATCACCTGTAATCGAGCAAGTAGTAATGACGGCCCTTGCCAAAGACCCTGCCCGACGTTTTGCCAGCATAAAAGCCTTTGCCAACGCTCTGGAACAAGCTAGCCAGGAGAAGTCACCCCCACCTCGCAACATTGAGTCAGAAACACTTACAATCGATGAGAGTACTGACACCTTCACCTCTGACGCTATCTCTGGCCCACTTACTACCGTTCCATCTATTTCATCTCTCCCCAAGGATGCCCAACTCAACCTCGATACCCTACCTCCATCGGATCTCTTTAATCGTATCTTGCGCGAGATAGGCAAAAACGCTAGAAATGCAAGATAGCAATCTCTGTGAACATCCCCCCCCCATTGTCTCAGAACGACTGCAGAGTTCTCCTACCATGGATAGATGCACACGTGGAGCCACTCCGTCCATTGTAGGGACACCTCTTGCGGAAACCCTGTCTGGGAGATAGGTAACCCTTGGGTGTGGGGTGGGGTTTAAGTTGACGTTTAAGAGGTATCCCCTGCATGATATGATAAAAAACATACATAATCTCGCACATCAAAAGGGAGCACCACCAATGACTACATCCTCCGTACATATCTGGGAAGAGCAGATCGAAATCCCAACCTATGGTGTTGGTGAACCAGACAAAAACCCCATGTTTTTGGAGAAACGCGTCTATCAGGGCAGTTCGGGAAAAGTATACCCTTATCCGGTCATAGACAAGATTCAAGACGAAAAAAGACCCGTTTTATACAACATCGTGTTTCTTGAGAACGAGTACCTCCACATCGAAATCATGCCGCAACTCGGCGGTCGCATCTACCGCGCACTCGATAAAACCAATAACTACGATTTCGTCTACTACAACCGGGTCATCAAACCTGCTCTGGTTGGACTCGCCGGCCCTTGGATTTCTGGTGGCATCGAGTTCAATTGGCCCCAACATCATCGCCCAAACACCTTTGGGCCGGTCGAATATGCCCTTGAGCATCATAACGATGGCAGCAAAACCGTCTGGGTCAGTGAAATCGACCGCATCAATGGCACGAAAATGACCGCTGGCTTCACGCTCTATCCTGGAAAAGCCTATCTGGAAATCAAGGTCCAATTGTACAACCGGACACCAGAACCGCAAACATTCCTCTGGTGGGCCAATCCAGCAGTCTCGGTCAACGAGCATACACAATCAATCTTCCCACCCGACGTCCATGCCGTCTTTGACCATGGCAGACGCGACGTATCCAGATTTCCTATAGCCACAGGAACCTACTATAAAGTAGATTATTCCGCTGGCGTCGATATCTCACGCTACAAAAACATTCCAGTACCCACCTCTTACATGGCCTTCCATTCAGACTACAACTTTGTCGGTGGCTACGATCACGCGCAACAGGCCGGTATTCTGCATATTGCCAACCATCATATTTCGCCAGGTAAAAAGCAGTGGACCTGGGGCCATGGCGAGTTCGGGCAAGCCTGGGACCGTAACCTGACCGACGAAGACGGCCCATACATCGAACTCATGACCGGCGTCTATACCGACAACCAACCGGACTTTTCCTGGCTTCAACCATACGAGGAAAAATCGTTTACACAATATTTTCTACCTTATAAAAACATTGGCGTCGTCAAAAACGCCTCAATAGATGTAGCAATAAATCTGGACATTGACAGCACCGCCCACATCGCCCACACAGCCAGCTTACAGGTCTACGCCACCTCTGTCTTTGCTAACGCGGTAATCGAACTTCAAGGCAAGAGCCAGTTCTATATCAGCGAAACCACTACAATTTCGCCCACCCAGACATTCTCCACGCTGGTGCCACTGGCTAGTGAAGATGCGCCTGACGACCTCGTCACCACGGTCAAGGATGCACGTGGCAATCTGCTCATCACGTACCAACCCAAAAAGCCGGAGATCGAAAAACTGCCTGCGGCGGCACAGCCACTCTCTCTTCCAGCAGAAATAAGCACAAACGAGGGGCTATATCTGGCTGGCTTGCACCTCGAACAGTATCGTCACGCGACATTCGAACCTGATCCGTACTATCGTGAAGGTCTAAAACGTGACCCAGGCGATATCCGCATCAATGTCGCCCTAGGCACGCTCTTGCTGCGCAGAGGATCGTTCCACGCCAGCGAAGCCCATTTCCGCGCAGCCATTGCCACCCTCACGCGGCACAATTCCAACCCCTATGATAGCGAAGCCTACTACCAATTGGGCGTCACATTGAAAATGCAGAGACGCCTCGACGAAGCCTTCGCCGCCTTTTATAAAGCAATCTGGTCATCAGCGTGGCAAGATAGCGCCTATTTCTCCCTTGCCCAGATCGCGTGCGAAAAGCATGACTATCTCGCAGCATTAGAACTGGTCGATCGCTCACTAACCCGTAACACCCGGCATTATCAAGCTCGCAACCTTAAAGTAGCACTCCTGCGTAAACTGGGACGCCTGGAGGAAGCCCTGCATATAGCCGAGGAAACCATCCAGCTCGACATAGCCGATTTTGGTGCGCACAATGAGCGATATTTGCTGCACATTGCACGAGAAGAACAAAACCAGGCCGAAGTAGCATTGCACGAGTTGACTCGCTTACTAAGAATCAATACGCCTGATGTCTCACTAAACCCAATAAATTGCGCTCCTACTATTGCTCTGGCCACCGATTATATGCATTGTGGACTATTTGAGGAAAGCACTGCTGTATTGCACCGCCTTGTTGTGGATACAAACCAGCAAGCCTATCCAATGCTGCATTACTACCTGGGCTATCTTTACGAAAAGTTGGGCAACTTCACACTGGCGCAAGCATATCGACAAGCGGCAAGCACCGCCTCACCCGCTTATTGTTTCCCCAATAGCCTGGACGATCTGCTGGTACTAGAAACTGCTATAGCAGCCCATCCAGACGATGCGAAGGCACATTACTACCTGGGCAATTTGCTTTATGACAAGAAACGTCATGCCGAAGCTATCCAGCATTGGGAAGCCTCGCGACAAGCCGATGACTCTTTCGCCACCGTCCATCGTAATCTGGCACTCGGTTATTACAACATAGAGGGCAAGCCAGATGCCGCTCTATCTTCCCTTGCAACCGCGTTTGCCTGTAATCAAGGCGATGCCAGGGTGTTTTACGAACTGGACCAACTCCATAAAAAAGTGGGCTATTCACCAGCGCAAAGACTGGCGTATTTGCAAAGCCATTTTGCACTGGTCACTGCTCGCGATGATCTGTACCTTGAATACATCACCTTGCTCAACACGCTCAATCAGCATGAAAAAGCCCTCAGCTTGCTCTCAGCACGCATCTTCCACCCGTGGGAAGGAGACGAAGGCAAAGTAACAGGCCAATATGTCTTGGCGCAAGTTGAGTTAGGCAAACACCTTCTCTACCTCCAACAAGCCCAGGGTGCACTCGCAACACTACAGCAGGCATTGCTCTACCCGCGCAACCTCGGCGAAGGGAAATTGGTCGGTGCGCAAGAAAACAACATCTATTACTGCCTGGGCTGCGCATACGAGCAACTGGACATGACCGCGAAAGCGACAGAACATTTCCGCGTAGCATCACAAGGTCTCGCGGAGCCAACCAGCGCCATGTTCTACAATGACCAACCACCAGACATGATCTTCTATCAAGGCTTGGCCTGGCTCAAACTCGGAAACGAAAAGGAGGCCAAACGCCGCTTCAATAAGCTGATCGACTACGGCGAACAGCACCTGTTCGACAACATAAAGATCGACTATTTCGCCGTCTCACTCCCCGACTTCCTAGTCTTCGAGGACGACTTGAACAAACGCAACCACGTCCACTGTCACTATATGCTCGGCCTTGGTCATCTCGGCCTCACCGAGTACACGGAAGCTCAATCACACTTCTCTCGCGCGTTAGCACTGGACGCTAATCACCAGGGAGCCAGCATCCATCTCAAAATGTGCGCTGGAGAGTAAAAAATAGTTCTTTGTCATGCAAGTAGAATGCGCACACCAGGCTGCAAGCCTGGTGGGCGCATTATACTTGCATGACAAAGGTTTACCCCTTCACCGCACCAGCCGTCAGTCCGCTAACGAGCTGTTTCTGGAATACGGTGAAGAGTATCACAATCGGCAGAGAGACCACCACGCTGGCTGCCATCATGTCAGGCCAACGATCCTGGAACTCACCAATGTACGTCAGCACAAAACCAGGTGGTATCGTGCGCATATCGGAGCTGCTGGTCAAGGTCAAAGCAAAGAGCAACTCGTTCCAGGAGTTGAGGAAGGCGAAAAAGCCTACTGCCACCACGCCCGGAATGATAATGGGTATCACAATAGCCCACAGCGACCCCAACCGGCTCAAGCCATCCACTCGAGCAGCATCCTCCAAATCGGTTGGCAACGTATCGCAGAATCCCTTAATCATCCAGATACTAAATGGCAGCGAGAAGGTTGTGAACGACAACACTAACGCTGGGTAGGTGTTGAGCAGGTTCAACTGGCGGAAGAGCGTATAAAGTGAGATCAGAATGGTCACATATGGGAACATCTGTGTCGCCAGGATAACCAATAACAAAGCCCTCGCTCCCCGAAACCGAAAGCGCGAAAGCACATAGCCCGCCGGAGTCGCAGCTAGCAGCGTCAAGATTGTGGTGCAAATACTGACAATCAAGCTATTCTTGAAATAGGTCACGAAGCCCTGTTGATCTGCCGGTAAAATCAGGTAGCTATAAAACGTCAGCATATGCGGCCACCACGTCGGCGGATTCTGGAATGCCTCCAATTGTGGCTTTATTGAGGTCGAGAGCAGCCAGAATGTTGGGAAAAACGCGTATACGAGCAGAACAAAAAGGATAAGGTAAAGTACGAGCCGACTCCAGGTGAATCGACGTTTGGCAGGGACCTTGATCTGTGAATGGCTTTGTGGCGCGGATTCCGCATCTTCTTGTTCGGCGCTAGGTGGCAGTTGGGCCTCTACTTTCTCCTGTTCCTGCACCATCGGGTTCGATAGGTCTTCTTTCATCGGGATTCAGTTCTCCCTTCCATAATGCGAACATAGAAATAGGTGAACACCAACAGCATCAAGAGCCAGAGGACACCCATAGTGGCGGCATAACTGATACTTTCATCAATAAAGCCGGTGCGATAGATATTGATAACGATGTTATTCGTGGCGTTACCAGGGCCACCATTGGTCATGGCCCAGATGATAGCAAACTCGTTGAGGCCCCAGATAAATTCCAAGGTGGTGGTAATCACAATAATACCGCGCAGTCCCGGCACGGTCACGTTCCAGAATTTGGCCCAGGGACCAGCACCATCCACGGTAGCAGCATCGACCAGGTCCTGCGGAACAGTTTGCAATCCGGCCAGCAACATCAAGGTAAAGAAAGGAAACTTATTCCAGATAGCCGCGAAAATGGTAGCTATGATGGCCAGGTTGCCTTCACCACCGAACCACGCTAGGGGATGTGGAAATGGTTGCCAGCCAAAGAGGTTGATGGAGGTCAAGACTTGGTTGATGATGCCATACTGCGAATTGAACATGTAGAAAAACAGATAAGCCACGACCACGTAAGGTAATACCCACGGTACCAGTGCCAGGCCGCGCCACAGCAATTGAAAGCGCAACTGCTGGTTAAGCAGCAGTGCGAAGGAAATGCCAATCACAAAGGCAATAACCGTCGAGGTGATACTGAAGAGCGCACTGAAGCCAACCGAGTGCCAGAAGTCAAAGACAGGATTGGTCAGGATTTTGGTGTAGTTCTCCAGCCCGACCCAGTGGTTAAGCAGCGGCTCAGCCATGTTGAGCGATTGAAACGACAACAGCACCGTGTTGAAAACGGGATAGAAAATAACGCCGATCAATAAAATAAGCGATGGCACCAATAAAACCAAAATCAGCAGAGGGCCATCTAACCCCTGGCTATTGCGCGGCTTGCCCTTGGGTACGAGGGCAGCACCGGGCTGTTCAGCATTTGCATTGACCAAGGCCATCGTTATCTTTCTCCTCGAGTGTAGCGCGCCTGGAACGTCTTTGCCACCTCCACGACGCACGAAACCGGAGCAGTCGGAGAGAAACCAGGTGAATAACCCGGCTTCCCTTCAACTGCTCCCCTACCTGCCTTTGCTAATCTCCATCATACCACGTCAGATATGACTCTTTATCCCTAAGAATAAACCGTCTTAACTTCTTCAGTCAACTGCTGGAGACGCGCTTTGACAGGTACCCCACCTGCGATCTCCTGTAAAGCGGTAACAACAAAGTTGGCCGCCGAATCATACGTCGGGCCGTAGGTGGGTGGACGCATAGTTGGAATAACTTTGGTGATGAAAGCCTGGCTAATCGTATCCGAGAAAAGGTTGGCATAGGTTCCACCAGTCACCACATCGCTCTTGTGAGGGAAGATACCCTCGGTGACTAGGTAGTTAGTAAGTACACTCTTATTCGTGGTCAGATATTGAATAAACTTCCACGCCAGGTCCTTGTTGCTCGCCTGCGCTGACATACCCAGGTTATGAATGTCGGCTGCCGTAACAGGCGCGCTCTGCCCTGGTCCCACCGGAGTCGTCGTGACACCGAAATGCTGATTGACGGCAGCGACGGTATTGAGTGCTGGGTTGGTATTGCCAAGAATGCCCGTCAGGTAAGGGCCATCCAGTTTGAAGGCAACCTTCCCATTCGCCATCAATTCGCGCTCGGCCTTGATAGCCTGGTCAGGCGGTGTCCATTGTTTCTTCACCAAATCCTGCAACCATTGGAAAGCAGCCACCGTTCCATCATCAGCCCAGTTAATAGTAACGTTCCCTTTGCCATCGTCCACCATCGGATTGCCACCGAAGGTCCAAATCCACGGCCAGAAGCCGACAAGTGCATACTCAGTCTTGGATATATCGATGCCGATAGGATAGGCATCAGAAGGTAATTTGGCACGTAGCTTTGCCATCTGGCTGTTCAGTTCGTCGATCGTCGTCGGCGGTTTCGTAGCATCCAGCCCCGCTGTGGTCATCAAGTCCTTGCTATACCAGAAGCCATGGGGAGAGATGCTGAAAGGGACAGCATAAACATTGCCCTTGTAGGTACCCACCTCGAAGCTGTTCGTGAAAGCATCATTGCGCCAACTCCCAATGTATGAGTTCAGCGGTTGCAGTGCCCCACTGCCACCCAGCGTATACGGCCAGTTGCCACTCAATTCCACCACATCAGGAGGGTTGCCACCATTGGTCATAGTCTCAAGTTGCTGGAGCATCTGATCAAAAGGGATAGCTATATTGCTAACCTTGGCGTTGTTCTGCGTTTGGAAAGCCTGAATGGCCTGGTCAATTTGCGTTTTCGTTGCGGACTCTGCCGAGGCCCAGTTAGCATACTTAATGGTCGTGCTGTTACTGGTGGTAGTGGTAGTAGTACCACCGCCACATGCTGCCATGATGGACTCTATACCACCGAGAGATACGCCAAGCGCAAGCGCACGAACTATGAAATCGCGCCGACCGATTTTACCTTCGGTTAATTCCTGTATCAGCCTGTTGGTGTCGTTCATTGACCTTACTCCTATCGTTGTGAGGATGACAACATATGATGACGAGAATACATCCACATGTGTAGCCACAAAATACAACAGTGTTTTCGACTGCTCTGCATTATCTCCTACCCTTTAAGATAGGAGTGCTTTTGAATCCCTCCTTTGCTTTTTCAAATTCGCTAAATCTCATTTTGCTAACAGCACCTCTAGCTCTCTTTCGCGCAATGCACTCACTATCGCCGGATCTGCTGAACTGTCTGTGATAAGCAAATCAATCTCATCAACGCTGCAAAGATAAGCTAGTTCAATGCCGCCCACTTTAGAGCCATCTGCAACCACAATACGTCTGCGTGCTGCCTGTAACATGCGCCGTTTGATTTCCGCCTCAGGTAGATTTACATTGGTAATACCACCATTGGCTTCAATCCCGTTGCAGCCAAGAAATACAGTGTGCGCATTGATCCGCTCGATCATTAGTCCACCTAGTGGGTCAACTAGCGAGTGCTGCATGGGACGTAATGTACCGCCGGTGACAATTACCGTAAAACGTGGTATCGCTGGCTCAAGTTCGATTGCGATATTCAGCGCATTCGTAAATACGACAATATCATACAAATCCTCACGCTTGACAAGCGCACGAGCCACAGCCGTGGTGGTGGTTCCAACATCTAAAATAACTGTTTCACCATGAGAGACAAGGCTTGCGGCAGCGCGACCAATAATGGCCTTTTCGTCCACTCGTGCGCTCTGCATCTCTTCAAAAGGACGCTCTGGATGCGGCACTGTGCGGGGCATTGCCCCACCACGGATGCGCCGGATGTGGCCCCGCTCCGCCAATACATCGAGATCCCCACGCACCGTGACCTCTGACACATGAAACCGCGCACTGAGATCACTAACGCGCACAAAATCATGCGATTTCACGAAAGCCACCATCTGTTCGCGCCGCATTTCTGGGGGTATATCCCCATCGGTTTTCAACTCATCCATAACCTGGTTGCCCCCACCTCAGACGACGAATAGATTGAGCTTATACTCTCGCTGAGTTCCTCTTTCCGTAACTTCAACATAGTCACAAGTTTACACAGCCTTATACTTATTTGTCAAGTGTTATGAATTCGAAAGTGGGATAAGTGAGGAAATTGCACTAAAAGCCTGTATTTTACAATGATTTGTAGTATATATTGCATAAATTCACCGCTATGGTTTTTTTTATATACCCATATCGTTAGCAGGTTTGCCGTTGGTTATGATTTCATAAGCCAAGAATTGGTTAACGGGAAAGGGCTAAAGCTGTTTCTAGAACACCTTTACCTGGACCTCTTCCCTTGGTCACTCTGTTCAACGGTGTCTTTCGCATGCCTCACGTCCTCGGTATTCGGTACGAACCAGTGTCATTCCCGTTTCCTCCCCTGAAGGCACTTACGAGAGCCATGACAACTGCGGCAACGAGCATGGCAATGCCTATAATCGATACTACACCGAGACGGACAATGCTAGCTAGGAGGATCATTCCAAACCCGCACACTCCTAGCAGCAAAACCAGTAGTCTTATCGGTTTTTTCAAAGTGTTTTCCTCCTTCCGTTGACCTTTTGATACATTTGATAAAAATCAATCCAGTAAGGATGACGCCTCCACCTCAATGAGCAAACCTTCATTCCCTCGCAAGTGTACCTCTGCTAGGGGAATGCGTCCCTCAACGTCTACCTGCGTGGAGAGCAATATCCGACCGTGACCATGTTCCGACAGCGTCACCACTTGCTCTTCTCCTGAAAAATTGAGAGCCACAACGCAGCACTCGTTAGCATACTGGCGCTGGTAAACGAAACAGGCCGCCTGCTCCTGCTCCACTGTTTGGTACGAACCAAGGGTCAATGCGGCATAAGAGCGTCGAATGTTGAGTAAGATTCGCGTAAACCTCAGGAAGGAGCGCGCATCTTCTTGCTCAGCCGCCACATTATACGTCTGGTAATCATCTGCCACCGGTAACCACGGTTTTACTCCTGCGAGACTGAAGCCCGCGTTAGCACTGCCATCCCACTGCATAGGAGTGCGTACTGGGTCGCGACTCTTTTCAGGCTGTTCCTTTCCCATAGGATCATGCATCATTTCTCTCGATAGCGGAACGTTTTGCATACCCAACTCATCACCATAGTAGCAAGTCGGAATCCCGCGCAGAGTGAGCAAGAGCATCTGTGTCAGCCGTGCCTGTGATCGACCCACACGGGTAGCAATACGTGTCATATCATGATTGCCCAGCACCCAATTGGGCCATGCGCCCTCCGGTAGAGCCGCTTCGTAGACCTCGACCGCCTGGCGAATAGCGTGTGTTTCCCATGTCGGCATGGTCACGAATTGGAAATTGAAGGGTAGATGAATCTCGTCAAGCTCCTCGCCGTAGTACGGCATCAGACGCTCCAAAGGCAAATAGAGTTCACCGATGAGCACGCGCTCACTATAGCTCTCTGCCAGTTTCCGCATCTCCTGCATAATATCATGCATCCCTGGTTGGTCTACGATGTAGTGTTCTATCAGACTGGTATGGGGGAGATCACCAGGTTTCCACAGAGGATTCGGCGGATTATCAAGAAATTGCTCATCCTTGAGCAGTACCTCCAAGGCATCTATGCGAAAGCCATCAATGCCCCGGTCGAGCCAGAAGCGCATAACATTAAACATCTCCTGGCGCACCCTGGGATTGCGCCAGTTCAGATCGGGCTGTTTCACATCATACATGTGCAGGTAATACTGCCCAGTCTGCTCATCAAGCTGCCAGGCTGATCCGTGAAATCTGCTGATCCAGTTATTGGGCGGATCACCATCCGGCGCAGGGTCGCGCCAGATGTACCAGTCGCGTCGCTCGTTGCTGCGGCTTGAACGCGACTGCTGAAACCAGGGATGCTCATCAGAGGTGTGGTTGGGGACAAAGTCGAGAATCACTTTGAGGTCGCGTTGGTGTGCCTGCTCCAACAACGTATCCACGTCCGCCAAGGTCCCGAAAAGCGGATGGACATCGGTGTAATTCGTAATATCATAGCCAAAATCGGCCATCGGAGACGGATAGATGGGCGAAAGCCAGAGAGCGTCAACGCCCAGCCAGCGTAAATAATCCAGCTTGCTCGTGATACCAGCGATATCTCCTATCCCATCTCCATTGCTATCGAGAAAACTACGTGGGTAGATCTGATAAATTACCCCCGTTTGCCACCAAGAGTGCGAATGCGTCATGACTTGTTTGTGCCTCCTCTTGAAGATTATTTCTCTAGTATATCATCAGTCTCTTCACCTCAGTAGTCTGGAACAATTCACAGATTTTCTATGTGCAACCCATCATCAACATCTGGTTCACCATGTTGGCTGTCTAACGGAACCGTTTTGACCCGTTCATCCTCGTTATCGGCTCGTATCCTTTGCTCTTTTTGCTTGATAATGCGCAATGTGCTCCTGCGACGAACATTCGGTATCAGTCCTTCTGGTCGGAAAATCATCAGCAGAACCAGTAATAAGCCGAAAATCATGTTGCGAATATTCCCGAAGGTAAAGCCTGGCGCAACATGCTCTATGGCAATCGTTACGCTATAGAAAATATTGCCTGGGCTTGAGGAGAGCGCATCGAGTTGCGAGAGCACCAGTTCATTGAAACCATACACAAGAAGTGCCCCCACTATGACACCAGGGATACTGCCAATGCCCCCAATCACGATCATCGACAAGTAGATGATAGAGTCGCCAAAATTAAAGTCATCGGGCGAGACGAGACCGAGCTTGGCAGCGTGATAGGCTCCCGCGATCCCAGAGAAAAACGCCCCAGCGGCGAAGGCAAAGAGCTTTGTCTGCACGAGGTTGATGCCAGATGACGCGGCGGCAACCTCATCTTCACTGCTGGCTAACCAGGCTCGCCCAAAACGCGAATCGCGCCAGCGAATATTGGCAAAAACGGAGAAGGCAATCAGTGCCACAATCAAATAATAATACGGCAGCGGCGTGATGGTAGACCAGGAGATACCAGGGAAAGCGGGTGACTTGACGCCGATAATGCCATTTGCGCCATTGGAGATTTTATCCATTTCCAGCACAACCACGGGCACTATTTCCCCGAAACCAAGTGTGACAATAGCCAGATAGTCGCCCGAAAGGCGCAAGGTTGGCACTCCCAATACCACTCCCCACAGGGCAGTAAAAAGCGCAGCGATCGCCAGCATAGGCCAGAAGAGCCACGGCCAGAGTTGTGGGTTCAAAGGAATGTTGGTCAGAATGGTAAATTGTGACGAACCAACGATGCCCCAGGTATAAGCTCCTATCGCAAAAAAAGCGACATAACCCAGGTCTAATAATCCCGCGAAACCAACCACGATATTCAAGCCCAGAGCCAGAATCACGTAATAGCCAGCATCCCCAAAAGCTGCTAACCTCCCACTCGTGCCATAGCCAAACAGCATCGGGTCAAGTACCGGATAAAAAAGCAGAAATCCGACAAGCAAGAGGAGATAATAGCGACGCGCACCAGTATGTTGCCACGGAAGATCGTTATACTTCATATCGATAACTTCCTCACTGACCTGTTGCTTACCATGCTGCACTGCCTGATACCGCTTGCTCATGCGCCTCCTCTGTAAAATGTAGGAGTTGATTGATTGCGCCCACTAGCCAATGATACTCACGAATGAATCCACAGTAGGGCGCGATTCATCGCCGCCACCGCCGATTTATCGGCCCGTGCCCTCGCGTTCATTACGCTAAAGTATACTACACAACAAACTGCGTCGTGATATACCTCTGCAAAAGATTTCCCCTACTTAATCAGTGGATTGTAGCGATAAGCTGAACGTGATACAATCAACTAAATTTAAATGTCCAGAGAAGGAGCCTTGCTATGGAGACAACGCAGTCCTCTGCTAACGCTATTGTGATCCTCAATCCCGCCGCCAATCGTGGTCACATGGAGAAGTTTCGTGCATTACTACGTCAACGCATGGCGCAAGAACCATCAACAGAATACGTAGAAACAACCAGCCAAGGCGAAGCGCAGGAGCGTGCTATGCAGGCGGCGCAGGAAGGGCGAGCAATAATTGTGGTTGGGGGCGATGGCTCCGTCCATGAAGTTGTTAATGGCATCCTCACGGCTGGCAGACGTGTTCCCCTCGGCATTGTCGCGGCAGGTTCAGGCAATGACTATGCATGGCATACACTGAAATTACCTCACGATCCTGCCGAAGCAATTGAGCGAGCGTTTACGGGTCGCCTCGTTGACTCGGACGCTGGCATCGTCAACGGCAGGTATTTCGCCAATTCTTTTAGCGTCGGACTCGACGCGGATATCGCAGTAGCCGCGAGTTGGATGAAGAAAATACCCTTCATGAGTGGGTCGCGTCTCTACTATGGCACAACGATCAAGCAACTCCTCTTTGGCTATCAACGTTGTCCGTGGTTGACCTTTACTGTGGATGGCTATGAAGAGAGCAAAGCAGTTCCCAATCGGCGTTATGTCTTAATGGCAGTTACGAATGGCCCAACCTATGGGGCTGGCTTTCGCATCAACCCAACCGCGAGCTACTGCGATGGGCTGCTCGATATCTGCACCATCAGCTACACGCCCCTTACACGTGCCCTAAAACTCCTGCCGCAGGTGCAAAAAGGGGAACACAGTACACTACCCGAAGTGACCTTTTATCGCTCACGCTCAGTGCATATTCAGAGCCAGCAGCCAGTCAATATTCAAATGGACGGCGAAACAACGAGTGCCACCTCTTATGATGCCAAGATTTTGCCGGGTGCGTTATGGGTGCGCATATAAATACAGGCGAGAAGGTCGCTAATAGAACCTTTTTTGGCTCGGTAGCGTATTGGGTAATTCGTAACCTAGCATGGCTGCTCGCACATCTGGTCTGTCGCTACCGTGTCCGTGGTCGAGAGCACGTTCCTCCCAAAGGGGCGCTGCTGATCGTAGCCAATCATTTGAGCTGGTTTGACCCACTTTTGTTGAGCCTGATTACCACGCGCCGCGTCTGGTTCTTTACGAAAGCAGAAATGTTTGGCTGGCCTATCGTGGGTTGGTTATGCAAGATAACTGGACAAATTCCGGTACATCGCGGCGAAGGCGATCGCGTCGCCCTAGAACGGGCTTTGTCCTATCTGCGGGACGGGCGTGCCATCGTCTTTTTCCCCGAAGGTACAGTGGAACGGCAGGAGCAGATGATTGCCGCACATCCCGGTATTGCTATGCTGGCCCTGCACTCTGGGGCTACGTTGCTTCCTGTAGCGCATACAGGGACGCGCCGCGTGTTGCGTGCTGGGCGTGGCTGGTTTCCTCGCGTACAAATTCAAATTGGCCTTCCGTACCTTCCAGCATTACCGCCAGGAAAAGCGCGTAAAGTTGGTTTACAGGAGATCACGCGGGAGCTTATGCGACATATCGCAGAAATGATGCCTCCGGCCCAACGAGGTATTTACCGCTAAAAAGCAGGGATGCAAGGGGCCGCTCTCGTAGGGGCGGGAGTGGTGCTGGGATGAAGTGGGGACCCTTGTGGTCGCCCGCAGGGAAGGGCGTGGCTTCGTTACCCCTTGATTGCAGTGGTGCTGGTGAGAGCTGAGGGACACAAATCTGCAAGAGTGCATTGCGAACAGCGGGGTTTACGGGCATCGCAAATCGCTCGCCCGTGGTAAATCAGCAGGTGTGAAAGGTCGAACCAATCTTGCGCTAGCACAATGCGCATCAACTCTTGCTCAACCTTGGTTGCATCCTCACTCTTTGTCCAGCCAAAGCGGCGCGCTAAACGCATATTATGGGTATCAACTGTAAAGCCTTCGACGATCCCAAAAGCGTTGCCTAGCACAACATTGGCCGTTTTGCGTGCGACTCCCGCCAGGCTCAATAGCTCAGGCATCGTATGAGGTACTTCACCTCCATACTCGGTGATGATGCGTTGGCAGGCGGCGCGAATATTTTTCGCCTTGTTGCGGTAGAAGCCAGTGGATTTAATATCCTGTTCCAGTTCTTCTTGGCTCACGGTCGCATAGTCTTCGACGCTACGATATTTGCGGAACAGCTTATCCGTCACCATATTCACACGCTCGTCGGTGCATTGGGCCGCGAGCTGCGTTGCCACTAGCAATTCAAGCGGAGTAGAGAAATTAAGTGAGCATTTCGCATCGGGGTATAGTCTACGTAGCTCAGCAACAATGGCTGCTACCTGTTCGGGCGAGCCGGTTCGCGGCCCGGCATACATCGATGATACTGTAAGTTCCATCTCTCACATGCGCCGTTTCTATTAAAAAGGGGTATCTATCTTGACAAGAATCGTCACTAACGCTCTTGTTGTTCTCGCAAAATTTCGCGTAACGCGTCAGCCTGACCGCGATTCCAGGCCGCCGAGCGTATCTCTTGCCCAACAATAGGTAAATTGCTGCGCTCACGAATCAAGACAGCCCGCTCGCGCTGGATGATTTCATGGACCAGTTGCCGCTCAGTCATATGCCAACCGTGTGAACGCGCTCGCTCAGCATACCACATGACACGCGCAAATCCCGCGTGATAATCTTGGTCAGTATTACTTTGTGTTGGTGTATTCTGCATGATCGTGCCTCACAAATCTTCCTACCAATACTTTACTTACTGAATTATCGCAGATAAAAGGATGAGACGTCAAGTTTCTGGCTCGGCAATAGAGCGCATTGCAGAACCTTGACTCCTATGGCCTATTGCGCACCAAAGCTTCGTAGATGGCACGCGTACCAAACTCAACTGCTTCAACCGGGATGCGTTCATCGGCGGCATGTACGGTCTGTGTAAAATTGAAATTTTCCGGCAACGACATCGGCAAGAAGCCATATGTCTGAATGCCCAGACGTGAGAAGAAGCGTCCATCAGTGACTGCTGGCAGCAACGTCGGTAATGGTGTGCCCTGAGGATCAGCCTCTTGCAATATGCCTGCCAGTGTATCGAAAAACCCCATATCTGCTTCAGCCGGTCCGGGATCATAGCTCGTCACTTCAAGTTCGATATCATCACCCACAAGCTGGAGCATTTCCGCGATCATATCCTCCGGCCCGTAGCCAGGGAGTAGACGACCATCGAGTTCAATCACAAACTCGCTGGGAATGACATTGTTCTTTTCACCACCGCGAATCATTGTAATATTAGCCGTGTTGTGCAGAAGAGGGTCAAACGTTTGGCTGGACGGCCCCAGCCTCTCCAGTATCACGTTTGTTTGCGTTGGCTCCAGCATTTGCAGCAGCATGGGGCCAATTGATGTGGAGAGGGAGCTCGCCAGTGCCCCGATCATCTGCCGTGTCACCGAGGTGATATGGACGGGCAAGCGTTGTTCATCCATAATCTGGATAAAGTGACCCAGCCGCGCTACTGTACCACCGCGCATCGGCAAGGCTCCATGACCGCCCGGCCCATGAATAGTGACCCTCAACCCGCACGTTTTCTTCTCCATGACCTGAATAGGATAAAAGCGTTGTCCGGCTATGTACATGGTGAAGCCCCCAAATTCACCAATGGCATAACGCACATCCTTAAACAGTTCAGCATGGTTTTCAACTAGGTATTTGGCGCCATACTCACCGCTGGCCTCTTCATCACTCAGAACAGCGAGCAGAACATCTCCCGCTAAAGATGCTTCCTCGGCTTTAGCACGCATAAAGGCCGCGACCATCATGGCAACGCCGCCCTTCATATCCAACGTGCCGCGTCCCCAGACATAGCCATCGTGGATGTTACCCTCAAAAGGTGGATGTTGCCACTGCTGTTTCTCGGTGGTGACTACATCCACATGTCCTTGCAGTAACAGTGGCGGAGCGTTGCCATGCCCTTTCAAACGTGCAATCAAGTTTGGTCGGGCGGCGTCGCGTGCCACGATGGTGCTTTCAATGCCCACCTCGCGCAAAAGATTTCCCAGATAGGCGATACATGCTGCTTCATTCCCCGGCGGGTTGGTCGTGTCGAAACGTACAAGCTGCTGTAACAACTCCACTGGTCGCTGATACAAAGTACTTTGCTCGCTTGAAGATGATGTGTGAGACATGCTTGTTCCCTCCCTGTCGGTGCGGTAGCTATTAGCTATTAGTTATCAGTCAACACTTTTCTTTGTCGTAATCGTAAATGGTCCCCATTCTCCTGTGAGTCCTTGACCGTGGACGGAGACGCTTTTGCCCTGCTCGATACCTTTTTCCGTCATCAGACCGAGCGCGATGATACAGGCATTGATTTTACTCGGTACATTTTTATACACTCCAACCTCTTGCTCATCGACGTAGTAGCGTATCTCGTCTTTGTGGCGTGAGTAGCTGATGCGATAGCGATGAACTTGCCCTGGCGTTGTTGCCACCGACAGTTCGTTGAAATCTGAAAAGTATTTCGGCGTCGTGGGATTTTCCGGCTCTGAGGGAGGGGGTACTCCCGGAAAAGGAAGTCGAGCGTAAACGGTAGCAATCACATCATTGCATACGAAGAAGTCCAGAGCCATCCCTGTCGTAAAATCCAACAGGTTGACCGAGACGAAACCATCGTAAAGATCATGTGGGTGCGTTCCCGTGCAACGGGCTGTCATCTCCCACTCAAAAGAGATTTCACCATCTTCAGGCGGTACAAATTTTTGTGTCGAGAAAAACATGTTTTTGGCATTATCGAGAATTTGTACGTGGTCATTGGCACGGCTGATCTGCCCCACGCGCACACGCAACCGATTGGCCTCGACAATAACAACGGCGTTGGGTTCGCGATATTTCCAGAAACTGCCATCGGGCAGGGCAAAACCGCCATATTCCCAGCGTTGTTCTATCCCTGAGATAATGCTGTGGTACCCTGCATAACTATATGCTTCTATAGGTTGCTGTGGCTGCGTAACCGCAAGCGAAGTATCTTCTATCTTTTCCATTTTATTGTTCTCGCTACAAGTTTATTCATATCAGAAATGTCAGTAAAGTGCTTTTCTGCCTATACCAAGTATACGATTAACGAGGATGTCTCGTATCTCTATTATAATACTCACTGCTTGTATCAACTAAGTACGAGCAAAAACAACGCTACAAAGGGATATTTCGTATCTCTATTGTAATGGAATAGTTGCGATAGGACGGTCAAGACGACTATAATGTAGATGATTAGTTCTCATGGCCTCTCATCCCGATTCTCAATGAATAATATTAGGGAAGGACAAAGAGCGTGGCTACCAATAAACAAAATAAATCTGCCGACGATGAGCAGAAGGAACAAGTAAAAAAAGAGGTTTTGAAAAGTGTCATTCGTGGCACAAATCGACCTAAAAATCTCCGCGACCTTGGTATCAGTACCCTCAAAAATTTGCCCGGTACCATCGGTATGGTACAAGGTTTTATGAAGGCGGTTAATTGGAAGCAAGCCCAAGAAGAAGTATTATTAGGCTTGAACAATTCTGTGGTAATCGTTGGGCAACCGAATACCGGTAAAAGTACGCTCTTCAATAAAATCAAAGGCCAGCAACTCTCTTCAGTTTCTCCAGAGGCTGGCACGACTCGCTCGCTGGTGCGTACCGATTTCGGCCCCTTTACCTTAATCGATACTCCCGGTGTTGATAAACCAGGTCACTTGACCGACGTTGTCGAAAGTGGGTTAGATCAGGCCAGCGTCATCTTATTCCTCGTTGATGCGACCAAGGGCTTACAAACCAAAGATCGTGAACTTTATGATGCGATCAAGAAGCTGAATAAACCAGTCATTCTCGCTGTCAATAAGGTCGATGCCTTAAAAGGCGGAGAGAACGGTGATCAGATGGCAACCGAAGTCGCGGTTTTACTCGGTGCAGTAGGGGTAATCCCCATTTCAGGAAAAACTGGCACCAATATTGCTGAAGAACTGATTCCCGCGATGATTGAAGCCAGCCCAGAAGCGGCTCTGGTGATTGGGCACGAACTACCAACTTATCGGCGTGTAGCCGCCCAACGCATCATTCGCAATGCGACCCTGGTCAGTCTGGCGGCGGGAATTGAGCCAATTCCGTTGATTGATATACCTATTCTTCTCGGTACACAGATACGCCTGGTTCTGCGTCTCGCCGCCTTATACGGTGAGCCGTTGGATTCATCGGATGCTATGAAGCATGCTCGTGAACTTATTGTGACCATGGCTGGTGGTTTGGGCTTGCGCTACCTGGCGGAACAAGCTGCCAAAATGGTCCCCTTCGGCGGTGATTTTATCGCCGGAGCAATTGCTGGTGCCGGTACATGGTCGATTGGGCAAGTTGCGCTGGAGTACTACGATGGGGATAAACAGATCAGCCCACGTCGTTTACGCCAATTATATACCAACTTCTATCATCGTTTCCGCAAAGAGAACACAAATGATGAACTGCGGCAATACGCCATAGATGGCAATGATAAGCCGCTGCTGCTTGAAGAGCCAAAGTAAAGCATACAACTGTAAACTATAGCAGGAAAGTAGGGGTTGCAGACGATGTCGTTTCCTTATGAACGCTATGAAACACTAGCGGAACCTCTAACTGTTTATTATCCAACGGGCGAAGAAGCTCGCGCCCGTTGGTTATATAAGACGGTGGAGCAAGCGAGCAATGCGCTCGTCTCTTTATTCGCCCAGTCCATGCCAGAGGTGGAAATTCTGCTCGTCTCTCCCTCTGACTGGCAGCTTGCGCCACACGACGATCCTGAAGAGTTGAATAATCCCCATCCCTATTGGACGGATGTTACAACTCCTCCTACTATCGTTGTGCCATTGGAACTGGACCCGATACTTGGCAAACAGACACGTCCAAAACTGGCCTTTATTTTGTATCACGAGTTAGTGCTTGCTTTCCTGGAAAATGACCCTCGTCCCTATCCTGATGACTATCCATTATGGGCAGACGAATGGCAGCTAAAATTTGCCGCCCTCTGGCTCTCGCAAGAGCTCGATGCCCAAACAGGAATGGTTAATACTGATTTATACGAGCAGTATGCAGAGATTTTTGCCCCGGAAGCAGATGGGAAAACTCCCGTCACCATTCGCGGCTTCGATTGGTATGAAGATACTATTCCTGAAGATTACCTGTGCTACGAGTTGCTCTTAGAGCAATTGGCCGTTGACATCCTTGCTCAATATAGCATAGATGTGTTGCCAAGTTTCCTAGCGATTTTCCGCAATAATTTTTCTGTACTGTTGAGTGATGAGGTTACTGAAATGCTGGGGCGTGCTTTAGGCCCTGGTGGTGCGCAATGGTTGGACGACCTAGTCTATTTCTAAGGGAGCTTCGCGTGCCATGCTGCACCTGCTAATCTTTGTGCTACCTTTAGGGCTCGATACGCTAGGTGTTTCCATCAGCCTTGGTATCAAAAGTCATCGCGCAAGTACTTCTACCCTTCACACTCCAGGAGTGCAGCAGCCTTCATGGTTAGCGTCGGCTCTTCTTTTCTCTCTTGCAGAGACACTCATGCCTTTAGTGGGTCTGCTGCTCGGGTACGCCGCCAGTCTGTTTATCAGCAATATACTGCACTACATCGGCCCATTCCTGCTGATAGCGGTAGGTCTATGGGCGCTGGTAGAGGAAATTCGTGAACGCCTGGAGAAGCGCAAGCTAAATCAAGCTGCTCCTCCCCAAAATACAGCTTCTCTTGCTCCGTTGGGAAAAAGCTCTGGGTGGGGACAGCAGTTACTATTGGCCTTGAGTGTGAGTCTGGATGAATTGGCGGTTGGTTTTTCGCTTGGGACCGTGACCATTGGTCGCGGCGTTAGTCCCCTCATCCTTTGTCTACTGATTGGCTTGCAGGGATTTCTCATGACCGTGCTGGGGCTTGTGTTGGGACGAACTTTACAGACTCGCTTGCGTGTACTAAAAGATTGGAGCGAGTTGCTGAGTGGTGTTTTACTGATTGGTTTAGGTATCTGGCTGCTTATAACATGAGGAGGGCTTATTCATGTTTAATCGCGTAGCAATAATTGGACTAGGACTTATTGGTGGTTCCGTTGGGCTAGCGCTCCATAACGCTAAAGCTGCTCAGCAGGTGGCCGGTTATGATGCAGGCAAAGGGGTGAGTAATCAAGCGCGTAAAGTTGGTGCCATAGACCAGCCCTCTGCCACTCTGGCAGATGCCGTCCGTGGCGCGGAACTGGTGGTCTTGGCGACGCCGGTAGGTGCGATGCGTTCATTGCTCCAGGCTCTTTCTCCCTTAGTGGCTCCAGGCGCTGTTATTACTGACGTGGCTAGTACTAAAGTCCAGGTCATCAGTTGGGCTGAAGAATACCTTCCTGCCAGCGTTGCCTTTGTAGGTGGACATCCCATGACAGGCAAAGAGTTGAGTGGTGTTGAAGCCGCCGATGCCACTTTGTTCCAAGGACGTATTTATTGCTTGACACCCACCGCACGCACTAAACCAGCAGCGATACAGAAAGTATCCACCTTTGTGGAAGCCTTGGGTGCGCGAGTTCGGTTTTTGGAGCCAGCCGAACACGATGGTCAGGTAGCCGGAGTCAGCCACCTGCCCTTTGTAGCCTCTATCGCGCTCATGAACACTGTCGCTGAAAGTGCTGGCTGGGCTGATGCGGCTTTTCTTGCCTCTGGTGGCTTCCGCGATATGACGCGTTTAGCTGCAGGGAACCCCGAAATGTATCGTGATATTTGCCTCTCTAATAGTACTGCTTTGACACGCTGGCTCAACGAATATATTTCAACATTAAGCACATTACGCGACCGCATAGCGGATCACGATAAGAGTTTGCAAGAGGACTTCACGAAAGCCAGGCAGCTACGTTTGCAATGGCAATCAACACATGACACGGCAAAGTAATCAATTGTCTTCAGCAATTCATTTTCCACCTCCCCAAAAACTCGCCCCCAAACCCCTTGACAAGCATGAGCGAATATGCGAGAATGCTCAAGTCACCACAAGACATACCCCTGGTCACAAGGCCAGGTTTTTGTGTCGCTCTTCTGAAGTCTTGACATGTTCGCA
>JBBQXY010000039.1:0-35915 GCA_038209195.1 Ktedonobacterales bacterium | reverse complement strand
GCATTCCGGCACTACGAACAGCAGATGTCTGCCTACGTGCTGGAGCAGCAAAAGAGTGGGCGCAGTTTTGCCAAATCCTTTCTGCCTGGCAGTCCCCTGGGCCTCTTTGTCCAACAAGCGATGATGAAAGTGCTCCTGCGCGAGGCGTTTGGTGGCCTGCTGCGCCGCCAGTTATTTGCACCGAGCATCTTGCCTGCGTCTGATGCCAAACCAGAGCCGTTGGGAGAATCGCCCGAAAGGCTTCCGCACCGCTGATCCCTGTCTCCCGCCGGGAGACAGGGATCAGCGGGATACGAGAGCGATGGAGTGGATGAAAGGAGATGCGCCAGTTTCTCAAGGGGTTTGCGACAGTTGCCAGATGGATCTCTCTGGCAATCCTCTTTCTCTCTTTTTTTGCTTGTCCATGATCGAGAGGAGAGAGTGATGAACGAATACATCTCAGCCGACATGTCGGCGGTCAGGCGCGTTACCGCCGGTGCTGATCGCGAAGGCGAGAGCCGCGGACGAGGGATGAGCACCATTGCCTGGAAGCGTGAGCGCCTCGACGCCATCTGATCCCTTCATCCTGGAGAACACCGACCTTTCCAAAGGTGGCCTGTAAATCGCGGTTTCAGTTTCGGCATAATTACAGTTTAACGGGTTGCATGGATGGGGTCCATTGATGCCATTGCCCATACTGGCTAGGCATGCTCTGCTGGCTCATTGAGAGTGGGCTAGCAGAGCATGCCTAGCCAGAACCGGAATTTGTGCTGAATCAGCGACCGTATTTTACACTTGTCTCAGATGAGACAGATTCTCTTACTTGACCCTTGTCTCTTTGTGCTCATTCAACTACACTTAAAACGAGATAGGAGAGGCCATCTGAGACAGTATGTCTCAATCTGGTCATCCTGTCAACATACAGGTCTCAACCACGCATGAGGCGTCAAAACACACCACATGTGATGAGTTGGATGTCGCACTTTATTCACTCACGTGGCATCTGTGAGTCAACACACCCTCTTACAAAAGAGAGATTTTCACTGAAAGGAGCATATCTATGCATTCGTTCGCACGTCACCGTCATAGCAGGACACCCAAGGCTTCGGCCAAAGAGACAAAAGGGCTGATCCTCAACTGGGGCTGGCAACACGACCTGATGGTATGGTTCATCGACATCTTCTTGTTCCGTGGAACGTTGCGGGAGCTCAGGCAAAGGACCGCCAATCTGGCTGGCATTCAACCTGGAGAGAAGGTGCTTGATGTAGGCTGCGGCACCGGAACGCTGGCGATTGCAGTCCAGAGCCGCGTTGGCGCAACGGGTCACGTTGCAGGCATTGACCCGGGGACACAGCAGATCGCCCGAGCCCGCTATAAAGCGGCGCGGCGCAATTTGCCCGTCGATTTCCAGGTCGGGGTGATCGAGCAGCTCGCCTTTCCCGATGCGACGTTCGATGTAGTGCTTTCTACTTTGATGATGCATCATTTACCTGCTAGCCTCAAACGTCAGGGCCTCGCTGAAATCGCTCGTGTGCTCAAACCAGGGGGGCGGCTGGTCATTGCCGATTTCATACCCAAGAAGGAACGTCAGGGCCAGGTAGCGCGCTTTCACGCCGGGGGAAGCAGTATGCAAGCTCTGGCTACCTTGGCCAAAGACGCTGGTTTCAAAGATGTGGAAACGCATGAGATGCGGCCCCCGCGATTCTCTGCTTTCCCGGGAGCAGGCATAGTCCAAGCACTAAAAAGTTAAGTTGAAGGTGCAATGTGCTCCTTGATCTCTGCCTGAAGGATGGGCAACAGAGTCGGTGAGGTGGATAAAAAGCATAGGACAAAAAAAAATATATGATTTGCCCAAAGCAATGAGCACGATGGGGAATATGGGCATGATGAACTCCATGGACAAGATGGCGCTGGCAGATGGTGAGAATATCGTCCCTTGTCACATCAAGTTGACTACATATACTCAGCATTGACAGCCAAATCCCATTTACAGATTGCCTGCTCCGAACTGTAAGTATTGAGTTACTTTTGCATGCAGGATACGCAGGGTATCAATGTCGCTACCACCAACAAAAGTGAAATGAAAAAAGAAGAAAGCAACACGAGAACAGAAAGAGAGAGGAACGATGAGAGTCATTCCATCGCTGGGTGCCGTGACGATTATGGCGATAGCGGCCCATCCCGATGACATCGAGAGTTGGTGCGCGGGAACGCTCGTACAGGCAATTGATCAAGGAGCAACCGTCCGTCTGCTTCTGGTCACCTCAGGGGAGCATGGATCGAGCGATCTTTTGCTACAGGCACATGAGGTTGCTTCCCAACGAGAAGAAGAGGCACGAAAAGCGGCGGAGCTGCTCGGCATTGCAGATCTCGTGTTTTTGCGCTATCCCGATGGGGATGTGGAGGATACGCATGCGCTACGAGCCGATCTCGTGGAATGGATTCGCCGCTGGCAGCCGTCCGTCCTGTTCACCCACGATCCGGAGCATCCGTACCCCGCCTATCTCTGTCACCGCGATCACCGCGTGGTCGGTCGCGCCGCTCTCGATGCTGTCTACCCGTTGGCTCGTGATCATCTGGCCTTTGCGGAACAGGTGCGTGCGGGACTGTACCCACACAAAGTCGGCGCGGTCTGGCTCTTCGCTAGCAGCAACGCCGACACCTTTGTGGACATTACTGCTGGATTTGAGCGGAAGCTGGCCGCGCGGCTCGCCCACACGAGTCAAACGACCGACCCTGCTGCGCTTGCAGCGGGCTGGCGAGCGCGTTCGGCGTCCATCGGGCAGGCGGCCAGCCTCCCACTTGCTGAGGCATTTACGCTGCTTGAGCTTGATTGAGGGAACACATAAACACAAATCACACTCATTCGTTCCCTTGTTTGGGGTCTCGGCAGTTTTCATGTATTTTTTTGTCATAAAGTACCCCCTTTTCGCCTGCTGGTCAGCAACGCATGCATTTACTTTCTCTAGCATTGTTCCTTGACATATTTCTCTCCAAATGGTAGATTATACCCATACCCACTAGGTAGGGGTATCACTGGCGTTACCGCAGAAAGAAGCATCTCAAAGGTACTCTTTTTCAAACAATATGTTTTGGATGAGAGAGAAGTTGGAAAGTATGCCATCCTGGTTTATGCTATGATAGAGGCAATTTTGTTACACACAGGAGATAACCTATGAGACTTCGTTTGATGTTGAGTATAATTGCCGTATTGGGCATGATGGTACTCGTGTTGGCTGCTTGCGGCGGTGCTTCTTCCAGCACTACCAATCAGGTAAACGTTTCATTGTCTGATTTCAAGGTACAATCTTCGCAGACCACGTTTGTTCCAGGTCAAACGTACCATTTCGTTGTCACCAATGATGGACATACCAATCATGAGTTTATGGTGATGCCGCCGATGGCCACTGGTATGAATTCTATGGGGCAGATGGATAAAATGGCGCTGTATCATATCAGTTCAGACCAGTTACCGCAAGGGGCATCGAAGAGCTTCGACTACTCGTTTCCTTCGTCTGCTACCCAGCAATCTTTAGAGTTCTCCTGCCATCTCCCAGGGCATTATGAGGTAGGGATGCATCTCCCGATAACCTTGCATTCGTAATAGAGCGTGACTAGGTTAGGTAGGGAGCACCCTTTGAGAACTCTTGTCGAAAAACGCCAATGGCTGAATATGCCAGGAGGAGCATTTAATGGACAGCAGCATCCACGCGACCTATGCTATTGCCGGAGCTATGCTCGTGGTTGCTCTCTTACTCGGCTTTCTTGCGCTGATCGTGGGTCGTCTGCTTGGCCCTGCCCGGCGTCCTGCCGACCAGAATCCGCCGCCTGAACATGGAGGGCGCACCGGTCATAAAACCTGGGTACAGTTCCGCCTGCGCTATGCCGTGGTGGCCCTGCTCTTTGTGGCCTTCGATATGGAGATGGTCTTTATGTTTCCCTGGGCCGTCGTCTTCAAGCGCGTCGGCTTGATCGCTTTCTTTGACATGTTTGTCTTTGTCGCTATTTTAACGTCTGCCATCTTTTTTGCGTGGAAAGAGGGGGCCTTTGATTGGGAGGAGTAACGTGACGACACAGACGCGCTTCAGCATATTTTCTCGGCGTAGGCATTCTTTGCGCCACTATTTTGCCATAGACGGTGGGGCGGGGGCGCATCTTTTAGCTGCCCTGGGCGGATATAGCCCATACCTCCGCCCGGTCGCGTCACCGCGTCATGCCGATTTGCTCATCATTGTTGCCCCTATCAGTCAAAAACTTGTTCCAGCGATCGTCGCAATCGCCGAAGCCCTGCCCCATCCCGCGCATGTTCTCCTCATTCATGAAGCAGCAGGTGTACTTGCCGGTTCACCGGAGGTGACTATCGCCGACAGCGAAACGCTTTTTAGGGGTATACGCTCGATTACTGCCTCGTCAGCCGAAGATGTGCTGCACGCGATTGCTGATCCGGCACCCTGGGCGGAACTTGCGGTAAAAGATAGCACCGTACAGGATGCCCAGACCATTCAACTGCCATCCAAACAAGAGCAAGAGATGGCGACCGAACTCGAAGTGCTGAGCCTTGGTCCGCTCCAACCATTCACCGCCGGGCCACTACGTATCTTCCTTATCTGCGATGGCGAACAGGTGCTTTCCGCCCAGGTGGAGCCCGGTTATGCCCGGCGAGGGATTGCCAGGGCAATGGCACAGGCAGATTGGCAGCAGTCCCTCAATCTTGCTCGTTGCTTTGATCCACTCGCCCCCATAGCGAGCCAACTGGCCTACGTGCGAGCGATTGAACAGGTACAAGGTTGGCAACCATCAACCCCCATGGTTGTATTGCGTGAGGCGGCCCTGGCCCTTGAGCGAGTGCGTAATCAACTCTGGTGGCTCGTACGTTTTATGGATCTCCTGGCAGATGAGCAACTGCGCGACCGTGCTTATCAACTGGCGACCTCGTTTGAAACTTCTCTGACACATCTCTGGCAACAGCAACCAGCGATATGGATACGACCACAATGGCAGGGCAAGATTGAGTGCAATGAGCCAGCGATTACACAACTGAAATCATTGGCGGATGCCGTTGAAGCTTTTCGCACATCTATTGAGCGCAATCGCTGGCTCATGTTGCGCACTCGTAATATCGGTGTGCTGGCAGCGTCACGTCTCAAGGAACAGGGGGTGAATGGACCGGTATTGCAGGGCAGTACACGAGGTGCAGGTGATGTACAGAGCAGGTTGGTCGCCCGTTTGCTGGATACCGGGTCAGATATACGTGCAGCGGCTGCTATACTCGCTGCTAGAGCTTATCTTGCCCTCCACTCTACAGATTGGACTATGCCAACTGGAGAGGCACATGTGACGGTCGAAGGACCACGGGGGCCGATTGGTTTACACATGGGAAGCGATGGCGGCGAAAAACCTACCTTCATTGAGTGGCAATCTCCTTCAGCATCGTTCTTGCCACATCTTCCTGAAATACTGGCCGGTCAAAAACTTGCCGATGCGGAGATCATCCTTGCCAGTCTTGATCTTGCCATGGCGGAGGCGGATGGATGAATACCATAATCACTACTTTACTCGTACTGCTGGGATTGTGCGTTGGCACGTATTGTATCGCCGTCCTCCAACAACTGGTGCTACTGGGCCCGCGACGGATTGGAGCAGCTTTTGTCTTGCCTATTTCTCATACCTTGCTGCTGCTCCAGCAGGAAAACCTGCTGCCACGGGAGGCGGATTATTTTCTTTTTCGTTCAGCCCCATTCATCGCCATCGCCGTTGTTGCTATGATCGCCCTGGTGCTGCCGCTTGCGCCGAATCTGATTGGCTTCAATCCGTCCATTGGCCTGTTCTACTTTATCGTGCTACTCAGTCCTTTTGTGGTTGCCATGATGAACGCCGGTTGGAGTCAGAACTCGAAAGAAGGAGTCTTTAGCACGTTGCGGGCGGCAGCCCACCTGATTAGTTACGAAGTACCCATCGGCTTTGCCGCCATTGGGCCGGTCATGGCCGCACAGTCGTTGTCGACACAACACATTGTGCAGTCGCAGGCAGGACTCTGGTATGTCGTTTGGCAACCGTTAGGTTTGGTGATTTATCTGCTATCTTCCTTGTTCGCGACATTCCGCCATCCTTTTGACAGCCCGATGGGCGGCAGCGAGCTGGAGGACGGTGTCTTGGCGGAATATTCCGGCGCACGCCTGGTGCTCTGCAAATTTGCGCTCGATGCCATGTTTCTGCTGCTAATGGGTATGGGCGTGCTACTCTTCTTTGGCGGTTGGCAAGGGCCACTTTTACCCCCAACGCTCTGGTTTATCCTCAAGACATTGGCCCTCGCCGCCATCGTATTGTGGATAGGACGTTTTCTACCGCGATTGCGGCATGACCAGATGTTGACACTGTGTTGGAAAATTCTAGTGCCTGCCTCGTTGCTGAATATCACCCTAGTTGGTATTCTGACGCTCGTCATACCGGGAGGGAGTTGATGAACGGATTGATTGAATGGGTCATTTTTAGCGCGCTCTCCGCAGTCGTTCTCATCATGGCGGCAAGCATGATCCTCACCATGAGCATGTATCGCGCCGGGCTGGCCCTAATGGCAAGTTTTGTCGCTCTGGCTGGCCTGTTCATTCTCCTGGATGCCGATCTGATCGCCGCTATCCAGATCATGATGAACGTGGGCGGCATGCTGGTCATGGTGCTCTTTATGGTCATGATGATGATGGACCCCGGTGGCGAAATGATGTGGGGCATGAAGCGCGATATGCATATGCCCGGCCCTGGTGCTTTCTCCATGCACATGCCCCGTGGGGAGCCGCCAGCGGATGAACCCAACGCGAAAAAATCAGCACAACCAACCGATTGGACGTGCCCGATGCATCCAGAGGTCAGCTCGCCCAATCCAAGCACCTGTCCGAAGTGCGGCATGACGCTCATTCCTCGGGCAGAAACTGATGATGGACAGGATGCCCAGGACAGTACGGCACAAGCGAGCATGTATACCTGCCCTATGCATCCTGAGGTACGAGAGCATGCACCTGGTACATGCCCGAAATGCGGCATGACGCTGCTTCCAGTGCATGATACTGCTGCTGCTAATGGGCAACAAGGCATGGAGATGGAATCGACGCATGCTGATACTATGGCTATACCGCACGATATGATGCAGATGGATGGCGATAGCGGTCACGCTATGCCGATGGAGATGCACGGTGATGGCATGGACACTATGGACATGCCAGGCCATGATATGAGTAAATCTAGCAGTGATATGGACAACATGGGCACTATGGACATGTCAAGCGGAGACATGAATATGTCGGGCATGACGCCCCGGCAAAACTACCAGATGATGGTGGATATGGCGATGTCTACCACGCAACTCCCGTGGGCTATTGCACTGGGTATCGCCTCGGCCTTGTTGTTAGTGGTGTTGATTGTGCAAACCTCCTGGCCTGTTGCGCAGGGTGGCCCAACCCAGGATGCGACGACTGCCGTGGGTGAATTGCTGCTCTCGCGTTACATGATTGCTTTCGAGGGCGCGGCCTTTCTCATTCTCGCAGGGATCGCGGGTGCCGTGCTGTTCGCAAAACGCGAACGTGGCACTCCAGCACCGCAAGAAGAACAGAAAGCACAACAGGAAACAGTTGATGACGATCTCGCTGACGAAACCGGGACTGAGCAGCACCTATTTACCTGTCCCATGCATCCTGAGATACGTCAAACACAACCGGGGCATTGCCCCAAGTGCGGTATGAACTTGATACCGGTCGAAGATACGGTTGCTTCAAGGCGCGAGCGCGAGTAAGGAGGAGATTCATGAGTGGTCCAGGTCTTGTACCCTATCTCATTGTCGGAGCGTTGCTCTTTGGCATCGGTATTGCTGGTGTCCTATCGCAGCGCAATGCGATGATGGTCTTGATGAGCATCGAGATTCTTCTCAACGCCTGCATACTCACATTGGTGGCCTTCTGGCGTTTTGTAAAGCCGAGCAACTACGATGCACAGGTGTTTGTGATTATCATTTTCACGATTGCCGCGGTTGAGATGGCGGCTGGGCTTGGTTTGATCTTGCTCGTGTTTCGCCAACGTGGGAACGCGAATGTAGACGCGGTAAAGGACTTGAAGCTGTGAGCGCTACATCTCTGTTCTGGTTAGCACCTCTACTGCCGCTTGCCGTCTTCGCGCTGCTGGCGAGTGGCCTGGCGCGCTACGGGCGATTGGCCGCGGGACTTGCGGTTGCCGCGATGGCCGGAGCAGCCATAGTCTCGATCGCTGGTCTCATTGCTGTCGCGCAGGGCGAACGCGCGCTCGTTTCACTGCCCTGGCTCTCGGTTGGTGGGCGTCAACTGACGCTCGCGCTCTGGCTCGATCCACTCAGTGCCCTGATGACGACTCTGGTCTCCATCGTTGGACTCATCATTTTCATCTACGCTGTAACCTATATGGCAGAGGATGCGCGGCGCGGTCGTTTTTTCGCCGAGTTCAGCTTATTCACGGCCTCTATGTTGACGTTGGTGCTTGCCTCTGATCTTATCACGCTCTTTATCGCCTGGGAACTGGTTGGTCTCTGCTCTTATTTGCTCATCGGCTTCTGGTTCGAGCGCACAGGCGCACCTGCTGCAGCTTCAAAGGCCTTCTTCCTCACCCGTTTCGCCGACCTGTTCTTCTTTGCCGGTGTCCTCCTGCTCATTGGCATTGTCGGCAACGGGCAAATCGCCAGCGTCCTCACGACCGCAACCTCTGGACACATTGCGCCTGCTCTCCTGTTGACAATCGCGCTGCTCCTCTTCGCGGGTGCGTCTGGCAAATCCGCCCAATTCCCGTTTCAGGGATGGCTACCGGACGCCATGCTCGGGCCCACTCCTGTTTCGGCTCTGTTGCACTCGGCAACCATGGTCGCGGCCGGGGTGTTTCTTGTGGCACGGCTGTATCCGCTCTTCCAAGTGGCTGGCCCTGCCCTCCACGTCGTCGCGTGGGTAGGGGTGATTACCGCGCTGCTGGGGGGCGCATCTGCCCTTGTTGAGACCGATATCAAGCGCACCCTGGCCTACTCGACGATGAGCCAGATCGGGTTGATGTTCGTTGGTTTAGGTTCGGGCAGCCTGCTGGCAGGGGTGTTGTTATTGGTCGCGCAGGCGTTCTATAAAGCGACGCTGTTTCTCGGTGCGGGCGCTGTCGATCGGGCGGTTGAGGGTACCGCCTACGCACGCATGGGGGGGCTGGCACGCCGTATGCCGTTGACCGCCATCGCCTTTGGCATCAGTGCCGCCGCGCTCGCAGGATTGCCCGTTACGCTTGCTCTACCGCCCAAAGATCCGGTCCTGGCCGCGGCGGCGCAGAGTAATGGCTTGCTCTTCGTCGTGACCCTGCTCGCGAGTTTTCTCACGGCCTTATACAGTGCGCGTCTCTTCGGCGTGGCGTTTCTCGGTGTGCCATCTGAACCAGCCGACCATGCACACGAGGCGAAACGAGGGCTGTTAATTCCTTTGCTCATTGCGGCACTACTGATACCGATCGTGCTGCTCGCTAATGCTGCCATTTGGGGACAACCACTTGTCCGGCTGCTCGGAGTAGCTGCACCAGATGTTCCAACCGCAACGATCATCACGCTCGGTATTGCCGTGCTCGGAGTAGCTTTAGGATTATATGCACGACACTTGTGGCCGACACTCGTCGAGTGGCCGGTATTGAAACCTGTTATACCCTTGTTCAGCAGTGAATTTGGCCTCAAGTTACTCTATTCCCTGGTGGCGCGAGGGGGGCTCTGGACGGTACAAAGGCTCGCTCTCTTCGATCGTGTTGTATTTAATAGCTTCTTGTTGGCACGAGGCGGGGTCTGGTTGGTGCAGAGAATAGCCATCTTTGACCATGTCGTCTTCGATGGCTTCGCGGGACTCATAACACGTACGACGCTTGCGCTTGTGCGGGCGAGCGGGCGTTTCGATGTGCGTCGCATCGATGAGACGATAGACGATATGGGGCAGGGAATTCTTGCGCTCGGTCAACGAGTAAGGGCTTTACAGACGGGCCGCATTGAGAATTACCTGCTCGTGGTTTTTCTGTGGGGCTTGGGCGTGATAGCGGTAGCTGTCGTGGCTACTTTCGTGCGTTAAGAGGTGACTTTTCATGCTTTCAATCATCATTTTTCTGCCCCTCGTGGGCGTTCTCGCACTGTACCTGATGCCCAATACCGCTCTATGGCGCTGGATCGCTGTGATTACCAGTGCGGCTACGCTGATCGTAGGTATCTTCATGGCCGTGCGCTTTAACTGGAGCACTGGTGCGCTTCAGTTCGAGGAGCATATCCCATGGATACCCTCGCTCGGAGCAAGCTATCATCTTGGCATTGACGGGTTATCGTTTCCACTCATTCTGCTCACCACTCTGCTGACCTTCCTGGCCTTGCTGTATGCCTGGAACCAAGAGAGAGACTCGCGAGAATATTTTGCGCTATACCTCGTGATGGAAGCCGGTTTGCTCGGTTTCTTTAGCACGATGGATTTGCTGCTCTTCTACTTCTTTTTTGAGGTCGCCCTCGTGCCGATGTACTTTATCATCGGGCTATGGGGCCACGAGCGACGCGTTGAGTCGGCAATGAAATATTTCCTCTATACCCGTGTTGGGAGCCTGGCGGTGCTGCTCTCCATTCTCGCGCTCTATCTGGGCACGAACCCGCATACGTTCGACTTACCAACGATTATCGCGACCCATTCGTTTGCGGGGACGAGCATGGGGGCCTTTCTGGTATTACTGGGATTCCTCATCGGCTTTGGCATCAAGTTGCCGGTTGTCCCCCTGCATTCTTGGCTGCCTGATGCCCATACGAGCGCACCGACAGAAGGAAGCGTCGTACTGGCTGGCCTGCTCTTGAAGCTTGGCGGCTATGGCCTGCTGCGTCTGGCCTTGCCCACGGTTCCCGATGCCTTCAGTGCATGGGCTGTGCCTATCGCTGCCGTCGCTGTCATCTCCGCCGTTTACGGGGCCTCGGTGGCCATGGCGCAGACAGACTTCAAACGCATGATTGCCTATAGCAGTGTCAATCATATGGGCTATGTGCTGTTAGGTATCGCCGTTGCCGCCGCCGCCTCTGCCAACCCTGCCGACCGCCTGGCCGCGGCGACGGGGGCAACCTATCAATTAGTGGCACACGGCCTGATTACCGGTGCCCTCTTCTTTCTCGTCGGCATGCTTGCCGACCGCACGGGAACACGCGAGATTGGCCGCATGTCGGGCATATGGGCCGCGCTGCCGCTCTACGGCTCCCTTCTGGTCTTTGCCATGTTTGCCTCGCTCGGACTACCCGCACTGGCGGATTTCGCCGCCGAAGTACAGATTGTCCTTGGCACGCTCGGTACGTACCGTTGGGCTGCCTTCGGCATGTTGCTCGGTATCCTGGTCACCACCGCCATGTTTCTCTGGACACTGCAACGTATCCTTCTTGGCAAAACACCTCCTGAATGGATGAAGTTGCCGCAATTATCGAGACGGGAACTGGCAACACTCCTGCCATTAGTGGTATGCATTCTTCTCCTGGGCATCTTCCCGGGCCCGCTGGTACAGAGCATCGGCGCGGCCTTGCATAGTGGAGTACTTGGCATACTCCTGAAAGGACGGTGAACCTATGGGCGGTATGGAGCTGTGGGCTATCGTACCCGAACTGACGCTAGCGGGATTGGTATTGATCCTGCTGCCACTCGGACCATTTTTGCCGAAAAACCGCAAATACCTCGCCACATGGATTGCGCTGACTGGCCTGGTTGCCGTTGCTATTGAGAGCGTGCGAATGCTCTTTTTCGCCACGCAGCCCATCTTTCTCGCTACCTACGCGGTAGACCAGTTCGCCGTCTTTTTCAAACTCTTTGCCGTCGCCTCCACCGCCTTTGTCTTGCTGGCAACCCAGAGCCATTTTCGCGGACGACCGCACGAGGGCGAGGTTCCCGCCCTTCTTCTACTCACGTGCCTCGGCATCATGGGTCTGGCTGCCAGTCAAGACCTCGCGCTCATTGCCCTCTTCATCCAACTGGTGACGGTCAGTTCCTATATCCTGGTTGGCATCGCCAAGGAGAATCGCCTGGCAACGGAGGCGGCCCTGAAAATGTTTCTTTTCTCGGCAACGGTTGGTGCGGTCATGATCTACGGCATGGTTTTGCTCTTCGGCCTGACCGGCACCTTACGCTTACCAGAGCTGGCAACGAAATTGCCTGCGATGCCGGTCGTCACCGTCATCGTGGCCTTCTTGCTCGTGCTGGCTGGCTACGGTTTTGAGGTCACGTTGGTACCATTCCATACCTGGGCACCCGATGTGTATCAAGGTGCGCCGACTCCCATAGCCGGCTTTCTCTCCGTCGGGCCTAAAGCGGCGGGACTGGCAATTCTCTTACGCACACTGGTGGTCGCGTTCCCCCACAATATGGGACATTGGGAGGAGATCATTGCCGTTATCGCCGCGGTCACCATGACTGTGGGCAACATCTTTGCCTTGCGGCAGACGAGCCTCAAACGGCTCCTGGCTTACTCGTCAATTGGACAGGTGGGGTATATGCTGGTCGGTGTGGCTGCGGCTGAGCGTAGTACACTCGCTGTTCCTGGCATGCTGCTTTATCTCGCTGTCTACCTCTTCATGAACCTGGGCGCGTTCTTAGCCGTTGATGCGATAGAGCGTCAACTCCACTCCGACGACATTCGCCAACTTCCTGCTCTGGGCCGAGGTCTTCCCGTCACGGCGGCAGTGCTGGCCATCTGTCTGCTCTCCCTGGCCGGCTTCCCGCCCTTCGGCGGTTTCGTCGGCAAGACAATGCTCTTTGGAGCGGCTATTGGAGCTGGCTGGACCTGGTTAGCCATGGTGATGCTAGTGAATATTGCCGTCTCGCTCTACTACTACGCGCGCGTACTGGAACCCATGTATTTCCGGCCCTTGTCCGGCACAGTTTTGCAACGCGAACCAGCCGCTCTCCGCTTCGTTCTTATTCTGCTTGGTGTGGGCACGTTCATCAGTGGAGCTTTACCGCAAGCGTGGGTGTTGTTGGCGACACACGCATCTTCGCTATTGGCGGCGGTGCTCCCGCATTGAAGCCATCTCGGAAAGTTCCGATCTTGCCCCGTCTGTGTGTATGGAGTTCCTGGTTTACGCACAGTAATTCAGGTCAGTGTCTCGGTAGAAAGCTGGCGATCGTTGTTTTTATAAAGAGGCCTAATGAACAACTATTATCGTGGAAGGCATGCACGCAATTACAATACACGGTGGCATACTTTTACCGAAAGAACTCTTGCACATGTCCTTACCCTCCTTGAGGGAAATATGTTCCAGTTTGTATCAGCGTCATCCCAGCGGAAACTGCGCGTCCTGGATGTCGCCTGTGGTACGGGCCGCTTGCTTGAACTCCTGAGCCAGCATATCCCTCATATGGACGCTGTTGGCGTCGATGCCAGCCAGGATATGCTCGCGCAAGCATGGAAGACATTCCGGGCACAATCACCCTTCCACTTCGTACAAGCGGAGGTTGCCCAGGTGAACGAGCGAATCTTCCATTTGAACCTGCTTCATTCGATGTCATTACCTGTACCAATGCTTTTCACGACTTGCGTGCCCCTCTGGAAACACTCCAGGGATTGAGAACATTGCTGACACCAGGTGGTATCCTGATCCTCGAAGATTACGCACGCAGACCGCCTCCCTTTCCCTGGAAAGTATTTGAGCGAATTGTGCGGCGGATTGAAGGAACGTATGTGCAAGCCTATACCTTGGAGGAGGTGCATGCCTTCTGTATGCAAGCAGGATACCAGGCTCTTGCTGAAGAAGCTTTCAAAATTGATTGGCTATGGCATGGGTGGGAGATTGTGGCCAAGACGAAATGAACTTTTCATCGCTTCTCTTTTACGTCATATACGGGGAATGAATGCATTCGTGACGTTGCAACACTTTGCGACGGTCGCAACTGTCGTAAGTCCTCCAGCAAATTGCACGAGACTTGAGCGTTCACAGGAATGAAATGGGCGTTCCTCCTCGCTAAGAAGATGCGTCAAAGGACCTTCTTTTGAAGAGACCTTCTCGATGACATACCTGAGTGCTTTTCCTGGTGAACCTTCTGGAAGACTGCAAAACGCATAGATGACAATGCCCTCTGGTTTCAAGACGCGGATGAATTCTTGTATCACTGCGCGCGGGTCAGCCATAATTTCAATCACCCAGGTACTGAGTACCACATCAAACGTATTCTTGTCATATGGGAGATGTGCAACATCTCCTTGGACAAATTGGACCCGCAGATCGGCAATTTTGGCCTGCGCAACGGCCAGCATACGTTCCGAGGCATCGAGTGCGATAACTCTTCCCGGTTGGCTGTGCTGTAACACGGCCAGGGTCCGTTCACCCGTCCCAGCCCCTGCATCCAGCACAACCGCTCCAGGTTGTACCCATTGTTCGATCAGGTGGGTAACTCGTGCTAATGCTGGAGCGGCAATGTGTTGATCCCACACATAGGTAAAACTATCGTAGACAGAGGCGACCTCGTCATACGCGTCTGCCTGCTCACCACGATGGCGATGTAACAGTTTAAGATAGTTGGCAAGTTTGTGCCTGGCTGTTTCATTCATACACTTCTTAGTTTGGTGCATTAGGCTGAAGCCATCATGAGGATAAACTGAGGGCGTGCTGAGGATATGCTGGCTCCCTTTCCTCGCAAATGAAGTGGTAGCCATCAGCGAGGGATCAGCAAAGCTTCAGCGCATCATCAGGAAAGAAAGCTACATTCAAGAGAGAAGCTCAAATCTACCACAGAATGGGAACAGAGAAATGGAGCATGCTTTGTGAAAGAGTAGCGTATTTTAGCGAGCGTTGTTGTGAGATACTCCAAACCGGATCAGCAAGGGGAGTTATGAAGCAGACTCATAATACAACCGTCGTAGCCGCTGACGATGATCCTCAATTTTTGCGGTTGATGACCTCTATTCTCAAGTTGGAGGGATATACGGTCCTGCCGGCAACTGGTGGTCAGCAGGCTCTCGATCATGTTGCGATGAGCAAACCTGATCTTGTCATTCTCGATGTGACGATACCGCAATTGGACGGTTTGAGTGTGTGCCAACGTATCCGGGAATGTTCTTCCATTCCGATCATCTGTTTGTCCACCTTTGGACAAGAGCAGATGAAGATCCAGGTTCTCGATCTCGGGGCAGATGATTGCTTAAGCAAACCATTTAATATGGACGAATTACTGGCACGAATAAGAGCATTACTGAGACGGACACGGCTGACAATGCACAAGCGATTGACAGCGCGCGAGCACATACGGGCTCTGTTCCAGCGAGAAGCAACGACTATCGGAGATCTGACATTTGACTACTCACAGTGCACAGTGACGATGGCTGGGCGGGAGGTCGAACTCACGCCAATAGAGTTTTGTCTTATTACTACCTTTACACAACATGCCAGGCAGGTCGTGTCCCAGGAAATCTTGTTGGAGTCTGCCTGGGGGAAGGAGTAGGAGTACATCGGTGAGCATCACCTACTCCAAGTGCATATTCATCGCCTGCGGCGCAAATTGGAAGTTGATCCGAGACATCCCCGCTATATTCTCACCAGAACTGACATAGGCTATCTCCTGAGAGACCCATAAAGCGCACATCATCGAGTTCATGGGGGAATCCTACCAGTTTCGTCAGCGACTTCAACAACAAGAGTGGGATGTCAGCTAGAGGTTGCCTCCCGTGCGGTTGCCCAAGTCTAGCGTGGCAGTCAAGGCTCTTCGCTTCGCTTCGATGAACGCGCCTGCCCCACACCCAACCCCACCTGCGCGGCCTTGACAAGCCATGCTGTGTGAGCAGCAACCCACACCGAGAGTTTCGGGCTGCGGCAGACGTTGGAGTACTTAGGAGCGATCTGCACGGTTGGCAGAAGGGTTCGCGGGGACCGAATGGCGCGACTCCGTTGGAGCTTGGTCAGAGAGAGTATCAAGCAACAGGAACGGGGCAGATTCTGCTCAAAAAGTGAAGCCATCTCTCATGAGAACGCTACAGGAGTGACTACGATGAATATCAGGCAACGATCGCGCATGGGCATGCTGACCGGACTGATGTTGCTTCTCACGGCATGCACCACATCATCCTCGCCGCAAGCAGGGCACACCTCAATAGCAAATATTTCCATTCCTACCCCAACGGCGACGGTGCAGCCTTCACCAACCCCGTCACCGTTTGGAGGAGCATCTGCCTCGCTTGGACCCCTTCCACAAACATGCTCACTCAGCTCGATCCGCATACCCAAAACTATCAGCCCTGAGTTTGCACCAATGGTTGGAGCTGGACCAGCATGGGGTGGGGGGATCATCAGCTACAAACAGGTACCGCTCGCGCTTGTCTGGGCTCCCGGCGATGCCCTCACCTCTCATGAAGAATATGGATGGGGACACAAGCTCTTGTGGGTGGTGGCAACCACCTTGTATGGCAGCGTGACGATTCATGGTGCCAATCTCAGCACGGGCGCTCCTCTTTATCCCGACGCGGAATATGCATCAGTTGCGAGTACTCCGACGAACCTGATCTTAGATCCCAGCGATCCAACCGTTTTGAACCAGAATGCCAATCGAGATGACCAATGGACCCAGTTTCCAGGCGGCTTAACCGTGCCAAGCGCGGGATGTTACTCCCTGGAAGCTACCTGGCCAGGTGGGAGTTGGCATCTCACCTTTGCCGCTGGTTTGGTACCCGGCTCCTCGTAAACCGGGGCTTTTGTCCTCGATCTCAGCCTTGTACCATGTAGACGGTTCCTGGTTCTTCTGCTTTGATATTTGATGCAGCAGGCGGTTCTCTCCACCTGCAATTCCTCGTGGCTTTACGCGGCTCTCTCACGCAACACAAATGAGACAGGCTCAACCACTACGCTGCGCTCTTTGATGCAGACCAAGAGTGCGCCTGACCTCCAATGAGCGGAGAATCGCGTCCCGCGTCAGCACACCGACCAGTTTCCCATCCAGCACGACAGGCAACTGGTTCACATCTTGCCCATTCATCAACGTCAGGACCTCTTTCAAGCTTTGGTGTGGAGCAATAATGTGCAGGCGCTCGACAGGTACCATTGCCAGGCCCACGGGCGTCTGCGACCACTGCTCCCTTGGCACGTGGCGAACGTCGCTCAGCGTGATGAGGCCCGCCAGTTGCTCACCCTGCATGACAAACGCCGAACGCAACCCTTGAGGGAGCAAATACTCGTCGACGAACTTTTGCAGTGAAATGTTTGCGGGCGTCGTCACCATGTTGGTCGTCATCACCTGGCTCACCAGAACTCCTTCAAATGTCGTATCAAGCGTTGACTGCGTACGGGCAGAGTGAGCAGCACTCAGCAGGAACCAGCCGATGAAGGCGATGAAGAGGCCGTTTAGCACATTTCCAGTGAAGAACTGCTCAATGCCGAAAAAGATGAACAGGTAGGCAAAGACCTGGCCAACCATGGTGGCGATGTTGGTTGCCATGTGCACTTTTCCGGTCACCTTCCAGATAATTGAGCGCAGGACGCGCCCGCCATCCAGCGGGAAGCCCGGAATGAGGTTGAAGACGCCGAGGAGGATATTCGTGAAGGCGAGATAGGAGAGGACGGGGACAACAGGCGACTGATTGCCCCTTAGCAAGAACAGCAGTCCGTAACAGATGGCACCGATCAGCAAGCTCGTCAGCGGTCCAACGAACGCCATGGAAAATTCGACGCCCGCTGTTTGCGGTTCCTGCTCAATGTTTGACACTCCGCCAAAGATGAACAACACGATGGAATGCACAGGCAAGCCGCGAGCGCGGGCGACAAAAGAATGAGCCAGCTCGTGAAGCAGCACGGAGACAAATAAGAGGAGCGTAGAGACAAGCCCCAGAATAAAGTACGTGACGTTTGCATGTCCTGGATAGGCCGCGGGAAAGTACCCATTGGCAAGCGAGAAGGTGAGCAGCACAAGAATAATGAGCCAACTCACGTGGATGTTGATGTCGATCCCAGCGATATGACCGATACGAAATGACCCTGACATACGTCTGTCCTTTCAAAAAAATCGGGGCGTGGAGTCCCTCCCAGCGATTAAATCTGCGGGGAGAAACTCCACTTTCTTCTCATCGAAGCGCTCCAGGTATGTGCAACGAGCATGGTCTGTGGCGCTTTTCGCCCCTGTACATCGCCTCGCGTGTCTTAGCGTTGGCTACAACTGGCCGCATCCTTGCACGCTCCACACCCTCTTTTCAGCATAGGTACTACTCCGTCCAGACCCAATCTCGTATCTCCGGCATATCTTCAAGATGCGCTCGCACATAGGTATTGTGCTGGGCCAGCAGATCGTTACACTCTGCGATCAATGCCGGAGCCAGCTTTCGCACACGCGTCGCTCGTCGCAGGGCTTCGATACAGAGATGGTAGCGGCTCATTTTATTGAGGACGACCATGTTGAACGGTGTGGTGGTCGTTCCCTCCTCGATAAAACCACGGACGTGGAAACGATAGGCATTGGGTCGTCCATGCACAAGTTCATGTACAGCACGCGGGTAGCCATGAAAGGCAAACACGACGGGTTTCTCTTCCGTGAACTGCTCGATAAAGGCTGCGTTCTCCATGCCATGGGGATGCAAGTATGATGGGTAGAGTTTCATGAGATCGACCACATTGACCACACGCACCTTCAGTTCAGGAAGATGGTGGCGCAACCACCAAGCTGCCGCAATGGTCTCTAGCGTTGGAATATCTCCTGCACAGGCCAGGACGACATCTGGTTCAAGGTGTTCGTCATTGCTGGCCCAATGCCAGGTCGAGATACCCCGGTTACAATGGGCAATAGCATCCTCCATGTTCATCCATTGCAGTTGTGGCTGCTTATCAATGACCATGAGATTGACATAGTCGCGACTGCGGAAACAATGATCGGCAACCGAGAGCAAGCAATTCGCATCGGGTGGTAAGTAGATGCGTGCGACGGCACCTTTCTTGGAGAGGACGGTGTCGATGAGTCCTGGCCCTTGATGGCTAAAGCCGTTATGATCGTTGCGCCAGCAGGTTGAGGTTAAGAGAATGTTGAGCGAGGCGACCGGCGTACGCCAGGGCAGCTTGATGCCTTCCTCCAGCCACTTCGCATGCTGAATGATCATCGAATCGGCAATCATGGCAAAGGACTCATACGTCGCGAACAGGCCATGCCGCCCGGTGAGTAGATAGCCTTCGAGCCAGCCCTCGCACAGGTGTTCGCTCAAGACCTCCATCACTCTGCCATCAGGTGAGAGATGATCATCGATCGCGATAATTTTCCCGACCGTGCAGCGGTTCTCGACCTCAAAGACATTGCCCAGCCGATTCGAGGTGGTCTCATCAGGGCAGAACAGACGGAAGTTCTGCTGGTTGGCATTGCGCGTGAACATATCGCGCAGCATCTTACCGAGTTGGCGCGTCGACTCGTGATGCTCCGTTGCGGGCTTTTGCACGTCAATCGCGTAGTCCGTAAAGGAGGGAAGCTCCAGATCGATCAGGAGTTTGCCGCCATTGGCGTGGGGATTGGCTCCCATGCGGTGCGCTCCTTGCGGTGCAAGCGCGGCAAGCTCAGGGAGCAAGTGCCCCTGCTCGTCGAAGAGTTCTTCGGTATGATAGCTGTGCATCCACTCCTCGAGGATTCGCAGATGTTCCGGATTCGCCTTCACATCCGCGACCGGGACCTGGTGCGAACGAAATGTTCCTTCAACCGGGAGGCCATCGACCTCTTTAGGCCCGGTCCATCCCTTTGGAGTACGCAGAATGATCGCGGGCCAACGCGGTCTCCTGGTGAAGCCATGCACACGCGCATCCTCCTGATAGGAGCGAATTTTCGCATAGCAGGTGTCCAGTGTCTCAGCAAAGATCTGATGCATCTGCATCGGGTCATCGCCTTCGACGAAGTGGACGTCGTAGCCATGCCCTTCGATCAGCTTCTGCACATCCTCATCATCGTCGCGTCCCATGACGGTGGGGCCGGAAATCTTGTACCCATTCAAGTGCAAAATGGGCAGGACCGCGCCATCGCGCACGGGATTCAAAAACTTAATGCTTTTCCAAGCTCCTTCCAGCGGCGCGGTCTCGGCTTCGCCATCGCCCACGACTGCCATCACAATCAGATCGGGATTGTCGAAGGCCGCGCCAAAGGCATGAGCGAGGACGTAACCGAGTTCCCCCCCTTCATGAATGGAGCCGGGGGTGGGGACACTCACATGGCTTGGCACCCCTCCCGTCGTTGAGAACTGGCGAAAGAGGTGCTGCATTCCCGCAACATCTTGCGAGACCTGCGGGTAGACCTCACTGTAGGTTCCTTCGAGGTAGACATTCGCGAGGAGCGCAGGCCCGCCATGCCCTGGGCCAGCCAGGTAGATCATATTCACATCATGATCCTGGATGAGCCGATTGAGATGGACATAGATGAAGCTGAGGCCGGGTGATGTTCCCCAGTGCCCGAGTAACCGTGGCTTGATGTGTTCAGGACGCAACGGCTCTCTTAGCAGTGGATTGTCCTGGAGATAGATTTGGCCGATAGTCAGGTAGTTGGCTGCACTCCAATAGCGGTGCATCAAATTCAGGCGTGTTTGGTCGAGATGAGCCATGCTTTTCTCCCAGTGAGATGAGCCTGGCAACAGTTCTTCCATCGGAACAAGAGGTTGCCAGTCGAATATGTTCTGTCAATTTTTCTCATGCAGGAAAGGGGCTGATAGAATCGTTCCCCTGTTCGTTGCCACTACGGCGTTGGTGTGGGCTGCACATAGCGTGGCACTGGTACCGGCTCAGCGGGATTGGCGTTAGAACCCAAAATCTGCACTGGATGATAGAACAGGTTCAAGGGAATTTGACTCAGTAACCACTTGTTGAAATCAGTCTGTTCGTTGATGAGCTGCTCTCGTGCGTATTCGATACGGTTAAAAGACCCTTCAGTCTGCACGAGCACCGAGTGCGCATTACTCCCCACGCCATAATCCGGATAATTCTCGACAAAGACACGCAGCCCTCCTGTCATCTGCCCGGAAGCAGCGAGAGCCGCATTGGTATCAGATGTGCCTTGACCGGCTTTGAGCGTCGCTACATTGCTTCGCGCCTGGGCAATTTTGGTGATGGCATCGTTCTGGGAGGCGATGGTAGAGTTGAGCAACGCCGCGTCCTGTTGAAGCAGTTGTGATGCTCGATCTACCTCATTCCAGACATTGCCGACCTTCCCTTGAACGTCGTATTGCCGTTGCTGTATGGTGATATTTTGATTAATCAGGATAAAGCCACCAATTACCACAATGGCGAGAACAACTACTGAACTTATCTTGATAGGAGTCCAAAAACGCTTCGGCGGGTTCATTTTTTCTCTCATTCCTGCGTTGGTTATCTCGCGATAGGGAGGCGACGTGCGCTCGTCGCCTGGCCTTGCGCTGTACGCTGACCCTCTGTCGTCATTTGCGATCTTTTCTTGGTCGAACATGCGAGTATTTTTCCTTTCAATGCTATTTACACATCTCCACCTGATGAGGATGAATTGCCACCGCCCCCCCACGATCCTGAACCACCGTTACCAGGGGAAGAGCCACCTCCCCCTCCTCTACTAAACAAAAAAAGCACAAATGCAATGCGCCCGAGGAGGCGGAAAGCCGTGTAGAAGAAATTCTCCCGCCGACGATTAGCGACGACGGCACTTATCCCCAGCCATCCGGCGATAGCGAGAGACACGAGTATGAATATGACTACCGGGTTTGGACTGCTGGTTGTAGCACTTGAAGAGCTTGTAGCAGTAGCTGACTTAGGATGTGTGGTCTGCCATTCCCTGGCCACGCTTGGATCTCGCTCAGCCGCAGAGACCTTGTCGTAGAAAGCCAGAAGGCCACTCTGCCACTGTCCTTGCGAACGTGCAGGGACAAAAGTGGTTTGGACGTAGTCGTCCATCAGCGTATCTGGAAGTGCTCCGGATATCCCTCCACCCGTAATGTAGGCTAGCCACGGAGCAGGTCCATCTTTGCCTGTTTTCTTGAGGTAGAGGACGAAGAGGACACCGTTATTCGTGTCTTTAAATCCTACCCCATTTTTATTGAAGACATTCGTGGCAAACTGATGAGGATCACTCGCCAGATCATTAAAGAACACTACCGCGATCTGATACCCTTGTGTTTGCACGTTATCTGATCGTGATCTCAGTTGCGCGAGGAAATCTTGTGGGACTGTTCCTGTCGTATCCAGAATGCCATGCGTCGCCTCGGTGAGTTGTGGCATGGGTGGATCCTGTGCAGAAGTCCCTGCCGCATCCTGTGCCTGTTGCGGTCCTGCGCATGCAGCGAACAGACCCAGGAATACGAAGGTGAGCAGCATCAAGATATATCTTGTTACATGCATTTTGGAGAGTCGCACCATGAAGTAGCTCCTCGTCTCGTTCTCTCGGAATAGATCTCTTGCTTCTGCAAAGGCAGAGTCAAGCAACTTTTTTGGGAATAGCGCGATGGAAAACTCTTGCTGATCTTCTCCATACACTTTCTCATCTACCCGTTTCAGCACTATCATGAGCTCCCCCTTTCTTGAGGGAACGCACCCAAACGCAATACCATGTTTCCTCTTTAACCATATCGTAGGCGTATCACAATTTGCTCTCGGAAGCACTGTCGTATCTCACGCTATAGTCACATATACAAAAGAAAGGGTCTTTCAGAATCACTCCTCTTCGCTTGAACTACATAGAGATCAGATGAAGAACATCCTGGAAGAGGGAGGATTTTATTTCCTCAGCTTCGTTGCCACCCCTTTGAGGAGCAGAGCATTCACTGCCACGGTAATCGAGCTGGCCGCCATTGCCAGTGCGCCCACTTCTGGTCGGAGCAGCAAGCCGAGCGGATAGTACAGCACCCCTGCCGCAATCGGAATGGCAACCACGTTGTAGACGGCAGCCCAGACGAGGTTTTGCTTCATCTTGTTCACCGTCGCTTTGGAGAGGCGAATAGCGGCCAGCACGTCCAGTAGATCACTGCGCATTAACACCACATCCGCCGTCTCAATGGCGACGCCCGTTCCCGCGCCAATCGCGATGCCCAGATCGGCCTGGGCCAGTGCTGGGGCATCGTTGACACCATCTCCCACCATGGCCGTAAACAGCTTTTCACCTTGAAGCTTCTTGACATATTCAGCTTTGTCGGCTGGTAACACCTCGGCGAATACGCGCTCGATGCCCAGTTCTCGACCGACCACCTCGCCTGTGCGCCGATTGTCTCCGGTCAGCATGGCGACCTGGATGCCCATGGCTTGCAGTTCGGCTATCGCCTGCTTCGAGGTGGCGCGGACGCGGTCCGCAACCGCGATGAGTCCCACGGCTTTCCCATCCAGCGCGACCGCCATCACGGTTTTGCCCTGTGCTTGTAACTGCGCCAGTTGCTCTTGCTCATCTGGTTGGAGCGCAATGTTGTGCGCAGCCAACAATTTTGGCGTACCCACGAGCATCGTGCGCTCCTCAACCACAGCCTGCACGCCACCACCTGCGACCGCCTGAAATCCGCTATAGGAGAGTTTTTCGAGGTGACGTTCCTGCGCACCCGCAACGATGGCACCGGCTAGCGGATGTTCCGAGTCTATTTCCGCCGTGGCGGTCATTTGTAGGAGCTTCGCTTCGTCAAGCTGCATGGCTTTCCCCGCCGCAAACACCAGCGTATCCGTCACCGCCGGTTTACCTGCGGTGAGCGTTCCAGTCTTGTCAAGGATGATCGCCTGTATCTTCGATGTCTGCTCCAATGCCGTTGCGTTTTTGATCAGAATGCCATTCCTGGCACCAATCCCTGTCGCAACCGCGACCGCTGTCGGCGTGGCCAGCCCAAGGGCATCAGGGCAGGCAATGACAATCGCCGTGGTTGCCAGCGTCAAGGCAAACAGGATGGGTTGTCCAAGTACAAAGAACCAGATAACAAACGTGAGTACTCCGGCGATTACCGCTACCAGGACTAAGATTTCGGCGGCTTTATCTGCCAGGCGTTGTGCAGGTGCTTTCGAGTTCTGGGCGACCGAGACAAGTTGCACAATTTGAGCGAGTGCCGTCTCACCTCCAACTTTGGTGGCTTTGAAGCGCAGCGAGCCAGAGCCGTTGACCGTTCCACCAATGACCTCATTGCCAACCTTTTTGCTGACAGGAAGGCTCTCCCCGGTAATCATACTCTCATCGACAGCACTCTCCCCTTGTGTCACCAGACCATCCACTGGCACTTTCTCACCGGGGCGCAGGAGAAGCAGATTGTCCACTTGCACTTGCGCGACGGGGACCGTGTTTACCTGTCCATCAGTCCCGATGACGTTCGCTTGGGCGGGGACAAGGCGCAGCAGGGCATTGAGGGCGTCCGAAGACCCGCGGCGGCTGCGCATCTCCATCCAGTGACCAAAGAGGACAATGGTGACAAGCAGTGCCGCTGCGTCATAGCTAGTTTCGGCCTGGGGTGCGAAAAATGTGACATACACACTGAAGATGTAGGCCACCAGCACGCCCAGGCTCACGAGCACATTCATGTTGAGCGTGCGATTGCGCAAAGCCCGCCAGGCACCCGCGTGGAAGATCCACCCGGCCCACCAGACGATGGGTGTGGCAAAGACCAGCGAAATCCAGTTGGGGCTGATGCCAAAGGGTGTAGGCACTTTCAATTTTAGCAGGCTTAACGCGAGCGGCGAATAGAAGAAGACGGGCAGAGTGAGGATGAGTGCCGCGAAGAAGCGCCAACGGATATCTGCTTCCATCGCCTTGGGGTCGCCATGATCCATCATGCCATCGCCCATGCCCTGCTTGTGTTTTGCTGGATGAGCTTCGGTAGACGTGTTGGCATCGCTTGCCTTCGCTGGCATCATCGTGTTGGAAGTACTCATGTCCATGGCGGCCATTGGTTGTTTCGGCGAAGCGGGTTGATGTCCATTCTTCTGCTGCACGGAAGTGGAGGCACCGACAGGCTGCATCGCCTTGGTGCCTGCATGCCCATCACCTATTGATGCAGGTGCTGTACGTGTACTGCTTTCCTTATGGGGGACGGTACACTCAAAGCCACACGTCTGAACCAACGTTTTGAGTTGTACTTCACTCAATCTCGTTTCATCATACGTAATGGTCGCTGTCTGTGTGGCGTAGCTGGCCGCTACCTGTGTGATTGACGCACGCTTGCTCAGACTTTTCTCAAGCTCACGAGCACATCCAGCAACATTTAATCCTTTGACCGGTACCGTAATTGTTTTCATCTCTTCTGTATTCCTCGCATAGTACTCGCGCACTATCTCACACAGTAATCTCTTCGTATTCCACTAAATGTACTATCTTACACATACACGTCGCCGTATATAGTGCGATTGCCATTGTCTATGACGAGAGCCACCTCACCACAGATTCCTCAGCAGACTCTTCAACCGGTTTACTCGACAATCAATTTGCCGCGAAACATCCCCATTTGGCAGGTAAACTCATACTCGCCTGCCTTCTCTGGTAGGAATTCCACCGGAACCGTCTCGCCCGTCGGGAGCTGTGCGCTCTTCCCGAAATCGTTGAAGATGACCATCTCCGAGCAGGCGGCCGTTTCTTCACGCCTGAAGTTCAGGCGTACTGGCTTGCCGTGTTGCACGACAATCACATCGGGAGTATAGCCCCCCTTCACCAGCACCATGGCTTCTTGATAGCCAGTCGATGTGGTTGCGGCCCGCACCCCGCCTTTGCGTGGTCCCCAGAAATACCAGGCAATGCCGCCGATCAAGGCCAAACCAATGAGCAGCGCGAATATATTTGGGAGTGTCATGATTGTGCCTCGTTGTGTGGTGGTGTTTCTTTTGGATGCCAGCCGCGCAAGCGGTTGGCATTGGTGACGACGGTCACAGAACTAGCAGCCATCGCCGCTGCCGCGATGAGTGGACTCAGCAGAATGCCGGTAAAGGGATAGAGCAGTCCCATGGCGATGGGTAATCCAAGCCCGTTGTAGATGAACGCGCCGAACAGGTTCTGGTACACGTTGCGCATGGTGGCTTGCGAGATTTGAATGGCGGTGACAACGCCCCTCAAACTCCCACTAATGAGCGTGATATCCGCAGCTTCGATGGCTACATCCGTTCCCGTTCCGATGGCCAGACCGACATCGGCCTGGGTGAGCGCAGGCGCATCGTTGATGCCATCCCCGACCATCCCCACCTTCTTCCCTTCCAGTTGGAGCTTCTGGATTTCATGGGCTTTATCTTGTGGAAGGACCTCCGCGATGACGCGGTCTACTCCCACCTGACGTCCGATCGCCTCTGCGGTACGGCGGTTATCACCAGTCAGCATGACCACTTGGATGCCCAGCCGCTTGAGTGCCGCTATGGCAGCCACCGATTCTTCCTTGACCGTATCGGCTACAGCGACAATTCCTGCTGCTTTTCCGTCAATGGCGATGTACATGGGTGTCTTGCCATCATCTGCCAGCCTCTGGCTTTCGGGTACCAGGCGACCCAACGCAACCTGTTTCACCTCCATGAATTTGGCATTGCCCAGCAATACATGCCGTCTCTCCACATCCGCTTCGACTCCGTGACCAGGGACGGCGTTAAAGCTCTTCGCCTCGGCCAGCGTGATGCCTTGCACCTTTGCGCCTGCGAGAATGGCACTGGCCAGGGGATGTTCTGAATTGCGCTCGATGGTTGCCGCTAAGCGCAAGATGTCGTCTTCCTCAAATCCCGTTTCCGCGATCACATTGGTCAGTTCTGGTTTCCCTTTGGTGATGGTTCCGGTCTTGTCCAGCACAACCACCTGTAGCTGTTTCGTGGTTTGGATCGCATCACCTGAGCGGATCAGGATGCCTTGCTCCGCTCCTTTGCCAATACCAACCGTCAGGCTGGTCGGAGTCGCCAATCCCAATGCACAGGGGCAGGCAATAATCAGGGTGGTCACAAAGACAATCAGCGCGTAGATGTAGCTCGGTTGCGGTCCGAAGATGAACCAGATCACGGCTGAGGCCACCGCCAGGATCATGACCGTCGGGACAAAGTAGTGCGAGACCTGGTCCACGACCTTTTGAATAGGGGCTTTCGATCCCTGGGCATCCTGGACAAGCCGGATGATCTGGGCCAGTGCCGTATCCTTGCCCACCTTGGTGGCACGAAAGTGGAAACTCCCCGTCTGGTTCATGGTCGCACCAATCACCTCATCTCCAGTTTGTTTCTCGACCGGGATAGATTCTCCGGAAATCATGCTCTCATCTACGGAAGAATTGCCATCCAGCACCACGCCATCGACCGGGATCTTCTCGCCAGGGCGAACCACGATAGAATCTCCCACCAGCACTTCTTCAAAAGGAATGTCTACTTCAACGCCATTGCGCACGATACGCGCCGTCTTGGCCTGTAAACCAATCAGCTTTTTAATGGCTTCGCTCGTGCGTCCCCGCGCTCGCAGTTCGAGTGCCAGGCCCAGGTTGACGAGCGCGACAACAACCACGGACACATCGTAAAAGACCTCGGCGAAATTCGCCTTGGGGAAGATGTGTGGTACGAGCACTGCCACCGTCGAGTACAACCAGGCCGCGGAAATACCGATAGCGATCAATGTATGCATGTTGGCCTGGCGGTGTTTCACGGCCTGCCACATACCCGTAAAGAAGTGGCTGCCAGCCCAAACCATGACGGGAAGCGTTACCAGCCCAACGAGACCCCAGACGAGGCGACGTGCATCACTTCCAGGCGTCAACCAGTCGCGTAAACCGGGGAAGAACTCTGGATAGGAGAAGACAATCACTGGCAGCGAAATGATAGCTGCGAACCAGAACTTCTTGAGTAATGTCGTATTTTCTTGGATGCGACCCTGCTCCGCCCGGTCGCTGGATGTCTCGACAGGTGAGGTTGCACCGGGTTCTCGTACCTTATACCCCGACGCTACAATCGCCTGCGCTAATTTCTTACGGTCAATAAAGCCGGGGATATATGCCACATGGGCCTGCTGTGTTGCCAGGTTCACCGTAGCGGTCAGTACTCCCGGCGTCTGTTGTAGGGCCTTTTCGATGGCTACAACGCAGGATGCACAATACATACCCTCGATGTCGAGCTGCGTGGTTGCGGTACCAATCGTATACCCGACCGCTTTGGCTCGCTCCACAATACGGTCCACCTGTATTTCCGCTGGGTCATAGGTAATGCGCACCAACTTTGCACCTGCATTGGCCGTCACCTGGCGCACACCGAGGAGTGTTTTGAGCTGTTCTTCCAATCGCCTTGCGCCATGTTGTCCATCAATCGCAACGACCGAGAGTTCGATGAGCTGCAGTCCACCGCTTTCGGACACACCTGTGGTGGCCGAACCCGCGTGTTCGCGGTCAAACTGTTGTACACACCTCGTAGAGCAGAAGGAGAAGGTCTCTGCGCCGACCGTGCGCTGTGCAAACACCTGTCCTGTTTCAATGGTCATGCCACAAATGGGGTCGCGGACGGTCGCCCCTTGCTGTGACTGTGGTGCTTGTACCATTTGTTGCTCCTCGTATATGGGGGAAAAGTGCCTTTGAAAGGGCACTGAAAGGTTCTGTTGTAAGGCTTTGTCACCGTACCGAGTTCATGCTGCACACCTTATTTGCTTCTATTGTGCCCTCCCAGGCTGAGACCTGCTTGATGGAGAACTGATACTAAGCTGAATATGCAAAAGAAGGCTGATAATGCAGGCATTGTAGAAAAAACATCGAACGTTAGCGCAACCCCCAAGCACCTACGATGATCCAGATGGCAATTGCAATCATCGGCAAGCAGCAAAGAATCATCATGCCCCAGTGTTTCCAACCCATCTTGCCCTTGCCCTCATCCATATTCATGCCGTCCATTTGGTCAGTATGCTTTCCATACTGATCTTCTGGCTTTTGTATTGACATCTGCTTTTCTCCTTTGGAGTTATACTCAATGCTGTACGTTAGACTTGATGAGAGGTACTTTGCCGACCGCCGTTTTCGGAATGGTAGCCATGGGCTATACCCCTTGAATATCCATAACATGCTCTCATGTTCCGGGACCAACCCATGGATGTTTACCTGATTCTCGGCACACCAGCACGAAATCCGGTACGCTCTATTGCAGCGACCAGCAGGTCACTATCCGTGAGCGATGGGTCATACTCGATATACGACATCTCTATCGCGGGATTGACATAGACATGAACAACGCCAGGTGTGCGAATAAGCGCACGTTCGATTGTGAGTGCTCCACCACATCTCAAGTTGACAATGGATAAGGTGATACGCGTTTTCTTCACGGCTCTGTTCCTCATATCCAGGCGACCTGCATGGTCGCAACTTTCTCGTCAGCGTGCAATTTATTGTGCCTTGCTTCATGGATCGAATCGTCTATTAGCAGTATCGGAGATATTTCTGAGGAGAAGATGAAGCATAGCTGATGGAATGCTGAGGATACAAGGTAGGGTAGGGGGCTTTCACTTGCAAGGCGCTTTCCCACAATCGGTTTGTTACATGTGAATAAGAATCAGCATCGTCCAGGTTCTTTTCAAAATTTATTGCGGCAGCCTCGTAAATACCATAAGAGGAAAGGCGAAAATCATTCAGTCGCTCATCAGTTGTCCCTCAGCCAGGACTCAGCATGAAGCAATAGAATCAAAGTGTGGACAAAATACCTGCTTCCAATGGTGAGCTAGCGATACAGATACGGAATCTGAAAGGCACATGAATATGAGCGCTCTCCCTACGAGTAATACAAGTTTCCTTCGGAAAACGTCACGATTGCTGCACATCGGTCGGCTGGTGATGCGCCACTACTGGGCTTTTCGCTCGTTTAGCAAACTCACGGTCGCAGAACGAAAACACCACCTTGCTATCCCCCGGCAATTCACGCAGGCGCTTCTGGAACTGGGACCTCTCTTTGTCAAATTAGGGCAAATCTTGAGTACGCGACCGGATGTGCTTCCCGATGAGTACATTACGGAACTTGCACGGTTACAGGAGCATGTTCCTCCGTTTTCATTCGCTCAGGTAAGAACGATCATCAAAGAGCAGTTCAAGCAAGAGATCGAAGTACTCTTTCGCTCGTTTGAAGAAGACCCGATTGCTGCTGCCTCGCTTGCACAGGTACACCTGGCAGTGCTCAACGATGGTACGCCGGTCGCGGTGAAAATGCAGCGACCCTTCGCGAAGGAAAAGATCACGACAGACCTCGCTCTTCTCGCCGAGCTGCTCGAAATCTTCAGGCGTCTCTTCCCCGCAAAGGCTCGTCGGCTCAACCTCGTCTCAGGCTTCAACGAGTTTCAACGCTATACTCTCCAGGAACTCGACTTCTCCCTCGAAGCCAAAACGCTTGCACGCTTCAAACACAATTTCTCCGCCTGGCCCGATATCATCATCCCACAGGTCTACCCGGATTTTGTCACTCCAAAAGTGCTGACGATGCAGCGCGTCTCGGGGCTGAGACTTCACGAAATCACACCAACGCTTTCGGAGACCCAGCGCAAGCGCCTGAGCCACCGCCTGCTGGAGATGGAAATGAAAATGTTCATCGCTGACGGCTTCTTCCATGCAGATCTGCATCCCGGCAATATCTTTTTCACGCACGATGGAAACATTGTCCTCCTCGACTTTGGTATGTATGGAGAACTCAGCGACGAGCATCGAGACCACTTCATCCTCTACTGGTACGCGGGACTGCAAAGACAGCTTAAACGCGCATTCTATCACCTCATCAAACAAACCACACGGCTCAAGCATGCAGATGAGGACGCCTACTATGAGACATTCAAAGAACTGGCTAAGCGTTTCTACAACTCGACGATTGCTGAAAGAAGCCTCACTCAGACCTATCTCGCCATCATTACGAATGGTGCGAAATTTGGTTTTGTCTTCCCAAGCGATTTACTCTTGCAGGCAAAGGCCCTAACGACAGCGGAAGCCCTCGCCTTCACCTTAACGCCCAATCTGAAGTTTGAAATAGAAATGCTCCCGATCATCGCCTCTGAATTTGCGCAGCGGGCGACTGATTTTGGCAGGCTGAAGGTGCTGGCTGAGCGTGTCTTGCCTGAGTTACTGCTCTTTGGAGAACTTCCCCCGGCTTCTATACACGAGCCGTCCGTGGGTGCTGCCTCATTCCAGCCAAACTGGGGCGACGCACTCAAATTGCTGAGCGAACAGGTAAAAGCGGTTGAGCCCAATATTGCCGACGTGAGATTTCTCCTCGACCCAAACGCACACAAGGCGTTACGACACGTCTATTCTGACTACGAGATTGATGACTTGCTCGAAAGTATCTGGGCGAGATATGCTGAGTTTGCTCCCGAGGTGCCTTTCCAGGAAGCAGTCGGAGCACGCTTCATGGTGCATCTAAGTGCCCTGACGATGGCCATGTATGAGGTCCTGCTCTCGGCGGGGCAGTCGGCGGAAGGCGCGACCACCCTCATTCACGATACGGCGTGGCTGGTGTATACAAAAATGGGAGAGGTGCCATGGACGATGGCGGGTGCGATGAGTAACGATGGAGTCAAAAGGCTGCGCTTCGCAACGAAGGCGTTTCGCACCTTTCCCTTCGCTTCTCCTTCGTATCTCTTTCAGGATGTTACCGCTGCACCAGATGTGGTTGCGTTTAATTGCCTCAAGTGTCCCGTTGCAGAACATTTTCGCGCGCACAACCTGTCGGACCTCTGTGTGAACACCTGGTGTAAACTCGACTATCCATTGGCTCGACAGTGGGGGTCCGAACTCAAGCGCACGGGGACAATTGCCAGTGGAGCACCAGTGTGTGATTTCAGGTGGCATGCAGTCAAAGGAAAAACTGATGAGGAATGAGCAACGTTGAGAATCCTTTATCATGGCATCAAAAAGTTCTTGATCGAATCTTGATGAAAACGCGCATCTGCTCTTGACGTGACTGGCCTATACTTTCAATAGAAGCCGGGGAGACGAGAGCGCACAACGCGACCTTCTCCTTATGGCAATGATGAATGAAGAAGATACATGGTTCATAAATAGACCATACAAGCAAGAGGAGATACAAAGATGATGTACGGATTTGGTATGTATAGCAGTTGGTGGATACTGGGAATGGGCATGATGGTGCTCTTCCTGATCGCCATTATTCTCTTAACGATCTGGGTTGTACGCGGTCTGTCCCCGCGCCAGATGCAATCGGGACACGACCAAGCATTGGAGACCCTGCGTCGGCGCTATACCTCTGGCGAGATCGACACCGCTGGGTACGAACAGGCGCGAGCCAGGCTCGAGGAAATCCCTGCCGCGTAACGGTGACTGGGTCATATGACGAAATGCGCCAGGTACCGCTTCCGTTGACAAGCGTAAGAGAGAGCACCTGGCATCTAAAAATGAAAGCCTCCATCGAGAGAGACTGATAGAGAGAGAAGAAAACAATGCGTAATATTAGAAGAAAATGGCTCCTTGTCGTAGCACTCGTGCTATTAGCACTGCTGGCAGTTGGCGGCACGGCGGGCGCAATGGCGCTCACCAATAGCGGATTTATGGGAAATAATGGCACTGTCTCAAGGACAATGCAAGGTCAGCAAGGGTCTCAAGGGATGATGGGCGGGAATCAGCAAAGTCCTGTGCTACAGGGAACTCCGGCTGCTGCTAGTACAAACCTGACCATCGATATCGTTATGAATCAACCCGGTTTGCAAAAAGATTGGCCTACCTTTTTACCATCGAACCTGGTTGTGCCAGCTAACAGTCTGGTGACCGTCACCATTCGGGATCATGATCTGGGCAATACCGCCATGCCACAGAATTCCCCTTATACTACCGTGCAGGGAACGGTTGGCACCAGTGCCACTGCTGATGGACGAGCGTATGCTTCCCTGGCAGCGGAGAAGATCGCACACACCTTCACCATTCCGCAACTCAATGTGAATGTTCCGTTACCGGGAGATGGGATGAATGGCAAGGATTTCAATACGGTGACCTTTACCTTCCGTACTGGAGCAGCAGGAACCTATACCTTTCAGTGCCTTGACCCGTGCGGCACTGGCCCTATGGGAATGATGGGTCCAATGGTGACCCAGGGGTACATGGTAGGAACCCTGACCGTACAATGACCAATAGTTGCAAGAAAGCAACTTGCTAAAGAAAGGGAGCTTACCTGGTTCAAGACGACAGAAGTCACATCAGGTAAGCTCCCGCTTTTTAGCTGTGAGCCAGCCAGATCATCGTCGTTTCTAACTAGAAAAATACTGTGATACACAAGTGATGAAGCAGACAGCCATTGAGAGGCTATTGTGATATGAGCGTGCGATACTACGAAGAGGGATTTGGGTTTCCTCATCGGCAGGTGCTAGCTTGCTAGGAATATATTAGAGCATGGCAGCACTATCCAGTCGTCATCTCTTCACGTTTAACTAAATTTTAGAAGGAATTACATCATGAAATATCGACATTTTCTCGCCTTATTCGCTGTATTGAGTGCGCTTCTGCTAGTGTTGGCCGCCTGTGGCAGTAGTAGCACACCATCAGCATCGCAAGAGGTACAAGTCAACCTTACAGGCACTACTATTACCTCTTCCGTAATGAAATTCTCGCCAGGAGTGCCTTACCACTTTACTGTCACCAATAACGGTTCGACTGCGCAAGCATTCGCGATGATGCCAGAGGGAATGGATATGGAGCATATGTCAATGAACGCTATCCATAGCAGTGCATTGCATATGATAGATACTATTGCTCCTGGTATGACATCGACGTTTGATTACACCTTCGCTTCATCGATGATGGGGCACAATTTTGAGTTTGGTGGTAATATGTCCGGACACACCACAGGATGGATGAGGCTTCCTATGACGATCAACCCGTAATCTGCGAGCAGACCAATGCAACCACTTTCCCCTTTCTCTTGCCGAGAAACCTATCCTTGAAAGAGGGTAGGGATGCTAGGGGCAGCGACAGAGAGGGATACGAACAAGTACTGTGGTGCCGTGGTCTGGTTTGCTCTCTATCGTGATTTCCCCTTCATGCTGTTCGACAATCCACTGGGCAATCGATAGACCAACCCCCGTTCCGCCTGGCTCGCGACTGCGAGCGGGATCGGCCCGGTACAGCCGTTCAAATACATGCGGCAGATCCTCCTCTGGAATACCAATGCCGGTATCACGCACCGTCATGACGACATCAACAGTCTCACGTTGCAGACCAACTGTAACCTGCCCATCAGCAGGAGTGTATTTGAACGCGTTATCGAGCAAGATTAAGAGTAATTGCTTCAGTTTATCCTCATTCCCCTCGACTTTCGAAGGCTCGAATGGTTCAAGCAGCAGTGATTGCCCTTGTGAAAGGTGATGTGCTTCACGAAATGCGTCCAAAATGATTGGATCGAGATCAACCGGGTAGCGTTTGAGTACGATTCCTGCATCGGCACGCGCCAGTGCTAGCAGATCGACCACTAAGCGTGTCAAGCGATTGGCTTCTCGCATGGCCTCATCTACTGCTTCTACGCGCTCTGCTTCGGGCATATGCTGGTGGCGACTGAGCAGTTCTAGATTTCCTTGAATGGCTGTGAGCGGAGCACGCAGTTCGTGTGAGGCGTCCGCTATAAACCGTTGTTGCGCACGATACGTGGTTTCAATGCTGCCCAGCATCTCATTGAAGGTGGCAGCTAGGCGACCAAGTTCATCACGGCGAACAGGGGTCTCGATGCGGCGCGACAGATCGTGCGAGTGCTCAATCATCTGTGCGGTCTGAATCATCCTGCTAATGGGGCGCAAAGCATTGCCGGCGATCACCCAACTGCCCACGAGCGCAACGGCGAGACTACTCGACCCCAAAATGAGTAAGACAAACTGGAAGGTTTGCATGCTGGTATCAAGTCGTCCAAGAGGAGTCAGTGACTCGATGTAGCCAATGGTGGTCCCCGCTTGCCGCACGGAGAGAACATAGACGCGCCAGCGTTGTCCTTTCGCAAAGATTAGCCCAAATTGCCCGTTGGAAGGCGTCGTGACCCCAACCGTCAGTGATGGGACGAGCCGGACGATGGCATCGTATGCCTGACCAGAAGGTTTCTGAAGCACTGCCTGTGGCTCAACGGTTGGCGCGATTTCAGCATCAGAGGATCTCTCTTGTAAGCTCCCGTTAGGAGCGTAGAGGCTGAGAGCAATTTCGAGGTTGCTCCCACCTTCAGTAAGATGCAGCCCAGTGGTTGATATGGCCGCTTCAGCCGCGATGTGACCCGCACTGACGGCCAGAGTGCGGTCCAGATCATCATATTGGCTGCGAGCGTGGATCACATAACTGAGGACCGTTACCGTGGGCAAGATCAAAGCGAACAATATCCCGTAGCAGAATGCCAGTCGCAGGCGGATCGACATTGCTTATCCCTCATTCAATACGTAGCCGACATTGCGGATAGTATGAATCAGTCGTGGTTTCCCTTCAGCCTCGATCTTCTGGCGCACCTGCTTGACGTACACTTCGACCACATTGCCATCGAAATTATAGCCCCAGACACGGTCAAGCAGGGTATCTTTGGAAAGCACCTGTCGGGGATGGGAAAGAAATGCTTGAAGCAGTTTAAATTCCTGGCTCGTAAGGCGCACTTCACGCTGCCCCCGACAAACAACATGGCTCACGATATCCAGTGAAAGGTCAGCAAAGTGTAAAACAGGCGGATGATCCACTTGTTGTCGCCTCAAGAGCGCATGAATCCGCGCTAACAATACCTCGAAGGTGAACGGTTTCAGGACATAATCGTCAGCCCCCAATGTCAGACCTTGTACCTGTTCATTGGCCGCATCTTTGCCGGTCAACATGAGCACCGGTAATTGTTCATCACCTGCACGCAAACGCTGCAATACCTCAAAACCGTTGAGACCAGGCATCATCACATCAAGAATCACCATGTCCGAGGGGTGCTCTCGCGCAATCGTCAACCCGTCGGCTCCCGATTTGGCGGTCTCTACCATAAATCCTTCGTACGATAAACCGCGTTTTAACAAACTGGTCACTGCGGGATCATCATCAATTACTAATATCCTCTGCATAAATTGGCTCCTCTGCTTAGGCTCGTCCATCTT
>JBBQXY010000038.1:0-37316 GCA_038209195.1 Ktedonobacterales bacterium | reverse complement strand
GGGTGTATGAAAAAGTTGTAGGCAGGCAAGCAAAAAGGTGGTATCCTCATCTGTAAGGAAAAACGCCAAAACAGAGAGGACCCCTACCAATGGAAACGAACGAAAAGCTGAAAATAGCCCTGCTGCAAGAGACAGAACAAGAGATGCTCAAGATGATCGATCAATTGGAGACGATACCGGAAGGAGATCTGCAAACGCTGGAACAAAGCGTGTTGAGGGCATGCCTCTCGTTGGGAAGAACGATGCTGGAACAGATCTTAAACCATGCAGGAAAAGAGGCAGAGAGCCCGTCCAGAAGAGAGGGAGCATGTGGACATCCGCAACGTCTGGTCGCAATACGTCCCAAGCAGTTACACACCCTGATGGGAAAAGTGACCATTCGGCGTGCCTACTACCAATGTGTTGTGGAAGAAGAGAAACCGAGTGCAACGTGCAGTCATGGACAAGCCCCGTTCGATCAGGTGTGGGGGTGCGTTCGCGGACGAACCAGTCCCGGAGTGCAAAAACTGTTGGGAAAACTCGTCTCTCGTCTGACCCTTGCCGAGGCCGTAGACACCTTCACCTCGATCTTGCCGCTCCCGATGTCCGAGAGACAAGCCCTCAACCTAATCCAACCACTAGGAGAAGCGGTGAGAGAGCAGGAAGAAGAGCAGGTCCAAGCCCTCTTCTGCGAAGCGGCGCACCAAGAGACGCAAGCCGCGGAGCCAAGCGCGGTTCGTGGCCTATCCATCAGGCGCTTGTATATCGAGACCGATGGCGTCATGGCTCGCATCCGCCGGGGAAGCGTGACCATGGAAGACGCTGAAGCCAAGCGCACAGGAGATGTCTATCGTGAGATCAAAGTGGGAGCGGTTTTTGAAGGCATCCCCGGTCGTGAGCGTTCGGACTTGGTGCCAGGCGTCTTTCTCGATGAGCCGGGACCCATTACCTATGTGGCCCGACGACTGCCGGTCGAAGAGTTTGGTCGCTTCCTGTATGCGCTAGCCCAACGCTGTGGATTGGACCGCGCACGGGAGGTCGTGATCTTGGGGGACGGAGCCCGCTGGATTCGCCATATCGTGGAGGAACATTTCCCTCAGGCGGTGCAGATTGTGGATCTCTACCATGCCCGAGAACATCTCTGGAATGTGGCGAATGCCGTCTACGGACCAGGAACGCCACAAGGAGCCGCTTGGGCCAAACAGGCCGATGACCTGCTCTCCCATGGCCAGATTGAGGACCTGGTCCAGAGGATCGAGCAACTCCCATCCATCCCAGCTTTGCCTGGGGCTTCTCGGTGCATCCCAGCCATTGAAGCGGAGTATTTCCTCTCGAATGCTCAGCGCATGCGCTATCCCACTTTTCGGGCGAAAGGTATGCATATTGGCAGTGGCATTGCTGAGGCAGCTTGCAAATCTGTGGTCTCCACTCGGACCAAACGCTCTGGCATGCGCTGGACTCCTGATGGCTTGGAGGCGGTCCTCGCTTTGCGCACTTGCGTTCTCAACCAGTCTTATAACTCGTTCTGGGAGCAAGGCTTTGCTGCTTGATTGCCTACAACTTTTTCATACACCCAAACCAAATAACCGGTTTGCGCCTGCTTTGAAAAGGAGTGTATCATGCTTTATACCTATTTGACAACATCCTGGGGGTTGCGTTATCCCATCATTGGTGCGCCGATGGCTTATGTTGGGCGTGGACGGTTGGCGCGCGCTGTCTCGCAAGCAGGAGGATTGGGGATGATCGGCATCGGTAGTACCGAGTCGGTGGAATTCCTGGCGCGAGAAGCAGCCCTTGCCCGTGGAGCGGATCAGGGGCGTTTTGGCATCGGAATGCATGCCTGGGCCATGGAGAGTCGTCCCGACCTGCTGGATGCCGCCATACAAGCCCACCCTTTTCTCATCTCCCTTTCGTTTGGTTCTCCTGCTCCCTACGTGGAGCGGCTACATCAACACGGCATTGTCTTGGCAACGCAAGTCAATGCCCGTGTCGAAGCCATACAGGCAGCGCAGGCAGGCGTCGATCTCATTGTTGTGCAGGGAACGGAAGCCGGTGGACACGTCAGCGGTGAGGTAAGTACGCTCCCTCTACTGCAAGCTGTGCTTGATGCGGTTCAGGTGCCTGTCATAGTTGCTGGCGGGATTGCCTCTCCTCGTGGGGTGGCGGCTGCCTTGGCGGCGGGGGCCGAGGGCGTGTGGGTGGGAACGTGTTTGCTCGCCTCTCCTGAATGTGAAAACACGGAGCAGGCCAGAGCGCGTATCGTGCAGGCTCAGGAAACAGAGACTATTCTCACTCGCGCCTTTGATATAGCCCAAGGCTTGGCCTGGCCACCAGAGTATCCTGGTCGCGCTTTGCGCAATCGCTTTACTGAACAGTGGCACTCCCGCACCGATGAGCTCCCTCAAGACAGCTCAGCACGTCAAAACCTTGCCGAAGCGATTGCCATTAAGAATTACGATCTCGCTTATATCTATGCAGGCGAAGCAGTTGGACTCGTACAGCAAGAACGACCTGCTGCGGAGGTCATTCGCAACTTGGGGGATGGTGCGGAACAACTTCTCCGTGCTCATTGCAGCAGGCTTCTTGCGTGATGATTATACATTGAATAAGCCAGCATGAATATGAAACGCAAAATTTCGCAGTACTTCAGCAGTTGCCACGATAGTTGCGAATGAATAAGAGAAAGCTCTTCAGTAGAGCATCGCCCTCGCTAACCGCAGCGGAAGCGAGGGCGATCAAGATTTCCTGACGGCTAGTTAAACACCTCATTGAAGGGGAATAATGCAGGATTTCAGGCGAGGGGCTCAGCCATGGGGCGCATCTGAATCTCGATGATGCGCGCGTGTGCAGGCCAGTAAGACCACTTCTGCCACATCCTCCGGGTCAAGCATCCCTGACTGCGCGACACCTGCTTCTGTCCGTCCTTTTCCTAGCGCAAATTCCGTTTTGACCCCACCGGGGCAAATCACCCCGACCTTGATCCCATACGGGTGCAATTCTTTGTCCAGTGCTTGGGCAAAGCCCACCTGCGCAAATTTCGTGGCACAGTACACCGCCTCACCCGCGAAGCCATATTTGCCGACCATCGACGAGAGCATCAAAATCGTGCCTGATCTTTGCTCCATCATCAGGGGAACTGCATGACGGGTAAAGAGGAACGTGGAACGCACGTTGGTATTCATCATCTCGTCGTATTCCTCCGCACTGGTCTCGATGAGTGGTTTGTAGTTTCCCATGCCTGCGTTGTTCAGCAGGATATGTAGGGCTCCGAAGTGCTCTATTGCTGCCTGCATGGCACGCATAGCCGTCTCCTCCTCACGCACGTCCCCGACCACTGCTACCGCTCGACCACCCGCGGCGTGGACCATTTCCACCAGCTCGTTGAGCCGGGACTTCCGACGTGCAACCAGCACAAGACTGGCTCCTTCTTTGGCCAGTGCCAAGGCGCTTGCTCTGCCTATCCCTGCACTTGCTCCCGTAATCAAACAAACCGATCCGGCTAACTTCTGACTCATAACTCGCAACTCCTTCTGCATTCAGTTTTCAGTAACTATTCTTGACATGTAGATAACCTTGCCAATTTCATGCAATACACTCGGTGAAAATGCTCGTCATCCATTCGCTAATCTGCTATGATAATGGATGACAATAAAAAGGAAGTGTCTGGAGTCTCACCGTTGCTCCAGACCCCTCACAATCAGTATGGACCTGAGTGGAGCGCATCCAACACACGTAAGTATACTGGGTGGACTGGGGGAAGTCAGTTTCCATGAGATGCCATATCAGTTCCCCTTACTTCCCATTGCTGGGTATTGCGCCTCGGGGTCGCGCGGAAAGGAGCGCGGGCATGAAGCGATCCACTTATAGTGAACAAGACTATGCCTTTGGACAGGCTATGCTGACCCTACGCACTGCCATCGGGCTGACCCAGACGGGCCTGGCTGACCTGCTGGGTGTCTCTCGCCGAACCGTAGGAAAGTGGGAGGCTGGCGGAGCGTATCCCAAGGCCGAACACCTCAAAGCGTTGCTGACCTTCGCGGTTAAACAGCAAGCGTTTGCTGTCGGGAAGGAGGAAGAGGAGATCCGTGTCTTCTGGAAAGCCTCTCACCAGAAAGTGCTGCTCGATGAGTCCTGGCTCTCTGCCCTGTTGAGCCAGTACCCTCTCCCCTGGGAGCACGTGGTGGCACCATCGAACGCAGTGACAGATGACTCCGCATTAGCCCTCGCTACCCCTGAGGGCGGACCTCGGGTGATATGGGGTGAGGCGCTGGATGTGCCGAGCTTCTACGGGCGCGAGGGAGAACTGGCCACCGTCTCCCAGTGGGTCGTACAGGACCGCTGCCGGGTGGTGAGTGTGCTGGGTATGGGCGGCATCGGTAAATCAGCACTGGTCACCAGTGCCATGCATCGCATGGTCGATCACTTTCAGGTCGTCATCTTTCACTCGTTGCGTGATGCCCCTTCTTGCGAAATACTGGTGAAGGATTGCCTGAAGGTGCTCGCTCCGCAGCCACTGCATCTCCTACCTGCTGACCTCGAACAACGCCTCAGCCTCCAGCTGGAGCACTTGAGAGCGCAACGGGTGCTACTGGTGCTCGATAACCTGGAAAGCTTGCTGTTGGAAGGCGAGGTGCGGGGCCATCTGCGCGTCTACCATCGAGGGGCATACCGATTGGGTTATTGGCCTGGCTTTTTCTCCCGACTGCGGCATGCTGGTTAGCGCGAGCTGGGACCTGACGATCAAGCTATGGGAGGTTGCCAGCGGACACCTACGCCAGACCTTTACGGGACATACGGATCGCATACAATCGTTAGTATGGAGTCCCGATGGTCACATGCTAGCCAGTAGTAGCCGTGATACAACGATCTGTCTGTGGGATATCGAACGAGGAAACGCTCTGGTGGCATTGCAGGGACATACTGCCAAGGTGTACAGCCTGGCCTTCACGCCCGATAGCCGTAGCTTGCTCAGTGGCAGTGAGGATGGCTCACTACGTCTGTGGGACGTTGGCAGTTGGCAATGTGTGTGTGCCATGCAGGGTTACACAGCCTCCCTCTATGACATCGACTGGAGTCCGGATGGCAGTCAGTTGGCCAGTGGAGGCACCGATACGCTGGTCAATATCTGGGATGTGACAGGTAAGATGCAACCCAGGACGTTGCGCGGACACAACGGAGCTGTGACAGGGGTAGGATGGAGTCCGGATGGTCGGTTTCTGGCCAGTAGCGCGTGGGACGATGTCATCTCCCTGTGGAACCCGATCTCGGGCGCCTGTGTAGAGCGGCAACAGGACCCAGATGATCCCAATACCTTCTTCTATGGTGCGGCATGGAGTCCGGACGGGCAATGTATTGCCAGCGGAACCTATCTACATGGGGTAGTAGTGTGGGAGATAGCCGCGCAACGGCGACGCTGGATCGGGCGTCAGTTACAGGCTTGGATACGTCACGTGTTGTGGAGTCCAGACGGCGCACGGTTGGTTAGCGGGGGCGATGATGGTCACCTGCTCGTGTGGGACGCCTCTGATGGCAAGTTGCTCCAACGAATACAGGGACATCACGGAGGAATTACCAGCGTGGCCTGGAGCTCTGATGGGACGTGGCTTGCTTCGGGTAGCAGCGGCCAAGGGCAGGGAGATAGCGGGGAACAGTTCGTTTGGGAAGTGCAGAGTGGAGCGCGTACGAGCCTTTGAAGAGCATCCAAGGACGGTCTCTGCAGTGGTCTGGGGTCCACAAAGAGACCTATTGATCAGTGGAGGTAGTGACGGCTTGTTGCGCTGGTGGAATGTGCGTAGTGGGGAGTGCATGCGTGTGCAAGAGGCACATCATGGAACGGTGCAGGCGCTCAAGGTGAGTCCTGATGGCTGCACACTGGCAAGTTGCGGGGACGACGGTGCCATCAAACTCTGGGATATGGAAAGCGGCGAGCATTTGCGCACGCTACAACGCGACCGACCTTACGAGCGGCTCGATATCACAGGGGTGAAGGGAGTCACCGAGGCGCAGAAGGCGACGCTGCGCGCCCTGGGGGCGAGAGAGTAAGTCTGCGTCTGTATCTGGCGTATCTGGATCATTATCTCAACGAATGTGATTACTCCTCCGGCTAAAGCACTGATACTTCACATCTAGTGACCCCTTTTAGATCGCATCAATATAGGCCGCGAGTGGGGATGTAGTGCATCTTAAACAGAGGATGCTATAACGCAGTAGCTTTAAAACTACTTATCTTAACCTGTGTGTATTCACTCAAAAGCCCTATTTGTCCTGCGTTTAGATATCTGCTATCATCGGCACTTAGTAATAACCCTCCATCAACAAAAAATTTAATGGTTGTTCCTTTTATCTCCACACGATAGCTATGCACTACATTTTGAGGATCGAAGGGAGTTGTACTGAGGATATCAGAAATATTATTAGTGCTGTCTATCGCAATAATTTGTACCGCTGGACCGTGATCCAGGTGAGCGCATACGGAAGCAACATATCCTTGCCACCCATTGGATAATGCTGTTCCTCGAAGGGTTATATAAAAGCAAGGATAGATAGTCCCAGTTATAAAAGCACTGACTACCTGCATTTGTAACTCCACAGCATAATCTGCTGTCTGCGGTTGAAATGGTGCGACAATGGTTGCATTTGCATTATAGTCTGCATACGTTCCATCATTTAGCAGCAAACCACTATTTACTTTCCAGTCTTTCGTGCCGTTCCATCCATTCCATGACGAATCCGCTTGATAGAGTAGCTGATTTGGTACTATTGAATGGGTTGGAGTTGGTGGAATAGCGGTCGGTGAAGGAGATTGCGGTGTTTGCGTTGAGGAAGAGATTATTCCATTTTGTTGGATAGTGGTTGTGGGTGTAAAACTAACGCTTGTGCTTTTAGTCGCAAGTAAAGATGATACATTTCCCAGAAAAAATGCTCCCAGCAACACACATGCAGCAATTATGGCTAATACAACCGCTGGCCGTTGACGAGACTTAGCGAACTCATAAATACTCAGTCCTGCGCTAAAAAGCCCAAGTAAAAAGCCCAGAGCACTTAAAAACGACATATATTTATCCTTCAAAAAACTATGCCTTATTTTTGTTCTCACTTTTTCAGGAAAACAAATAAGTCCCTGCGGAAATGTTCTATAGAGAAGATTCGGAGTTCATTGGCAGTATACTACATGATTGAAAGAAATGGAAGCAATCGAAAAGCACACAAAAAGCAGAAATTCATATCAAGAATCGCTGTCAACTGCAACAAAATTTGGCCTTGTTGCTATTTTATAATTTGGTTGCCTTGAGGGAGAACATCAGGGGCACTTGTGTGCGTTTTTGCTCATCCTTGAATCGGCTCCAGCCGTCTGGACCTTTCTCCATCTCGGCAAAATACTGCCAACTGTTAAAAGAAAATTCGTGGAAGAAATCAATGGCGAGACCCTGGGAGAGGAGGGCATTGAAAATCTCGCCTAGGCTATGATTCCAGCCATACTCTGTCTTGTTTGTCAGCACCGTCACTGGGTCAGCGTAAGAGTGCTCAGTATCGAATTTCAGTGCTTCGGGAGAAAAATAGGGATACATGACTTTGAGGTCGGACGAGTTCTCATCCAAGGTCATCATGAAAGGGTGTGCTTCCATAACATAGAATGTACCACCCGGCTTGAGATAGTGGGCTATGACTTTGCCCCAAGGCATCAGGTCCGGTAGCCAGCCAAGAACGCCATGCGAGGTGTAGACGATATCAAAGGTATTGGGAATGAGGGTGTCATTTGGCAGATCGTAGATATTGGATCTGACAAAATGGGCATCGATTGCTAGCTCTTGCGCTAGCGATCGCGCCAGTTCGATGGCCCTCTCCGAATAATCCACTCCAGTCACCTGCGCACCCAACCGTGCCCAGGACATGGTATCCATGCCAAAATGACACTGTAGGTGCAGGAGTGATTTTCCCGCTACATCTCCTAGCTCTTCGCGTTCGAGTGGAGCGATGGTATTACGACCTGCTTTAAAGCCCGTCACATCATAAAACGCTGACTTTTCGTGAACCCCAACCATCTCGTTCCAACGCTGCTGGTTCAGATGCATGTACTCTTCGTTCATTGCTGCTGTGCCTCCATACTCTATGATACAACAATTGCTCACTCGCACTTCTGTTGTTCCCCTAGCAGAGACACTGTTCATGATGCCTGGGGGGAGAGAGAGACGACTGTGTCGAGGAAGAGGAGGGAATACGGCCAGTCCAATTGTAAGAGTTGCTCATAGAGCGTCCTAGCATTGGCTCTTGTGTCAATGCGCTTTTTTAGGTACGCTGGGTGTGATCAACGTACTGAAGAGAAGGAGCGCAACGAACTATGCGTGATGGAACGCGTGTTATTCGGGCTGGTTTGCCACACGCTAAGCAAGGAGAGCCGTTTTTACCGGGACCGACCTTCGCTGGCCCATATCATCTTACTGGCGATCTCGCTACCTCCGTGTATAGCTATGGTCGTTATCATAATCCCACCTGGACGGCCTTTGAACAGGCACTCTGTGTACTGGAGGGAGGGCCTGCCGTCGTCTTTGCCTCTGGCATGGCAGCGGTGACCGCTGTGTTAGGGACTACTTTGCGAACGGGTGATGTGCTGGTAATGCCATCTGATGGTTACTATACCGCCCGTATGCTTGCCGAGGGCTATTTCTCTACGCAAGGAATTGTCGTTCGTATGGCTCCCACGGCGGACAATGCACAGCGCGCGTTGCTTGATGGTGCCAAGCTGCTGTGGCTCGAAACGCCGAATAATCCTGGACTGGATGTGTGCGACCTCGCTGAACTCGTTGCTACTGCACACCAACATGGGGCCCTGGTTGCCGTGGACAACACGACCGCGACCGTCCTTGGTCAGCAGCCGCTGCAACTGGGCGCGGACTTTTCCGTGTCCAGCGATACCAAAACCCTCACCGGTCATGGTGATCTCATCCTTGGGCATGTGGCGGTGCGAGATTTCTCATGGGCAGAGCGATTGCAGTCCTTCCGCTCTCAGCAGGGGTCCGTGGCTGGTCCAATGGAAGTCTGGCTCGCTCATCGCTCTCTGGCGACTCTGGACGTGCGCCTGGAAAGGCAGTGTAAGAACGCGCTGGAAATTGCTCAATTGCTCGCCTCTCGACCTGAGGTGCGTCTCGTGCGCTATCCCGGCCTTTCACAGGACCCTGCCTATACCATAGCTTCGCGGCAGATGAAGCGGTACGGGCCAGTGGTGAGTTTTGTGTTGACGGGGCAGGAGCAGGCTGACCACTTTCTGGACGCCTGCCACCTGATCTTGCAAGCAACGAGTTTTGGCGGTGTGCATACAACGGCAGAACGACGCGCACGCTGGGGAGGTGATGCCATTCCCGAAGGCTTTATTCGCTTGAGCGTTGGTTGTGAGGATATAGAAGACATCATAGAGGATGTGGAGCAGGCACTAACCACAGTCTCTACTCAGTGAAATGATCACCTCTAGGGAAAAACAATGCGCATTGTACTACTCCAGTCTATTGTTTTATTCAGCAGCGTCAAGTTCGAGTGAGCCTTCACCTATGTAGACGCAATGTCCACCAACACTCACCGAGCGAATGTCGCGGTCAATGTGTTCCACGGTGATATACATCAGGCTGGGACGCCCCATCTCAAATCCCTGTTCACTGATCACGGAAACGGTGCCTGATTGAGTGGGAATCGCCCCATAATGGACGAGATAAGAGCCAAGTGGTCCGTTAGCCGCCCCGGTAGCAGGGTCTTCCGTTATGCCAAGCGCAGGGGCAAACATACGACAATGGACACCTGATGCGGATGTTTGCTGCCTCTGCGTCTGTAGCGTGAAGGCAAGAATGTTGGGCGCGGCAAAGTCGGCAAGGAATTGTTGCCACAACCCCTGCTGAAATGATATGCGCTGCATGGCCTGTAAATCCTTGATCGGCACTAGCACGAATGGCACCCCGCAAGAAACAACCTCGCATGGGAGGTCTGAGCGCAGGTCAGTAGGCTCAAGAGCAAGGACTGACGCCAGAATATCTGGCTCACCGAAACGTGGCCCAAAAGTAGGCAGTGGCTGTTGCATGGTGATTCTGGGGGCAAGATTTGCATCCCAATCCAGTGTGACTGTGATAATACCAACACCTTCCTGCAGGAAAAGCGTTGTCGGTGCTGGCTGTTGATGCGTCATTGTACGCTCTCGCGCCAGCACAAAGGCTGTTCCCACGGTTGGATGTCCGGCCACAGGCAATTCTGCCGCGGGCGTGAAAATGCGCACATGGTAATCGGCACCCTGCTCGGTTGGTGGCAAGACAAAGGCGGTCTCGGAGAGTTTTAATTCTTTCGCAATGGCCTGCATAGTTTTCGGGCCGATACCACGAGCGTCGGGAAAGACGGCCAACTGATTGCCACCAAACGGATGATCCGTGAAAACGTCTACCAGAATATAATGGTGTTTGCTCATAACGAACATGCCCCTTTCTCCATATGGGTATGCTAACAATGCCATTCCCCAATGACCCTGTTCCTGCTTCCCCTTGCTCCGAGAGCAGTGCTTATTGGCTGGATTGAATGGCTCGAAATATCGCTCATACTTTGTATCATACGGTACAGTTCAGCTAAAGTATAGCACCAATGCAGGGGAAATGAGGTGCATTGGCTTCGTTTGAGAATCGGAGCAAAGGCAAGATGATGCCTTGACCTTTTTAATCGATAGCTCGCTTTTGCTCTATCTCCTCTACCGCTTTTCAGCGTTGAACCTGCTAGCTATCCAGCGTAATGGGGACAGCATCGTATACAGAGTGGTCCGTATAGCAGCATTCTGCCTGATGTTCCCGGCCTGCGACCATTGCAAGCGTTGGTCGATACAGGTGGCGGTGATGCGTACCGGAGCTGCCATGTTGAAGTGCGCCATCAGGTTGATGAGCGTTTGCCGCCAGAATCGATCTTCAAAGAACGGGATGATGCACAAGCGCATGCCCAATTCGTACAGCGGGTCGTTGGGGCGCAGTAGCATGTGTATCTGAATGACCGTGTCACCATCCTCCTCATACGCGCTAAAGGTGATCCAACTGGCAAACAGGTGGCCCTGTGGTGTCATGAAGGTGAAAGATTCATCATCGGCATAGAGGACAAAAACACCTGTAGAGATCATGCCCAAGCCTCCCGGTACGCTGGGTACGCCAATGCGGAGTATGGCGACCGCACCAGGGACAATGCCTGTGGGTGGCACGAAAAAGCGATTGCCCTGTGGCCAGAACTGAGAAAAGTTCTGTTTCCACGCGCTGACAATCTCAGCAGGAGTTACCGTTGCGTTTTTCACGCGGGCCTGATAGACCTTCTGCCAGAGCTGACCGAAGCCCTGAAGCGGACTCAACACATGGTGGCCTTCGACATTCAGGTTCAGCGCACCAGTAGGTGCTCGTTCCACGGTGAGCTCAGTAACTTCCTCAGCCCAGTAAGCCGTGTCGCGCGGCTGTTCCTCCTTTATTGATAAAGGGATTGTCATAGTCGTATTCCTTATCACGAACTTTTGCTACCTTCGATATTCTCTTGCAAGCCTAGTGTATGGAGCGTTTCCTGAGCGTTTCTTAGTCGGCATAAGGATATTGCTCTCGTTTTAGAGTTCGAGTTCGCCGCTCTTGACCAGCATGCGAAGAAATTCCAGATGGCGTACGATGCTGGCGCGATCACTCCCGCCCGTCTGATACCACTGGCGCAGCCAGAGCAATGAGGGAATCTCTTGCTGAGAGAAGCCCCACAAGGCGAGGATGTCTATTTCGCTCATAGCGATGTCTGAATACGTTGACATTTCCAGTTGTGCTTCGATTGGCATTTGCGGGTTCATGGCAGTGTCCTTTCACGCAAGCAATATTGTCTTTCGTTCACCAGTCATTAGTGTCAAGTATGGCTTCAGGAGTCCCGATTACACATCGTGCGAACGATGGATTTCTTCTCATCCTTTAGTAGGAGGGAATGCCGCTATCAAAAGGAGGTGGCACATGGCGCTTTGTATCGAGGGGCCCCACTTAATAAGAGCTGTAAAAACCAGTGCAAGAAACGCTGTATGAAACGGTTCAGAAACGTTCACTGGCATATACTCGAATTACTGGCAAAACCATAGAAGGTGAAAATATGTGATGGCACCCAGCCAGGTGCCTCTTCATTCATGCAAAAGAAGTAAGGGAGCATAGGTCATGTTCACTATGAAAACACCACGGGCCAGCGGTAGTAACCGCCGACTCTTGATCTTTAGGATCGTTGCTGTAATTATCGCCCTTTTGTTCGTGGCAGTAGCGGGTTCTGAATTCATCCCAGCCTGGATAATGGGCAACCCTGCTATGAGCATTCACCTCTGGCATATTGCAGAACTATTAGCCTTGTTGGGTATTCTCCTGGGCGGAACGCTGCTCGCGCTTCTACACAGACCTCAGGGCCAGCCACTCCTAGCACAGTTCTTTGTGCTCAGTATGATCATCAGTTCCATCGCCCTCATGCCCTTTGAAATAAAGGCAGGTGCGCTACTGATCATCATGGTGCTGTTTAGCGCGGCTTTTCCACGCTTTCGCACACTGCTACGTTTCCCGCGCCAGGGCCCTATCAGTTATCCTCTGCTCGCCTTGAGTTTGCTACTAGCGTGGATGCTAGCTCCTATCGCGTACCGTGAGATACAGTGGCAAATTATTGGCATGGTTACAGGTGATGTTCATGCATTGGAACTCCATTGGATTGGCTCTGCGTTACTGATGGGGCTGCTGGTGTTGGCGGGCATACTCACGGCCACACGGGTATACGGTTGGAAGGAGCTTGGTATCATAACCGGGGTCACGTACTGTTACCTCGGCGTCACAGGAATGATGCTCCAGGCTAGTTACCCAGGAAGCTGGAGTGGTGGGTATGGATTGATCGCAATCATAGCAGGTTTCTGGTATATTATTGGCTCGTTCGCAGGAGCTCAGCTCCTACGCGAAGCGGACATAGCGCATAAACAGCCTTTGGCATCCATACGTAAAGATGTAGCGGTTCAACTCTCTGCCAGAGATAAAGACCTTGTAATGGAAAAAGTGGGCGAAGTTGGAGCTGTTCCAAAGTGGACGCGCACTGCTCCACTGCCCGAAACGCAAAAATTGCTGGGAGCAGTCTAAATATACGCTAAATCAAGCAAGATGAAGGAGAATCAGCTTATGAAAATCGTAATTTTCGGTGCTACCGGTGGCACAGGCCGTGACGTGGTTGAACAAGCACTGGCGCAGGGACATCAGGTATCAGCCTTTGACCGTAACCCAGCGCAGCTTACCTTAACGCATCCTCAACTGACAAAAGTGCAGGACGACATTTTTAATCAAGCACAGGTTGAGGCGGCAATCGCTGGTCAGGATGCCGTGGTGAGTGTGCTTGGCGTGGGGCCGCAAATCACGCAGCCGATCTGCTCTACTGGAACCGAACATATCATCGCCGCTATGCAGAAGCAATGCGTGAAACGCTTCATTTGCCAGACAGCGTTCGCGGTCTCAGCCCTTGAAGGCGAGTGGCGGGAGGTACCGTGGATGGTGCCAATTCTGCCATTGTTCCCAAAAGTGAAAGCCATGTTCGCGGACAAAGTACGCCAGGAACAGTTTGTCCGGCAAAGCAACCTTGACTGGGTTATTGTGCGACCCGCGAAGTTAACCAATGGCCCCAGAACTGGAAACTACAAAGTCGGCGTACCTCTCTCAATCGGGCCAAATGCCAAAATCTCACGGGCAGATGTCGCAGACTTTATCCTCACGCAACTGCGTGACAACACATACCAACATCAAGTACCCAGGTTGAAGTACTAACTACCTGGTACTGGATGTCAGATTGCTAACCTTGCTCGAATATCCGTAGTGTTCCGACCCACTTCATTTGTCCAGCGGGGATGCAAGGGGCTGCCGCCCCTTGACTGGGTTCTAGGGCACAGCCCTAGTTCTCCTCCCTTTCCGCCGCCGAAGGCGGCCAGACAAATGAAGTGTGTCAGTCTACTACGCTTGCTTGCTCTATCCTTATTTGAATGGCATTGCCCACAAGGAGTTTCGCTACATGCTCTCCTTCCCCACAATAAGCTAGCGGACCCTTCGTGATACTACGGCGACGCGGGACTTCTGTGTGAGAGGCTTTCAACCATCCAGCGTGCTACGATGGCGTTGATCTCGGCGGGAACGGGTTGTGGTCCGGGTGGGAGTTCCTTATAATGGGCGACCAAATAGGCAAGCGATTGCGCCTGTAGTGCGAAACCAAGATCCATTGTCTCAATGGGATTGCCACCTCCACCCGCCAGGTTTAGCATCTCCCCTTGTGCGAGAAGGGTTATATGCCTGCCATCGGCAAAGGTAAAGAGTTCGACCCATTCACGGAAGCGTTCAACTGCGGTGGCTCTACTTCTCAGGCCAGCAATGTCTATTTCCCATGAGAAGTGACCAGCATTCGCCAAGATAGCTCCGTCGGGCAGAAGATCAATTGCCTCACCAGCTATGGCTCCTGCTCTGCCCGTTGCGGTGAAGAATACCTCGCCTATGCCTAATGCTTCTTCAAGTAGTGTGACGCGCATGCCGTCCAGAACGGCTTCGAGTGCGCGAATAGGGTCTGGTTCCACGACAGTCACTTGACCACCCAGCTTGCGTAGACAACGGGCGATACCACGACCAACGGAACCATAGCCAAATACGACGAAACTCCTGGATTGCACTAACAGGTTTGTCTCGCGCATAAACCCTTCGACGACGGTTGGCCCCACACCATGCTCGTTCTCTATGATGAGCTTGAGGGGACTATCATTGATGACGATGATCGGGAACGACGTTTTGCCGGATAGTTCTCCGCGGAGTCGATTGGCTCCGGTCGTAGTCTCCTCGGTACCAGCGATGATTCGGCTTCGCTCTGGATGGGCAAGATTGTTCGCGACGAGATCGGCTCCGTTATCAAGAAGGAGATGCGGATTATGTGACATTACCTGACGAATATTCTCCTGGTGCCTGCTACTATCATCCTCCTGTTGCCCGTAGACAGTGACACCCTCGTGCCGCAGTGCGGCTGCCACATCGTTCTTCGTAGTGCCAGGACTACCAGTGATCACAACATTAGCCCCACCAGCTTGCAGGACGTAACAGAGCACGGCGGTCTTCGGCTCGACATGCAAGCACATCCCAATAGTCAATCCAGCGAAGGGCTTTGTCTCACTAAACTGTTCGCGTAATCTTTGCAGGAGCTTCTGATGCAGTTGGGCCCAGCGTATCTTCTGGCTACCCTGAGCTACCAGAGGATTAAGAGAGGTATCTTGCTTATCGCCCATAGCGTATTTTCACTTTCTCACTCTGTCTTCACCTTTAATAAGCTCGGCACAAAGGCAACGATGGCCAGCGTGGCGACGATGCAGGCGATGCCGCCACTAATGACGGAAAGTTCCGGCGAAAAGAAGCCCGCTACGATGCCCGATTCAAACTGACCCAACATGGGGCCACCGGTGACAAACATGGCGTTGACGGCACTGATGCGACCGCGGAACTGGTCGGGCGTGGTGAGTTGGATGAGGATACCGCGCAGGATCATGCTCACCATATCAGCGGCACCCGAACCAGCGAGGAAGAGGACTGAGAGCCAGAGCGGGCCTGGCGCGAAACCAAAAGCCACAATAAAGACACCCCAGGCGATAATGGCAACAATGATAAACAAGCCCTGGCGCTTGATGCGACCAATTGGACCAGTAAAAGGAGTCAGAGCGACGGCACCGATGGATGTTGCCGCTAACAGCAATCCTAAACCTTGGGGGCCGATATGCAGAATATCACTGGCATAAACGGGCAGCAGTGCGCGTGGCGAACCAAAGAAGTTGGCAAAGAAATCCAGCGAGAGTACTGCCAAGATTACAGGGTGCTCTCGCAAGAAGCGGATGCCATCCATCAAAGCGGCAATCCCTGGCCGAGCACGCTTCTCAGCAGAGATGCGCGGAATTACCATTAATAGCAATGAGCCGATCACCACGAAGTATGAAATCACATCAATCCAGTAGGTATTGGCAACGCCGAGCCAGGCGATGACAAAACCACCCAAGGTGGGACCAATAATAAAGGTCAATTGCATCATCACCATGTTTCTTGACAATGCATCAGCCATCTGTGCGCGTGGCACGAGCGAAGGGACGAGCGCCTGGCGTGTTGGAAACTCAAATGAGGAGACGCTGGCGGAAATAAGCACGACAGTATAAATAATCCAGAGATTGATGAGATGGAAGATAGTGCAAAGGGCCAGCACTGTCGAAGTGGCAGCCAGCGTAACTTCAATAATAAGCAACATCTTGCGTCGATCGAATGAATCGGCTAAGACACCACCGATGAGCGAAAACAGGATGCGTGGGACGGCCTGCACTAACCCAATGACACCAAGGGCAATAGCTGAATGGGTCAAAAGGTAGACTTGCCAGGCGACGGCCACCACTTGCATCTGCGTTCCAGCCGACGAAACCAATTGCCCAAAAAATAACAGGGCAAAATTGCGATGGCGCAAGACGCTCCACGAGCTGGAACTCCCTTTGGCAGCTTGAGGAGAAATCGGTACAGGGGTGGTTGACTCGGCAAGCTCGTCGGCAAAAGTTTCTTTCTGGGGTTCGGTCTTCATCAATAACTCAATCTATGGTAAATGACGGCAATACTTCACAAAAGTATACCACGTTGCAGATGGTTTGCCGAGATACAAAAGATACAGCAGATTGCCTGTATGTGTGATCTTTTGTGCTCTATATACCAGATGTGACGGGGAGAACGATAATTTCCTGACCAGGTTTCAACGTGGTCTTCAGACCACCGGGGTCAGTGATCATTTCGTTATTGACAAAAATCTTAATATGGGGGCGTAGATGCCCTTCTTTAGTGCAGAGACGTTCCCAAACTAATGGATGGAGTTGTTCCAGCACAGTCAGAAGTTGCTCCATGGTATTGGCGCGTATTTGAATCTGGCTTTTTCCTCCACTATAGGCACTCAAAGTTGAAGGCAGCCGCAGTGTCACTTGTGCTTTCTCGTCATCACTCATACGTCAGGCACCTTTGTGGAGTTTTTTTTGCGTATAATGCTCCCTCTACAACTCATACACCCCTTGCAGTAGGCTGTTTTAAAAAGGGAACATGACACTTGTTCTAATTAATTACTCACCTAGTATACTCGTTAGAATCAACGTTCGCAAGAGTCAGTTTTAGCGGGATAGTGATTGGCTATATGAAATGCAAAGGGGCTAATCAAGCGTACACGCTGTCGCTATTATTGTGTAAGTGAGCAATCAGCATTGATGATTTCAATGGCCTCACCTACCGAGGCCACAATGACCGCTCCAGCTACGAGCAATGCTTGCAACAATTTCAATCCCGCACCACCGGTATAATCTTGCGAGGCCATCATAGTGCTGATAGTTTGAGGTTGGTTGTCAGTAATTGTATCTTTTGGTAGACCGGAGGTGAGCAAGAGCACCGAAAGTCCACGCTGTGCAGCGATGACTGCTTCTTGCAGCAGGGCAAGATTGCCTGAGCCAATAGGCATGGGACAAATAACCAGATGCTTTACTTGGCATAGGCTGTTACGCACCTGTTCCAGCGCACTAGAGGAAATGGGCGTGTAAGGCTGTTCAGTAATCACTGTAGAGGCGAGACGCAAGGCGAGGGTGTGGTCACTATCGCCGATGTTGAGCGCACCAGCCACGAACGGAACGTGGGCATCAGCCAGAGCACGCATCAGCACTTCACCGGAACCGCCTCCGGCCATGACATGTACAGTGGGGTACGCGAGTTGTACTTGCTCCTGTGCTATTGCAGCACTATTTGGCGGCAACACGCTGAGGTGTTCAGCGCCACGCAGGATACCCACTTGGACATTTACGCCGTACACACGGCCCAGTAGTCCTGGTTCCAGGACTTCCGCTGGCCCGGCATCCGCAACGATACCGCGCTGAAAGAGCATCAGCCGGGGGAAATAGCGTGCAGCGAGGTTGAGGTCGTGCATGGCGGCAATTACGGTGACGCCTCGCTCTTTGTTCAGGCGTTGTACCAATTCCAATGTTTCAATCTGATATTTTATGTCAAGATGCGACGTCGGTTCATCCAGCAGCAGGAGTTTGGGTTCTTGGGCCAGAGCCATAGCAATCATGACGCGTTGTCGCTCACCACCGCTCAATTGGTTAAAGATACGCTGTGCGAGTGGAAGGATACCAGCGGCTTGCATAGCTTCCTGCACAACAGCGTGATCGTGCTTGCCCTGTGTGCCCCAAAAATTGACAAAGGGGGTGCGTCCCAGACTGACCATATGTTCGGCGGTGAAGGCAAAGGGCATGTGTAGTTCCTGGGGAACGACCGCGATGCGTTGGGCGGCACCGCGCCTGCCCCACTGTGACAGTGCGCGTCCCTCTAAGAGGATCATCCCCTCTTGAGGACGTAGTACACCACTCAGCAAGCGTAAGAGCGTCGTTTTGCCAGAGCCGTTTGGCCCTAACAAGCCAACCATTTCCCCTGCATGGACGTGCAAATGAACATTGTAGAGCAAAGGCTGTCGCCCATAGCCAAAAGTGAGACCATTCACGGTCAGGAGTGATGCCTCAGGAGAGGCAGGAATGAGGACGTCCGGTGCTTCTGCTGGTAAATCAGAGCGATGTGAACTTACCATCGGTAATCTCGCTTACTACTGCGCAGTAGGAATAAGAAAAACGGTGCGCCTACCAAGGCGGTGAAGACGCCAACAGGTAAGACGGCTGGAGCAATCACAACACGCGCTAAGAGGTCAGCCAGCGTTAAGAAAATGGCACCACTGAGAGCAGAGGCTGGTAATAATAGGCGATGGCGCGGCCCAAGGAGCAGGCGCATAGCGTGAGGTGTGACCAGTCCGACAAAGCCGATGAGGCCACTAATAGAGACAGCCGCAGCCGTCAACAGCGAACCAAGGGCGATGATGAGTAATTTACGTAGCTCAACATGTAGTCCTAAGTGTGCCGCCTCCTCTTCACCAAGAGCGAAGGCATCGAGCACACCAGCGAGCATAAACGAACACGTGATACCAAGCAACACTATCACCGCTACGACCATGATCGGTGGCCAACTGGTAACGGCAATACCGCCGGAGAGCCAGTTAAAAAGAGCTTGTATGCCAAATTGCGCATGTGGGCTGAGCGTGAGAATGAGCGTCTGGAAAGCCACCAGCACCGCGTTGATGACCACTCCCGCCAGAAGAAGCGTGACGACCGGAGTTTGCCCATCGGTACGGGCGATGGCATAGACCAAGAAGACAGTGAGCATCGCACCCGCGAAAGCGAGTAATGGAGTCAGCGAGAACAAGCTACCGAAGACGGTATCAAAGGGCAAGATAAAGGCGATGGCTGCGCCTAAAGCCGCGCCCGAAGAGGTGCCGATCAGAAATGGGTCAGCCAGCGGGTTGCGCAACATGCCTTGAAAGAGGACACCCGCGACAGCTAGGGCCGCACCTACAAGTGCCGCGCCAATCACCACTGGCATACGCACCTGCCAAATGATGAGTTCCGCCGTGGGATCCCAACTCCGTGCGAAATGGAAGAGGTGGGTGCCATTCAAGAGTATCTGGGCAATCGTGCTGAGCGGGATGGAGGTTGAGCCAAAACTCACAGCAATGACGATGACGAATAGCAAGAGCAAGCCCAAAATGAGCAACATGATGGACGAGGGCATCTTTTGCAATCGTTGCAGACCATTGCGTTGTGCTAGTAGTGTGTCGTGCGTAGCAATTTTCATGATTTTTTCTTTTGTAGGGTGGACAGTACCAGCAAGTCTTGCTGGTACTGTCCACCCTACAATTGGGTAATAGTTAAATGGACGCTGTACAATAAGCGGGTAACGCGCCAGGGAATTTGTCGGGATGGAAAATTTGCGCCAGGCACTGTAGCCCTTCTACCAGTCGTGGGCCAGGACGACCAACGACGTTGGGATTGATGCGATACACATGGTGCGCTTGCAGGGCAGCGATGCCAGCCCAGTTTGGACGCTTATAGACAGCCGCGACATTGCCACCGTAGAGCGGGTCTTCGGTGAGGATGATAAATTGTGGATTCGCGCTTATGATCGCTTCGTCTGTCACCTGCGGAAAACCACCGCCACTGCTATTGTTGTGGAAGATATTCTGCACGTTGGCATCCTGCAAAAGTTCATCCCCAAAGGAACCACCACCAAAAACGTACGGCTTGCCCGCGGTGCTATCGTCCAACTCAATCATCGCGGTAGAGGCGGTGGTACCAGCCACAGTTGATTTGATCTGGTTGATCTGCTGCTGCAACTGATTTACCACACCAGTCGCGCTACTTTGGGTGACGGTGAGCCGCCCAACGATCAAGATTTCTTGCAAAATCTGTGTCAGGTTAGCTGAGGGAAGATCGACTACATGTAGGCCAAGATTGGTGAGTTGGGAGTCATACAGTTTGGTGTCCTGCCCGTAACTGAGCACAAGGTCGGGCTTTAGGGCGACGATTTGCTCAACATTATATTTGCCGTTGGCATCGGAGACTTTGGGTAACGATGTTAGCGTAGTGGGATAGTTGGTGTAGTAGTCAATGCCAATCACTTTGCTATCCAGATTGAGTGCGCCAAGCATCTCACTGGTACTGGGAGTTAGCGAGACAATGCGTTGGGGAGCCGTCGTGGGAAAGACGATTGGCTTTCCATAGGCGTCCAATGCTACTGTAGGTGTAGGACTTGGAATAGGCACTGTGCCTGCGATAGTTGGGCTGCCACCACAGGCTACCAACAATAGGAAGAAAGGTACCAGGAAGAAAGCCAATAGACGAGAAGAGATGACATGGGAGCGCAGCATGGGTTTTACCTCCGAGACGTTCTAACGCCCGCTATCACCTCGCGTGGATGGGATGGAGATCAACCAAAGACAAGTACAAGCGGTTGGCGTGAAAATGGGCTTCACGGTGACTGACGATGTCTCGGTAGCTCGCTCCTCTAACGCGAAGGAACATGAGCTAACAACTACACACTGATCTCACAGTAGTAGTTGTCGTTCTATGCACCGGGCAGGTCTCCTGACTCCTGGTTGCAAACGCTTCTTATCTGGCCTTCCCATCCACGAGGGCAAGCTGTCTGCTCTTTACCCATTGTAGAAAGTGGCGTTTTGGCTCCCGACTAAAGCACGTCTGCTGTGCTTACGCAAGAGGATAAGTTGCTCACCAGTTACAGTAGCGCGACTGCGTCGGAGTTGCACCGACTTCCCTATTCTGCCTGATCTTGTGATCCAGGCCACCCGATGCCAACAGCACATATGCTGTCACTGTGAGTAGTATACTGAAACGTGTTATACAATGTCAACCAAGTCTTTAGCAATTAATCGTTAAAAGTTGCGCCAATTTATAGGAAAGCAGGAGTGCAGAGGGCGGCAGCCCTTTGCCGGAGCGCGAGGGACCCTGTCTGGGGGACAGGTAATCCTCGCTTCCTCTCTTCTCCCCCTGCCGCCGAAGGCGGCAAAAAAGACTTTTGAGAAACCCTGAACTGACCTTATGGACAGTTGACAAGAGTAGCATAGAAGTTGATACTACATAGTAACAAACGAGGGACGTGCTGGAGCGCGTCTGGCTAAAGGATACATAATTAGATGGCAATTGAAAAAGTTTTTTTTCGGCAGGTGGCGGGTCAATTTGCCACTGGCGTTACTGTAGTGACAACACAGAACCAGGGAAAGCCCGCAGGGATTACCGTGAATGCATTCTCCTCTGTTTCGCTCGATCCACCATTAGTTTTAGTTTGCATCGATCTTATCAGTAACACTTTGCCCATTATTCGCGAAAGTGGCGCCTTCGCTATCAATATTCTCACCAATGAACAAGAGCATCTTTCACGCTGCTTTGCTACTCCCAACGAAGAACGTTTTGAAAATTTCTGCCACGCCAGTTTTCATACTGCCGCCACTGGCAGCCCCATCATAGATGATGTGCTCGCCTTTATAGATACGCGCGTGGTAGCAGAATATGCAGGCGGAGACCATGTGATATTTCTTGGTGAAGTGATGGCAATGGGAACCGAGGGGCATATAGCCTTTGCGCGCGATGCAGATGTAGCGAAGGCAACGCTGATCGAAGAGGATACGTCTGGCGGAACGGCAGAAGCTAAGGCCCCATTGGCGTACTACCGTGGTAAATATCGTCACCTAGCTTGTGACTACAGCAAACCTAGCCTGGCAAAATAACACATGACACAGCGGGCAGAAGCAATCCAAGAGATAGACACGCTTCAGCAATGTATACGTGCCTGCCGATCGTGCGAGGAACACGGCTACATTGCAGTGGCACATCCCATCGTCAGTGGGCGAGCCAGTGACCGTATCCTGGTGATTGGACAGGCACCGGGGCATCGTTCGATCAAAAAAGACCTGCCCTTCAGTGGACCAGGTGGAGGTATTCTGCAAAAGTGGTTAGAGCAAGCGGGTTTTCCACGCGCTTATCTCCATGAGCATACGTACCTGAGTTCACTCACCAGGTGTGATCCAGGACGCAATCCTCGTGGCAATGGGGACCGACGACCATCCCCACCGGAAGTGGCTCTATGCCGACCATACCTGGAGGCGGAATTACGCATACTGCGCCCTAAAGTGGTCCTGCTAGTGGGGACGATGGCAATAGAAGCGTTTTTTGGCAAAGTGCGCTTGGAACAGATTATTGGCAACTACGAGGAGCGCGACGGGACACTGTACCTGCCCTTGCCGCATCCATCGGGCGTGAGTCGTTGGTTAAACGAGCCCGCCCACCAACTACTCCATCAAAAGGCGTTGGAACACTTGGCAGCATGGCGGCTAGCTTACGGACTATAGCCTAAGCATGGGACAAAACGTGCGCGTTATGGCCCTATGCCTGTGAAGAGTTCGCTGACTGTTCGGCGGTGGTAGGGTACTGATATTCTGCGTTTTGAGCAGCCTTGTGCATGCGGTATTCATGCACCCCTTTTTTCAAGGTACCAAGTGCCAAGGTGGCGCAAGTGGGACGAGTCATGACCAGTTCACGCCCAAGCTGTTCTACCAGGTCCTCAAAACTCATCTGCTCAATCTCTTCCGCGGTCAAGCCTTGCGTAATTTCCGTGACATAGGAGGCGGCGGCGCGGCTAATGGTGCAGCCCTCACCTTCCCAGTTCACAGCCTCTACTTTGCCATCGCTGCCAAAGCGCGCTTGCATAGTGATAACGTCAGCGCAGCCAGGGTTTCCGCCGCTCAAGCTGACGTCGGGATTGTCTAACGGCCCATTATTGCGCGGGTTTTCATAGTGATCCATTAAAAATTCGATAGCTTCTTGTCTATCCATTACAGGGTACTCCACTTGCTGAGAGAAGCATCATCATACGTTAGCCACTGTCCTGACGCCCTCGACTATCAGGACAGCAACCAACACATGATGATGAGAAATTATTTTTCGATAGGTGCGCGTACGAGATTGCCCCATTCAGTCCAGGAGCCATCATAATTACGTACACGCGGGTAACCAAGCAAACGTGTCAAGACGAACCAGGTGTGGGCTGAGCGCTCACCAATGCGGCAATAGGTGATGACATCTTGATCGGGGGTAATATTTTTGCCAACATAAATCTGGCGCAAGTCCTCTACCGATTTGAATGTCCCATCGGCATTAGCGGCCAGAGCCCAGGGAATACTCTTTGCGCCTGGGATGTGTCCACCCCGTTGCGCACCCTCTTGCGGGTAGTTGACCATGTGCAACAATTCGCCGCTGTATTCCTGTGGAGAGCGCACGTCAATCAGACCACGGGCGAGATTTTTCAGGCCACTGGCCACGTCGTCACGGAAAGCTCGAATGGACTCATCCGCGGCTTGGGCTTGATAGGTTGTAGCCTCGAAATGAGGAACGTCCTTTGTCATGGGCAGGTGCTCCGTCTCCCATTTCAGTCGCCCACCGTTCATGACCTTCAAGTTCTTGTGACCATACATCGTGAACAACCAGTAGGAGTAGCAGGCGTACCAGTTATTTTTATCGCCATAGAGGATAATGGTGGTATCGTTACTGACGCCCCAATGGCTCATCAACTGCTCGAAGCCTTTCTGGTTGATGAAGTCGCGGTTCACCTTGTCCTGCACATCGACATGCCAATCGAGTTTCACCGCGCCGGGGATGTGACCAACCTCATAGAGCAGTACATCTTCGTCGGCCTCGATCAAACGGATGTTGGTGTCGTTGAGATGATCGGCAACCCAGGTTGTCTCTACCAACACCTCTGGATGGACATAGCCGGACGCGTTAGTATTTGTGTCCGACGCTGTTGTTTCTGTTTCAGACATTTACAAAGTCCTTCCTAAAAAATATGCATCTTGCAAGCAAACGTCCCGTTTGCATTACAGTTGATAACAAAGTTGATCTGATTTATATTCTACTCCGCAACTCGGAATTAGACAAGAGGCAATTTTCGCGCGGTTTTGTTGACTCACATCTAACAGCATGATATAGTCAACGCGTAGAACTTTTCTCTCTTCACGAAAACTTCTTCAAACTTTGTCACAAGAAGGAGTACGCGGCATGTCAATAACAGACAAGGAAGGGATCGCACCCTTTCAGGCTGAAGAAGCCCTGCGCTCCAACGACACCCTCTTTCGCGCGTTGATTGAGCACAGTTCAGATATCATTGTGCAAATGAATGAGCAGGGAGTTTTCACCTATGTTAGTCCATCCGTCACCCATATCATGGGTTATGCCCCTGCTGACCTGCTGGGCAGTTTAGGCCTCGACCTTGTCCATCCCTCTGAACTTGAGCGCATGACACAGTTATTTCAGGATATCCTTCACTCTCCCGGGCAGAGCATTCGTGCCGAATACCGTCTCCGCTGTGCTGATGGCTCATGGCGTTGGTTTGAAGGCGCGACCACAAACGTGCTTGCTGATCCAGCCGTTGGTTCTATCGTGGGCAATTTCCGCGATATCACCGAGCGCAAGCAGATAGCAGAAACCCTTCAAGTGGAGGAGCAACGTTTCCACATGATTTGGGAATCGGCCTCTGATGCGATGGCACTCTCTGACGCTGAAGGCGTCGTCCTGTCTGCCAATCCTGCCTATTTTCGGCTCTATGGTTTCAAAGCTGAAGACGTAATCGGGCAGGCCTTTTCTATTATTTACCCCCCGGAGCAGCAAGAATGGGCGGCAGCACAGTACAGAGACATATTCGCAAGCGAACAAAAAACAGCCCCCTATGAGTCAACCATTCAGCGTGCAGACGGCACAATGCGCATTGTTGAATCAACCTATGATTTTCTTATCCAGCATGGTCAGCGCATTGCGATGGTTTCGATCATTCGCGATATCACCCAGCGCAAGCACGCGCAAGAACAACTTAGAGCGAGCGAAGAACGTTTTCGTGTCTTGATGGAACACAGTGCCGATGCCATCGCGTTAGTCGACAATAAGGGGCGGCGGATGTATGCTTCGCCTGCATCGAAACGGATGATCGGATACGAGCCGTCTGAGACAGTGGGAGAGGAAATTTTCCAGTTCGTACATCCTGAGGATATGCCGCAGTTGCAACAGGTACTGACCGCTCTCACTGAGCAACCGGGAAAAAGCATATCAGCGCAATTTCGTATCCGACATAAACAGGGGCATTGGGTTTGGGTCGAGGGGACAGGCACAAATCTGCTTGAGCATCCAGACATCGAGGCGATTGTCGTCAACTACCGTGATATCACTGAGCGCAAGCAACTGGAGATCGCGATTCGACAATCCAAGCAGCAACTCGAAGTCATCTTACTGAATATTGCCGATGGGATCAGCGTGCAGGATACTCAGGGCAACGTTGTTTACATGAATGATGCTGGAGCCCAACTCTGTGGCTATAGCTCGTCAGCGGAAGTCATGGAAATAGCCGATTTTCAGGCGCAGCGCAGCAACACGCTACAACGGTTTCAAATGTATGATGAACAGGGAAATATTTTCCCGCCCAGCGACTTGCCCGGCAGCCGAGCCCTGCGTGGAGAGCTTCATCCCCAGGCCATCGTGCAGTATCGCGTAAGAGAGTCGCAGCAGTCCCGCTGGTCAATGGTCAAAGCACAACCGATCCTGGGCGAGGATGGACAAGTACAACTAGCAGTGACAGTTTTCAGCGATATCACCGAAGCATATGAGGCCGAGAAACGCAAAGACGAATTTATTGGCATGGCCAGCCACGAACTCAAAACGCCCCTCACCACGATAAAAGGACTCACGCAACTGGTCAAACGACGGTTGGAAAAACAAGGCGAAACAGGGCTTCTCCCCATGGTTACCACGATCGAGAGCCAAATTAATCGCGTTACCAAGCTGGTCAATGATCTGCTAGATATTTCCAAAATCCAGGCTGGTCAATTCGATGTGGCCCAGGAATCAATCAATCTTGATGAACTGCTGCATGCTATAGTAGAGTTAGCACAGATGACAAGCCCTACTCACACCATTACTATCCAAGGAAGCTCACATGGCACTGTTCGTGGAGACCGAGATCGACTCGAACAAGTCTTTCTGAACCTCATACATAATGCTATCAAATATTCTCCCCAGGCTCAGACAGTGGCTACGTGTATCAGCACAGAACATGGCATGATACTGGTGAAAGTGCGAGATGAGGGCGTTGGTATTCCCAAGGATCAACAACGCAAAATCTTTGATCGTTTCTATCGTGTCTCTACCGAGGATTCAAAAGCCGTTCAAGGACTCGGCATGGGATTATACATTTCTGCCGAGATCGTGAAACGCCACGGTGGGGAGATCACCGTGGAAAGTGAAGAAGGGAAAGGATCAACCTTTACAGTTTCCCTCCCCCTGGCTCCATAAACAATTCAAGAGAAGCCTGACCAACTGCTTGTTTTCTTCAAGCGTGGTGGGTGAGCAATTGATCAATAGTTTGTAGGCTAGTATCGAGATCAAACGGTTTTGGGAGCAGGGCTGCGTAGTGGTACCCTTTAAGTGACAGTGATCGGGCCGCCGCGCTCATGAGGATCACCGGAATGCTTTGATAGACTTCGTGTTCCTGTATATTCCGGCAGAACTCTCGCCCATCCATCACAGGCATCATCACATCGCAGATGACCAGATCAGGCTGAACAGTCGCCAGGCGGTTCAGGCCTTCTTGCCCGTTAGCGGCTTGCGCCGTTTGATAACCTTCATCTTCGAGGGCTGCTGACAGCATTTCGGCAATGGCACGTTCATCTTCAATTATTCGGCGTCAAGCTCTGTTGGCTGATTACCCCTCAAGGGCAGGTCATTGATTGGCAATGGGCCACTACCGACATCCACGATCAACACGTGCGGGAAGTTGGAACCGCTTGGACCGATCAAACCCAGGTTCTCAGCGACCTAGGCTCCCGCAAGCGCGGAGAAGAGCCGGTTAACTGGCAGTTTTGTCAGCATGGTCAACGCAATGAGCGCATGATCGTAGAGCGCATTTTCAGTTTGATCACCGTCGTCAATCATCTCAAAATAATCTTTCATCGCGTGGAAGAAGTACTTGACAGCACGCTTTGGCTATCTCGCAGCCATGCTCAACTGCCTGATGGCAAACTGTCTATTGCTCAGTTCTCTCTTTAGCTCTTCTCCAACTAGCAACATCGGTTACATTAAGCATATCTTTGGCATATTTTGATATATTTTTGCCCTCAATACAGATTACAATATCCATAGATGATTATGTTCATGTAGGTATTTTATTTCAGGCCAATTGCCTGATATAGAGCGAGGAAGTTATATATGACGAAGTTCATGCGGTTCATCGAGGTGCTCTTATTACCGACAATAGCTATTGTCTCGGTTGTGATCTCTCTAGGTGACATATTCAATTTCTTCCATCTGATTGCACCCAATCAGGTTCCGATGATAATTCTGGTGATTACCTCAATGGGACTAGGAACGCTAGCAGTTATCATGAACAAGTGCAACGAGATGCAGGACAAGCTAGAAAATTTGCTCTCAAAGGCGGAATTGGAACAAATGAAAGAAATGATCACGCAGATCAACCCTGATCTACGGAAAGTATTGGGCAATAACTTCTTCCCGAGCACGTTTCACACATTGCAAACAGCTTTGAAAGACAGCAAAGTCCAATTCAGTGACAATAGCACCTTCCGCCTCAACTTCAAACACATGTTAAAAGCGTATCCTAAGGCTACGTTCCTCTCGACTAGTTCTTTGGCAACGTCTTATCTCTGGAATGAAAAGGATATGGAAGATGCCCTAGCACGCTTCATCCACGATGGCGGCAAAATAAAACAAATATTCTTTGTACGAAGCCCAGAAGAGGCGGCATCACCAGAGATGCGAGTTACGCTCGATTTGCTGAAAAAGATCGGTATTACTATACGTATTGTGAATAGCACGCGTATCCCCGCGAGTTTGAAACAGTACTTTATTGTTGAGTCGCGCAGGAAGATTGGGTGGGATATTCCCGTCAACGACCTAGGGCATATGGGATTGAGTGCTATCACTGCCAATCCAGCAGTAACCGCCAACTACTGCAAGATATTCGAGACACTCTGGGAAATCGATGAATATTAAACCTTTTCCATTGATAAAAAGACAATTCATTTTGCCATGCCACACATCATCTTGTCCGCTAGACATGTCGGCAGGATAAATATTCCTTAAGGGACGGTGAGGACTATGGACTCAATCGAATTTGTATCTAGACGTGCAACATGTATCGGCCAACAATTGGGGAGCTATTTGATCGAGAGACCGCTAGGGTGCGGTGGATTTGCTACGGTCTTTCTTGGTAGGCATTTGTATCTCGATACGAAGGCTGCGATCAAAGTCCTGCATCGTCAATTCGCTGGCTCAGAAAGGTGGCTTTTCAGTAATGAGGCAAAAATGACCGCACGACTTGTGCACCCCCATATTGTTCGAGTACTCGAATACGGAGTGCAATTCGGCAAGCCATACCTGGTGATGGATTATGCAGAAAGTGGTTCGCTGGGCCAGTTCAGAGGGACAAGACTCCCTCCTACTGTGGTTGTGCGTTATGCTAGACAGATCGCGAGCGGATTAGACTATCTTAACGCGAGGGGAATTATACACTGCGATATCAAACCGCAGAATCTGCTGATCGGAAGGAATGAACAGATTCTTATCGGCGATTTCGGGATCGCCCTGCTCGCAGGAAACACATCAGTGAAACCGGAGGGAGATGTTTGCGGTACGCCGATCTATATGGCTCCAGAACAAATCATGGGAAAGCCCTGCTTTGCCAGTGATCAATACGCGCTAGCGGTGGTTTTATATGAGTTATTGTGCGGTTCTCCCCCCTTTGAGGGTACGGTATCAGGCGTTGTCAATCAGCATATTCGGGTAGACCCATTGTCGCTACGCAAGCGCGGGCTATCCATCCCGCTTGCCGTCGAGGATGTCATCATGCGAGCACTGGTGAAGCACCCTGGGCAACGCTATGACAGTGCCGGACAATTCGCGATGGCACTTGAGCAGGCGACTCGCAAATCATCTAGAATAGTCTACTTCCTGCCTCGCCAGAAAAATTTGCAGTACACACCCACTGCCATAGCGGAACCTATCGCGACCCACAGACGTCCACCCCGACCTGAAAATAAAGCGGTGCTCTGGTTCGCTATAGCAGCAATGTGCTTAGGTAATCTATTGGCAGCGGCGCTAATCTGGTTTATCAGTGCATTTCCGCAGAGCGACGCACAGGCTGTTACCTAGTTGATAGCTTTCTGGCTCATTGGTTGCGCGTTCACGAGTGTCCTCATCATGAAAAGATAGAAAATCCTGAGCTCCTGGCCTGCATTTTTGCCTTGGTGCGGCTCAACATCTTTATCTTCCATACTATGCTAATAGAATGGGCAGCCGCCATTATTCTGTAGGCAATTCAGCATCGTTATTATATAGGGAGTGAAGCTGTACGAAGTACTGCGGATGTTTACAAAACTGTCGCCTCTTGCTCGTTGGTAAGTAGTCGAAGCGGTTTTTCTCTAAGCAGCCACATGCGCATAAGGCCAGCAGGTATCCTGAGACGTTCACTCGAGGATAACATCCCTATAGAGTCCTCCGAAGCGACCACTATCATATCCGCTACTGCTAGAGATTTGATCCAGTCATACAGGCTCTTGCGCTCATACGAGAAATGATAATAGCGGTATCGTTCTTCGATCTCACTGTAGGACAACCAACGCCCCTCTTCTTTGCTAAGCTCGGCGATAACCGCCAGAAGTCGTTGCTCATCAAAAACCAGGTGTTTCCATAGCCAGTCGAAATGGGCAGTACACGTTTGCAGCGTTTCGCGACTAGCAGCGTTTACATCGTTAATAGTGACATAGGCCTTGCGTTGTTCATTGCAGAGATCGACAAGAGCGCGGCAGAGCAGGTGGATGAGATATGGCTGATCGGCGGTAAGCTGGCGTATCTTATCTACTGTGAACGTGCCATATTCAAGATAGTCCGCTACTGGCTTTTTAATTAAATCTTCCGCGCCCTTGGGACTGAGCCTCGACAGTCGGTACTGGCGTGCGATGTTGAAGAAAACTGACCAGTTTGCTTGTGTTAATTGCTCAAACTGATGCGTTCCCGCAAGCAGGAAATTGATGCTGTGATGATGCTGCATGATGCTGCGGAAATAATCCAAAAATTCTGGTTTGAGTCTTCCTTTCTTGATTTGTTCCTCCAGCACCTCGAATTCATCGATCAAGATAATCAGCCTCTGTGCGTGTAAGCGCGTTTCTACCTGGCGCAAGAAGACATCGAAGACAAATGTCGGATCGACAGCGTACTCCTTTATTTCAGGTAAGGGCACTATATATCCTCTGTTGTTCATGGCCTGGGCGATATAGTATGCTACGTTGTGTAAGAATTTGTTGACGCTGATGTTATACGATTCGAGTTGCATGTCGATGAAAACGGGTAAATGTTCAAGCAAAGCATCCGTACGAGCCAGGTTCAGCAGGAGTGTTGTTTTCCCTGTGCGGCGCTGACCGTAGAGTAATATGACCGTTTTTGCTGCTGTATCGTTCAGGCTATGCCGCAGAGCCTCTACATCGTCATTGCGGCCATAAAACATATGATTATCTTGCACAGGTGTGCCGGTCGAGTATCTATTGGGAATATAGCGAAATTTTTGAGGTACGGTTGTACTGAATAGCTCTAGTTGGTCGTCATTCTCAAACGTTTGTAAATGATGCTCTTCATCCTCGTAGGCTACTTCAACTCGTAGGTGCAAGAAGTCAATGATGAATTCATCCTCTGCTAACTGAAGTTTCTGTGAGCGCGTACTATGCAGCTTAAGGGTGAACTCAGCTTGTAGCGTTTCACTAGAAAGTAGGGTTTCTGTCTCAACCGAGAGATTACCGATAATGTCAAAGTCAACGCTATGCAAGAGCGATACCTTGACGTTATCTGCCGCTCTGCGACCGGTATTGCTCACTTTGAACAGGACTGCGACGCGCTCTTCGCTGCGTGCGGTTTTCGTCTGCAATTCGACCTTCAATTCAACAACGCCGCGTAGTTCATGCAATTGTGTCAGTACCATCGCCTGCCATCGTTGCAATAACGAGCTGAAGAGCAAATGATCGGGCAAACCCTTGATCGGGTAGCCCATCAGCAAACCAGAGTAATTGCGCTCGACAAATTTGCTTACTTCATCTATTGCTTTCTGGGCATCGAGCAAACTAGCTAGGCGATCAAAGATGCCATCTCGGCTCAGGTAAATACCGAAGTAGCGGGTAATTGTGTTCACCTGCTTTAGCACATTCAGAACATTTTCCGCGACACGGTTATCCTGTCCAAAATCATCGCGGGTAAGAGAACAGCGATACGCCGCAACACCCTCAATTGTGTTGATACTGAAGAGGCGATACAGCTCCTCGTACATCTTCAACATATCTTTGCCATATTCGAGTGCTGACATTTCTTGAACAACCTGCAAGGCTTTTCCTAAATTATCTAGGATATGATCATCTTGCATGTGGCTAAAGAGAGGCATGACGACGGTAACAAATTTGCGTATAAGCGGCAGCGTGGCGTAATGCCCAATGAGTTCCATAATTTCGGGACGCAGCCCACTTGCCAGGAATAGATGCATATAAATGATGAGTCGTTCGTGATAGCTATCTAAAATGTGCGCCAAGGTACGTGCCGCTTCCTGGCGAATCCACTCAGAAGCTCTGTCACGCGCTGCTCTGAGCAAAAGCTTGAAGATATCTCTACTCGAGGCTTGAGCATATGGCTTATCAATCAACTGATCGAGCCGCCGAACAACAGCGCGGCGCACCATCCGGTCTCCCTCGGCGAAAAATCGCTCAAGATGCACGAAGCCATTTCGCCAGTCATACCCCATCAATATCGGCATCTGTTCAATGAACGCCAATTTGACATCTAGATCGGTATCTTGCCCTAGCAGGTGGAGCAGTTGCATTGCACGTTGCGGATCAAGCGCATAACAAGCAACTACAGCCTGGATTACGGCTTTGCGCATGCCAACATAATTGTCTTTCACATATTGCTCAAAAGTATCGAACACTTCCGGGGTCAGGTTTGGCAATTTCGCCATACGCGCAATAACGAATGCACGCAGCTCAGGTAGAACAGGAATACCAGGATGAGTAGGATGCAATATTTCTTTATAGACATCATCAAGGGGTCTGTTTCCTTGAATTGCCTCAAGACATCTCTCTATGTGCTCACGCACCTGCTGTTGATCAACGACCGAGATGATCTCAAGTTCGTCCTCAGCACCGATAACAATTTCAATGTTGCCGTCGTCATCGATATCGGCGACCGCGAAAGCGCGAATGCGATCATTGGCGCGATATTTCCAGAGTAGATCACCATCTTTATTGAAGACGTACAACCATCCATTAGCGCAGCCAACGAGAATTTCTATCTGACCGTCCTGATCAACATCGATGGCTCGCACAGCCAGCACACTATGCGGCAAGAAAAAACGCCAGCGCAGTTTGCCATTGCTATCGAGAACATGGATGTTCCGGTCTTCTGAACCAACGATCACTTCGACTGCGCGGTCCTGATCGATATCTTTCATGTCAAGTGCCAGCACACGATCCCATACTTCGTAGCTCCATAAATACGTTCCCCTGTTCTTGTAGGCATAGACGGAGCGATTCGTGCTACCCGCGATAATTTCCGGCTTTTCCTGATCCGTTCTGATATAGGCATGGACAAGGCCAATATCATCTTGCAATTGAATGGCACTGGATGGGCCTTGAATGCCATTCCCATAAATTGTGATAGTTGAATCGGAGCCGGTGAGGATCTCAGATGGTTTCTGCCTATTGCTATTGTTTATATAAATGCAGGTCGTTTTGTCTCCTACCTTCCACTCGTACGCCTCTCGCTGCTCTATACTTGGCACGATGAAGACTTTATGGTTCGAGGTACACACAATGATATGTTCTAGGAGGTCCGGATCAATATATCCTGTTTGGACATCTAAAATGCGCTCACCAATGCTAACTGTTCTGATACATCTTCCCTTAACGGTAAAAATATATACATCTCCGTCGTTTGTACCAACCACAATACTTCTTTTTCCACGGTTCGTGCGACCAATACAGAGGCTGCGAATATTCTCTAAGCCCTCCCGTTTCCCTTTGCGCAGTTGCACTTGGACTTTGTACTGCTCTAGCTTGAGTAAGCCGACGAGCGCAGAATAGTATCGTTCGTTCGCCATATGCCGATCCACTTCTTTGAAAGTGGCATGTTTGAGTTCTTCTCGCCGCTGTTCTTCTTCTCCCAGAATATCTTGAAGCAAACGCAGTTCGTCAGTAGGCAAAATTTGAGTCAGATCGGCTTGTGAGGCTTTCAATGTCTTTCTCAAAGTCTGGTAATGGCCGCGAATACGTGTCTCCAAATCAGCGATCAGCTCTACATTGAACGCATATGCTCTATCGTTTCCGGCTCCAATGAGTATCTCGATCCGGTCATCATTATTGATATCGGCAGCATACACGCTAATCACGCGATATTTAACATAATGACGCCAGAGTGTCTCGGCGGAATGGTTGAGGATGTAGACGTGTTTATCTTCTGAGCCCGCGATGATCTCCAGTTGCCCATCATGATTGATGTCGGCAACATACAAAGCGAGGATGCGATTGTCGAACAAACGGGAGCTTTTTTCTCCTAGAGTGGAGGATAAAGTAATCAGAGTTTTGCCATCCGTTGCCACCAGTATCTCGGTCTCCCCATCTTGATCGATGTCGGCGGCAAATACTGCGTGGATTGGATAACGCATATTTACTTGCCGAAGAAGTTGCCCCTCATTTGACAGTACAAACAGAGTTTTCTCATTGGATCCGATCAAGGTTTCTACTCGCCCGTCACCATCGATATCACTATGGTACACTGCTCGTACCCAGCCATCCGCAAGGAACTCCCAATGCTGCGCCCGAGTTCGTATATTGATCGCATACGCTTTGCCATCTTCCGAGCCGACAATAATGTCTGGAGAGCGAGTGGGATCAATGAATACCTGTCGTACTGCTGCCTTTGTATCCAGCCAGCATGACGCCATTTCTGCTTTCCGATCGATGGCCCTTCCATCTTCGCCGAACGCATATAAGGTGCCGTCTTTGCCAACGGTTTTCCCATCCTGAGCGAATGCATACACCTTACCATCGCGTGTTCCCACTACGATGCAGGCAGGATTGTCTTTGTCTCCCTTGATACCAGCGATTGCCCCTACCCAGGCTTTACTACCAACGACGCGCCGCCAGAGGACTTTTCGATCTTTATCAAAGACCAGCACCCGACCATCCCGCGAACAGGCAATGATTTCAAGATAGCCGTCATTATTGATATCTGCCGCATGAATACTTGTTATCCAATCTTTAGCTTTATAGTTCCATACTTCTTGAAAGACAGATAGTCCGGCACGCAACGTTTCGCGTAAAGGCGTTACCAATTCAGTAGATATCATGTCGATCACCTCTTGATTTTCATATGATTGTTAGTTATAAGTATACTATAATCTGATCTTTATGCATGTGCCAAAGTTATGCCATGCTAATGATCCTGTTTGTCAAACCACGACATAGGCAGAAATGGCACAGTCCCGGCATGTAGGGCAAGGGTTCCTTTAAGTATACTATCGTTATGCCAAACCTTACTGTACCGAAAGGAGAATACGAATGCAATCAAAGCCCAAAAATCCCTATATTCTGACAAACCCTATTAATGACCCCAAAATGTTCTTTGGGCCATATGCTGTATTGCGCGTACTTTACTCTATCGTTGTTAGCAATCAGAGCGTTTCTCTGGTAGGATCGCGTCATTCTGGCAAATCGACGATCCTACGCTTTTTATGTCTGCCAGCCATGCAGGCGTACTTTGAAGAGTACGATTTTAGTCGGCACCTTTTCATATACATTGATGTCAGAAATTGCCTGCGGAAAACAAGTGATGGCTTCCTCGATTTTATGTATGAAGAGATCATTGCCGCCAGCCGAGGCCGTCTCGCGCTATTTTCATCAAAGCTCAATGAAGATAGATTTATGGACATCCTCCGGCAGGTAAAAGAGCAGGGAATGCATACAGTAATGGTACTGGATGTATTCGACGATATCGCCAGAAGCAGGGCATTCGATCCGGAATTCTTCATGTTCTTGCGTGCCCAAGCAAGTGCCGGATTCGTCAGCTATGTCACAGCTTCGATTCGCCCGCTAGATCAAATCTCCCATGAAGAGATTCAAGGATCGCCTTTTTTCAATATCTTTTCGCCAAGTCATATCAAACCGCTGACTCTAGAGGAAGCACGCAATCTGATAATGATCCCTTCGCAGCGCGCAGGATACCCTTTCTCCGAAGAAGAATGCGCCTGGGTTCTCAATCTTGCTGGTCGCCATCCGTTTTTTATTATGAGCGTATGCAATGCTCTCTTCAAATTTCGGGAAACTTCCTCTCAGCCAACAGCTGAACTGGATCGAAAGGTACTTGAAGATGAAATATATAGCATGCTCTCATCACACTTTGAATATCTGTGGAAAGACCTGAATAATCAGGAGCAAATGTCGATCATTGCAAAAACCCAGCAACTTGGCATTGACTTAGCTGATAAAAAACCACCAGATTTTATTGAAAGTTCCCTTTTTTGTAGATTTATTCGAAAAGAGCATGTTTTCCTCGACACTATTGAGGATGAACTTAAAGGTGTGCTAAAGCACCTTGATTCTCCTCCCTTTTTAGCCGACAGCAAGCTAAAATATCTCAAAGTGGTTACTAGGAGAATTGAGCAGAGGGGCGTCACATCAAATTTCGAAAAGGGCCTGATAATCCTCGGTATTCTTACCGAGGCATTTGAACAATTGCAAGGCGAGGGTAAGCGCGAAGATTTTGCGCAGTCATGGAAGGAGCATAACATTCTCTTCTACACGTATTTCGCCAATAACGGTGCGCTAAATCAGGCTGGAATAGCTCATCGCTTGGCAATGAGTTTGCGACAGTATCACCGTGAAAAGGATGAAGCTATCAAGATCCTCACGAACCGTATCCTGAAAATGGAGGCAACTTGCAGACAAGAAGACATCGAATAACACAAGAGCATTCAGCATCTTGTAGGTGTTATAGGCTAGGCTGATAGTGGATAAACAACTTTTCGATCTTCTCTCTAATATTCTTCTTTTGTTATCAATCAATTTTAATTTGTATAAGTTTCCGCGTCTCTATAATATAGATGCAACTTCTATAAGTCTTTGAACAATTGTAAGGCAATATGGACTGACATATGATCTATCAATCTAGTAAAAAACTGCTCTTTGTCATGATGGCTGGACTACCTGGCAGTGGTAAAACTACGCTTGCTAAAAAGTTGGGCAAGATTCTAAGTTGGCCTATTGTGAGCAAGGATCTGTTCAAGTCATCACTCATAGAAGCCAGAGCTGGAATGACAGACGAAGAAGCTGGAAGAATAGCCTACGAGTTATTATTTGACCAAGCGGAAGACCTCATTGCACACCAACAATTTTCTATCATTTTCGACACCTCTGCTCATCGCACGTTCATTCTAGAAAACGCAACGCAGATTGTCAGTGCTGCAGGCGCGGAAATGAAGATCATCTATTGTGTCGCTCCAAGAAGTATACGCCTGGAACGGCTCAACAAGCGTGCAATTGCTAATCTGCATTATTCATTTATGCTGCCGATGGCAACCGCAGCCATCGAAGATGAGTCCGTACATTTTCGCCATTTACCGAGCGACAAATTAGTCATTGATACTCAAAAGCCTCTAGAGACCTGTATAGTGGACCCAAAAGTCAAGTCCAAAAAGGCGTCTTTGGAAAGATACTTTTCCTCCATTCAAATGATTTTCTCGGAATGGGAAGAGAAGCGTGAAAAAGACGCGTCTCTTCCATTTTTATCGTTTTTGCAGACGTTC
>JBBQXY010000037.1:0-37350 GCA_038209195.1 Ktedonobacterales bacterium | reverse complement strand
GAGGGTCGCAAGTAATTCAAATGTAGAAAAAAGGTAGTACTTCCAGATGAATGGTTGCGAATGGGCTTGAGAAAGATGATACTCCTTTGCAGAGTATTTGTCAAATTCTCGCCCTGAAAGGAGTACGCTCTCATGATACCCTCTTCATTTCGCTATGACCAGCAGACCCTCGCCAATTTGATGGAAGACGACCCCTTGCTGCAAGAGTATCGAGCCTTCTTTGCCCTCTTCGATTGGAACCTTGTCGAAACGTTCCAGGCCCAGCATTCTGGTCGTGGACGCCCCGGTCATCCTTTGTCAGCCTACATCAAAGCTTGCTTGTTACGCATCCAAGCCAAGCTCTCAACCGCCAGCGAGTTGCGTCACTTTCTCGTGAGCCATCCGTTGTTGATCATTGAATTCGGCTTTCGCCTCGTGCTCGACCCAACACAGCCCTTCGGGTTTGATGTTCAGCGGACGGTTCCCTGTGCGTTTTGGTGGCGCAAGCAACTGCAACGCTTGGATCGCGATCTGTTACAAGCTCTTTTGCATGCCACTGTGCAAGCCCTTGTGCATGAAATTCCTGGCTTAGGCGAAACCGTGGCCTACGATGTGAAGCACATCTACGCCTGGGTTCGTGAAAATAACCCTCGCGTCTACACCAAAGGTCGCTTTGATATCAAGCATCATCCCAGCGGTGACCCCGATTGTCGCCTCGGGGTGAAAAAGAGTACCAATCTGGTCCAAGCCGACGGCTCCATCAAAGTCAAAAAAGAAAGCTTGTTCGGCTATGGTTCTGGCGTCGCAGCAGCTACCAACCCCATCTATGGCGATGTCGTGCTCGCGGAATACACCCTTCCTTTTAATGAAGGCGATGTGACCTATTTTCGTCCGTTGTATCGCCAAACCGTGCTCGCCTTAAATGCCTATCCTACCAATATTACCGCTGATGCCGCCTATGATGCCTGGCATGTGTACCAGTGTGCTGCTCTCCATCAAGGTATTGCCGCCGTTCCCCTCAACCAACACAATCATCCCATCTATGATCGCGATGCCGATGGTACCCCAAGGTGTCCCAAAGGATTGCGCATGCATGCCACCTATTCGTTTCTGCACACCAAAGGCTTTCGTGCGCAACGCTTTCGTTGCCCGTTGCTCTCGCCACAGGCCTCTGGCGTCACTTGTGATCACGAGCAGTTTGCCAAAGGGTGTGGCTGTGTGAAGGATATCAATATCGAACTGGGAGGACAGATGCGAGTAATGCTTGATCGAGAGGGACCACACTATCACGCCATCTACAACCAGCGCACCTCATGTGAACGCATCAATAGTCAAGCCCAAGCATTAGGAATTGAGCGACCGAAAGTGCGCAATGGCCGTTCGGTGATGAACCTCAATACCTTGATCTATCTTGTTATAAACGCGCGCGTTTTAGCAAAAGCACAATCACGTAATAGAGGAATTCTACAAATGAATTAGTTGCGACCCTCGAACGGGCACCTCTAGTCTTTTAGACTCAGTATTATCCGCACCGACAGTGTGGGTAGACGAGCTTTCAATCCCGAACGGGCACCTCTAGTCTTTTAGACTATGCTTGCAACGATCTAGAAGTGTTCCCCCGATCACTTTCAATCCCGAACGGGCACCTCTAGTCTTTTAGACTGCTACCCTCGTAGTATAGCATGGGAAGCCGTTTTATGCAAGGGTTTCCGAGATCCGCCTTACAGCAGAGCTTTTCAGAGGCAAGCATAAGGGCAAAATAAGCCCTCATTGCGTGTCAATCCGCTCGTGGAGTCTTCCGAGATCCTACGCGTGGAGACGCCATCGCCGAGGCTCTCGGAAAGCTCTGCAATTTTATGGAAAACACAAAAAGTGAACCAAGGTTGTAGGGGTTGCGATGGTTGTCGAACTACTACTGAAACATTTGGATGCAGGATTATAATGGTATGAGAGCATGGAATCGTTACTAATGAAGAGTGGGCTGCGAATTTCGTATTCGCTAAGCCGTCTTCACAGGCCATTTCGTAGCGAAATCGCAAATAATCGCCAAGACTTGCATGTGTTGAAATTATTTGCTATACTTTGTATAGTAGCATCCATGAATGTAGTATTGTAACGAAACAAAACTGCATGACGCTACGCTTCAATGCAATCAGTATCCACAGGTGCATACTACCAGGCCCAGTTTCAAATGACAGCAACATATGTCAGTGACGACGTATGGTACTTACTCATCTTTTTCGTGGTGTGTCCATTTAGTAGACTAGCTTTTTACTAGAGGGAGGACTTTGCATATGCAGCAATACATTGATCTGCTCATCGACGCCCTCCTGGATGAGGGTTTTACGGTGGCAGAGGCGAGTAGGATCATCCAATTGCGCGAGGAGTACGAAGAGCGAGTAGCGACGGAAGAGACGAATTATCATCGCTTCATTCGCTGGCTGGTCGAGCATGGTCGTATCAGCGATTGGTAAGGGTAGTGTTACCGTATTATATCCATCCAGATGGATATCGCATATTCTTGGCATAGTGCTTGCGACTTGCCTGTCTTTGTTGTACAATACTGCTACGTTGGAGGAAGACATTTTTCCTGCCCTCCAGCACTTTCTGCCTCTAGCTCGTGGGCTAGAGCAAGCGAGATCAATTAGAGTAAAGTGCAGCACGGCAAGCAAGCGAAGCAGTTTGAACGGCGTGGCATGTTCTGCCACGCCGTTTCCACTTTTCTTTTCTGCTTCATCCATTACATGTATATACAGCTATAATGCCCATCGATTGGATGCGCCCACCTGCATTGGCCCTCTTCTGCGCGATCCGCTTTTCGCATACTGCACGCGTTGTTACTTTATCCGTATGTGCCAGGCAGGAACACTGGCCTGGCAGAAACATCACCGATGCTGCAAGGAGGCCTCATATGAAAGCGGTTGTTATGGCTGGTGGGGAAGGTTCGAGGCTGCGACCATTGACGATCAGGCGACCAAAGCCTATGGTACCCATTGCCGGCAAGCCGGTCATGGAACACATCCTCAACCTTCTGAAACGCCACGGTATCACAGAAGTTGTCATTACTGTTCAGTATCTAGCCAGCAACATTGAAGACTATTTCGGCAATGGTTCTCAATTCGGCATGCGTATCACCTACTCCCGCGAAGACGTGCCGCTCGGCACAGCGGGTAGCGTGAAAAACGCCGAAGACCAACTGACCGAACCATTCCTCGTCATCAGTGGAGATGCGCTCACCGATTATAATCTCACCGACATCATCAAGTATCATCAAGAGAAAAAGGCCATGGCCACCCTCACACTCGCCCATGTGCATAATCCCCTGGAATACGGCGTGATTATTACTAACGAGGAAGGCCACATCACCCAGTTCCTGGAAAAACCAAGCTGGGGTGAAGTCTTTAGCGATACCATTAACACAGGTATCTATGTCATCGACCCCAAGATTTTCTCCTACTTCGAGAAAAACAAGCAGTTCGATTTCAGCCAGGAACTGTTCCCCATGATGCTGAAAAATGGCGACCCCATCTATGGCTATGTCTCCGACGGCTACTGGTGTGATGTCGGCAGCCTCTCCGAATACATGCGCGCCAACGCCGACGTCTTGCAAGGACGCGTTGATGTTGAGATTCCCGCCAAGAACATCGGCGGCAACATCTGGTGCGAAGAGGGCGTTGACATCGCGGAAGAGGCCCAGTTGTACGGCCCCATCTACCTGGCTCACGACTGCAAGATCAAAGCCGGTGCCATCGTCCACGGCCCCAGCACCATCGGTCACTATACCATCATCGATGAACGCGCCCAGGTTGATCGCAGTATCGTCTGGAACAATTCCTACATTGGAGAGCGGGCCGAATTGCGCGGCGCACTAGTCGGCTCCTCCACCAGCATCAAGACCAAGGCGGTAATGTTCGAGGGCTCCGTCATCGGCGATAACTCTATCGTCCAGGAAGGGGCTATCATCCAGCCCAACATCAAAATCTGGCCTGATAAAGAGATCGAGGCGGGTGCCGTCATCAACACCAGTATCATCTGGGGTTCGCAGGGCCGCCGTGGTCTCTTCAGTCGCTTCGGCGTCACCGGACTGGTGAATGTTGACCTGACACCCGAATTTGCTGCCCGGCTGGGTGCCGCCTACGGTGCCATTCTACCGAAAAATTCCAGTGTCTGCCTCAACCGCGACGCCCATCGTACCTCGCGTATGATTAAACGCGGCATTAATGCTGGCCTCCCTTCGGCTGGCGTGAATGTCAATGACATCAACCAGGTGCCATTGCCGGTGGCAAGATACTTTGTACGCACCACCGATGCCGTGGGCGGTGTCCATGTGCGCCTCTCCCCCTTCGATAAACGCGTCGTGGATATCAAGTTCTTTGATCAAAACGGTCTCGATATCAACAAAACCACCGAGCGCAAGATCGAGAACCTGTACTTCCGCGAAGATTTCCGCCGCGTCTACCTGGACGATGTCGGTGCCATTGAGGTGCTGAAAAACGCGGATATCATTAGCCGCTACCGCGAAGGGTTTTCCAAGGTGGTCGATTACGAGCTGGTGCGCAAGCGCAAATTCCAACTCGTCGTGGACTACTCTCACGGCAGCACGCCGCAGATATTACCAGCCATCTTTGAACGTCTAGGTTGCGAAGTCATTGTCCTCAATGCCGGCACCGATGAAACCCGCGCCTCTCGTTCACTGGACGAACTAGAAAAGGATATGCAGCGTCTCGCCGCCATCACCACTGGCGTCGACTCCGACATGGGCATTCGCATTGACCAGGGCGGAGAAAGTATCTCGGTGGTCGATGATCGCGGACGTATCCTCGATGGCACCAAGATACTGGCAGTGATGACCAGCCTCATGCTGCGTAAACATCGCAACGCCACTGTGGCGGCTCCGGTGACGGCACCCAGCGCCCTGCAACACATCGCCAAACGCTACGATGGCAACATCATGCACACCAAGGTGCTGCGACACGCGATGATGACAGCGGCAGGACGAGAAGGTGTGGTCATGGTAGGCGATGGCTTGGGCGGCTTCGTCTTCCCCGACTTGCAACCAGCCTTCGACGGCATGTTAGCCATTGCCAAGCTGCTTGAGCTTCTGGCCACCTTCCAGACGCGTCTCTCGGAAGTCGTCGATGATTTGCCAGCCTACTACCTCAGTAGCACGCGCGTCACCTGCCCTTGGGAGCACAAAGGAAAGGTCATGCGCATCCTCAGCGAACAGTACCGCGAGCGCCGCGCCAAGCCCATTGACGGGATCAAAATTGATCTCGGCAAAGAGTGGGTCCTGGTCTTGCCCGACGCGGACCGCCCCCTCTTCCATGTCGTCGCCGAATCGGTCTCCAGCGATCAGGCCCAGGCCCTCGCCGAGAAATACGCCCGCGTCGTCAGCGGCCTACAACAATAACACGGTTCGACACAAAAAACGGCGGTGGTTGGCGCATGCGCCAACCACCCGTTTTTTGTGTCGAACAAAACCTTGTTACCGTGCGCCCACCAGGTAACGCTCGTTGATATAGGTACTCTGGGGAATGGTCGCGATGCATGGCATCTCTACCGGCGCGCTGAAACGCTCCACCGCCCATTGCACACCGCTTGCGAAGTCTACGCTGGGAGTCCAGCCCAGCGCCAGAGCGGCCTGACTGTTATCCAGTACGCACGACGCCGCGTGCAGCGATTGAGAGATATAGACTGGTTCGAGTTCACTACCAATAATAGATGCGGCAGCGGCAAAGAGATCTTTGAGGCTATGGCCCTGTCCGCTACTGATATGCAGCGTTTGATTGCGACCATAAGACAGAGCGCGGAGATTGGCCTGCACAACATCATCGATAAAAATATGGTCGCGCTTCTCATCTACCGCCCCACGAATAACCGGACGACGATGGTCGAGCAACATACGCGTAAAATACGTCAGTGGATGCTGCGCCAGCACTGTATCGCTCTCCCCATACACGTCGGCATAGCGCAGAATGGTATGTGACAGACCATATTTGCTGGTGTAGTAGCGCACATACCCTTCACCCGTCACTTTGGTGATATCATTGGGCTTCAGAGGCATCAGTGGCGTATCTTCGCGCGCAACAAATATCTTTCCCTGACCCCGTTCCTCGGCTGCCACGCTCCCACCATCTCCATAAAGACTATTCCCATTAGAAGCAAAAATGATCTTGCCTACCGAGGCAGCCACACAGCTATCGAGCACCTGTAATAGGCCACGCACATTGACATCGGCGTCCACCAGCGCAAGTTCTGCCAGCGGCTGGCTATCCTGAGCGCGGTAAGCGGCATGATAGCTCACGACATCAGGCTGCTCGCGCTGTAAAATTGACTGCAATTGACAGTCGCGCATATCTACTTGATAAAAACGAGCACGGCTATCCACCGCCTCCAACGAGCCATTAATCAATGTATCAATAACTAATACGTCATGTCCAGCATCTACATAAGCCTTTGCCAGGTTTGAACCAATAAAACCTGCCCCACCAATGATAGCTATTTTCATAATTATTCGAACCTCTTCTTCCCATCTTCTTTGAAAGAAAGTTATATCATCAACATTTCAAATTGTCTGCGTAACACCAATCTGTATCACACCTATCTCTAGTATAGAGCAAGCATCTATAGGCACATCGAAAACCATAGACCCTCCCCAAAAACAATAAGGCAAAGGAATCAGCATAGATTCCCTTGCCTCACTGCTTGTATCAAGAAGAAAAAGATGAATTAGTCTGGCAGTTGTGGGCTTTTAAGCAGCGCATCCAACGTAGACTTTTTCACTCTGTAAGCTTGTCGTTTACCGCGATGTGGCAAAGTGATGGCTGGCAACGCACCACTCTTGATCCAACGTCGCACGGTCGTGTCGTCTACGCGCAAGCGGCGCGCAACCTCGCGCACTGTCAGCAATTCGTCCATTTCCTCTACCATATCAGTATCTCCTACATGATTCAAAGTGGCATTTCGGCGAGCCATATCTGTACCTTCACTTATGCTTTGAGCACCCAATTCGTCAAGCACAACGCTTCACAAATTTTATGCTACTACAATAAAAACGACGATCATTCCACATCTCAGTGCATGCCGAGACATGTTACACTAGCATTAAGTGAGCAAGCGAACAAATAAATGTCCGCTCGTTCCTAGATACGAACCCATCGTAACGTCCAGACTACCCATTGTAGTGCTTTGTCAATCTTCAATTGAAACGCGGGGATGCAAGGGGCCGCCCCTTGACTGGGTTCTAGGGCTGCGCCCTAGGTCTCCCTCCCCTCCCCTGCCCTGCCGCCGTAGGCGGCATTTCAAATCAAGATTGACAGTCAGTAGAGTTAAGACGACACAATGAGAAAAAAGTCATATCACCGCTTGCTAGTCCATTACTCTATACATATCGGCACAAACATACTAAAATGCAATAAACAGGAATGTGACGAACTTTTTACCCAAATAGCAACACAGCATGCACTTATACGTTCCTGCTAACTTCCACTTTGGAACACAACTATCAGAATAGGATAGTAGAGAAGAAAGGGCAACGATGTCCAGCATCAAATTAATTCTTAATGATTTACATCTCGCCGACGGCCATACCATCTTAGATAACTTCGGGGAAGTCCAGCAGGCGGCGTTCGAAGGGCTTATAGCTGCAACCAATCCAGCGGGACCATTGGGACGCACGGATGAAGTCGAACTCATCATCAATGGCGACTGCTTTGATTTCCTGGCCACCCCACCCTATAACACAGAGGGTGTGAGCGATGTACCAACTGCACTTGCCAAAGTCAATCAAATTATTGCTGCACATGCTCCTTTCTTCGCCACACTGCGCCAATTTATCGAGACACCCGGACGCCAAATAACCTTCACCACTGGCAATCACGATATCGAAATCCAATTTGAGCAAGTCCGTACCAGGCTTGTCGAGGCCATCGGTATCATGTCAGATGACAACGATGCTACACATGATACCGGGAATAGCAGCTTGCACTTCTCGCCTACGCGCTCCTATCGCCCGCTCCCAGACGTGTATATTGAGCATGGCAACCACTACGATTTCTGGAATCAAGCCATGCCTGGCCTCTGGGATAGCAATGGAGAACCATTGAACCTGCGACCAGAGAGCATTACCTTGCCCTTTGGCTCGCACTATTTCCAGCACGCGGCCCATCCCGTCAGCATCAAATATGCCTACTTTGACCATTTTGAGCCCTCCATCAACAGTACGCGGCAAATTGCCCTGCTCTGCCTGTTAGACCCAGAGATTGTTATCGAAACAGCCCGACTCACCTCCCAACTGTTGTCCGAGCCACGTCCAGCCTTAGCCCACCTGGCCCCCGGCGATGAACGCGTACCCGCCAGACTCTTCGAGCAGGCCGCCGCCGATTTTGCCACCTTCCAACTGGATTTGATGGCTCGCAAAAAAGATTGGGCCGAGCCCGGAGAAATGGACGCCGTCCAATCTCAAACCGCGATCATGACGGAATACTTTATGTTGCGTGAAGCTCTCGCCGCGCCATTGCTTGAAGCCATCGCCATCATTTGTACCCCCAACACGTATCAGATGGGCGAGGGAGTGGCGGCAGGCATGCATCACGTCCTCAAACAAGAGCCGCAATTGCGCTACGCCATCGCGGGACATACCCACATGGTACGCATCGATTCGGTCAACAATGGGACGCAAAGTTATCTGAACACCGCCAGTTGGTCAACACGCCTTGCTCTACCCGCGCCCGGTGAAGTCACCCCTGAGCTCATCGCGTGGTTGCGCAACCCGGACTGGCAGCAAGTTCCCCTGCGCGACGTGACCCAACTCACCTTCGCCATGGTCAACACCACCGCCGATGGACGCTCCAGTGCCAGCCTATGCGCCTGGGAAGGCGGCACCAAAGGCACCTATCGCGTACTAGCCTGAAATATCATGTAATCCATCCTCTGGCATCCCTGGTGCCAAAGGCGACCTCTTCGTAGGGGCGGGAGTGGTGTGGTGTGGAGAGGGGACCCTTGTGGTCGCCCGTGGGGAAGGGCGGGGCTGCGTTTCTCCACCCCAAAGGAATTATGTTAAACAATGCAGCGCGGTTTGCAGAGCCGCCTCGGGTATAGTAGGGGCGACCCTTGCGGTCGCCCTGGTGGGGAATGGCCCTCTCGTGAAGGATTGAACCCACCTTGCCAATTCTCAACTTTCAATAGCAAAAAGGACGTACTACTATGACAATCAAACCTATAGACGACAAAGAGGGACTCACCACCGAAACGGGAAAAGTTCCGCCAACGAAACGCAAAAAACTCGTCTTGATCGACGGGCACGCCATGGTGCATCGCGCCTTTCATGCCGTACCCGAACAACTTACCAATAGTAGCGGTGAAGTTGTCAACGCCACCTTTGGCTTCACGTCCATGCTCTTGAAAGCACTGACCGAAGAGAAACCAGAGTATATCGCGCTCACCTTTGATCTTCCCGCACCCACCTTCCGCCACCTGCACTATAGCGCATATAAAGCGCAGCGACCTTCCCTCCCAGACAATATGCGACCACAGTTCGGGCGCATCCGCGAAGTTGTGCGCGCCTTTGGCATCCCCATCTACGAAAAAGAGGGCTTCGAGGCCGATGACGTGCTCGGCACCCTCTCCGTGCAGGCCTACCAGCAAGGGGTGGCCACCATCATCTATACCGGCGACATGGACACCTTGCAACTCGTCAACGAGCACGTCATGGTCAAAGTCGCGAAAAGAGGCATTAGCGATGTCACCGAGTACGACGAAAATGCCGTCATGGCGCGTTATGGCTTCGTACCCGTCAAACTCCCCGATTTCAAAGCCTTGGTCGGCGATAAGTCCGATAACATCCCTGGCGTGCCTGGCATCGGCGAAAAAACGGCCAGCAAACTTATTGCCGACTACGGAGACCTGGAGGGCATTCTCGCCCATCTCGACGACTTAAAGCCCAAAGAGCAAAAACTGCTGCGTGAGCATGTCGAACAGGCCAAAGATAGCAAATACCTCGCCACCATTGTCTGCAATGTTCCGGTCCAGCTAGATTTAGCGGCGTGCCGCGTCGGACAGATGAACCGTGACACGGTACTGGCAATTTTCCGCGAACTGGAATTCCGCACCATGGTCGAGCGAGTTTTGGCCCTCTTCCGCCAACTGGGCATCGCCACCCCCGAAACTGAAACGTCAACTGAGACCACCGAGCAGGTCAGCGACACCGCCCCCAAAGCGCCGCGCAAGCAGGCAGAACCCATTCCAGAGCAAAATGAAGAGCTCCTCTTTGCCCCCCCTGTCGGCATCGTCCCGATCCTGACACCGCCACCGCCACCAACTTCGAGCACCATGGAGATGCAATTTGCCACCGCCAGCAAAGCCGAGCAGCCTACGGCAACAACACCCACCGATGGCTCTACACCCGATCAGGTACCCTCGGACACTGATCCCATACAGCTTGGTCTTTTTGGCGTGTTGGAACCAACCCAGGAGGTTGTACGCAAACTGCGGCTCCCCAGCCTCGAGGCTACCCCTGGTCAAACACCCACGGCCTCGTTCCTCATCCATGACGACGGCTCCAAACCCTCCACCAGTACGCTGGTTGTCGATACCGAGGAAGCTTTGCAGGTACTCGTCAAAAGCATGTACGACGTCGGTGCCTTTGCCTTCGACACCGAGACCACCTCTGAAGACCCCTGGCACGCCGAATTGGTCGGTTTATCCTTCAGCATGGCGGCAGGCGAGGCCTATTATATCCCCGTGGGACATCTCCCCACACTTGAAAGCCCATCAACTCCCACACAGCTTCCACTGGAGTATGTTTTGGCAAAGCTACGCCCAGTGCTGCAAGACGCGCGCGTAGAGAAGTACATGCATAACGCCAAGTTCGATATGCTCCTACTGGTGCGCAACGGCATTTCCATTCGCGGTCTAGCCTTTGATACCATGCTGGGCGCGTACCTCACCGACCCCGGACGGCGTGGGCTGGGCCTTAAAGATCAAGCCTTTCAACGCCTGGGCATTGTGATGACGCCCATTTCCCAATTGATCGGTACAGGTAGCAAAGCGATCTCCATGTCCCAAGTTCCCATACGCGTAGCAGCCGATTACGCCGGAGCCGATGCCGACATGACGCTGCGCCTCGTCTCGGTCATCAAAGAAGATTTGCGCAAGCACAGTCTGGTAGACCTCTACGACAGCATCGAGTTGCCACTTCTGCCCGTGCTGCTCCAGATGGAAATGTACGGCGTCGCACTTGACTCCACCTTCCTGGTCGCGCTAGAAGCAAGGCTGGCAGCGCAAATTCATGTCCTCGAAAAAGAGATTTACGACTCGGTTGGACACCAGTTCAATATCAACTCCACCAAGCAGTTGGGCGAGATTCTCTTTGGCGAACTCAAGTTGCCCTCCGGTAAGAAGACGAAAACGGGCTACTCCGTCAGTGCCGATGTGATCGAAGGGCTGCGCGGCAAGCATTCCATGGTCGATCACCTTCTGGAATATCGCCAACTGAGCAAGCTCAAGTCAACCTATGTTGACGGCTTGCTGGCATTGAAGGACCCCGTCACGGGACGCGTCCACACCTCGTTCAACCAGACCGTAGCCTCCAGCGGACGCCTCTCATCCAGTAATCCCAACCTGCAAAACATCCCCGTGCGTACCGAGGTGGGACGGCAAATTCGCCGCGCCTTCATTGCTGACCCCAGCTATGTACTGCTCACCGCCGACTACTCACAGTTCGAGTTGCGCATCCTCGCCCACATCACGCACGAACCACGACTGGTCGAGGCCTTCAGCAGTGGCGAGGACATCCATACCATCACGGCAGCCTCCCTCTTCAATGTCCCCGCCGCCGAAGTGACCAAAGATCAACGCCGCCTCGCCAAGACCGTGGTCTACGCCGTACTCTACGGACAATCGGCCTTTGGTCTGGCACAAATCACCGGCATGACCAACCTTGAAGCCTCGGAGTTCATCAAGCGCTATCACGAGACCTTCCCCAATATCAAGGGCTACGTCGATAGCACGCTCAACCAGGCCCGATTGCAAGGTTATGTCAACACGCTCTATGGGCGCAAACGCTTCATCCCAGATATGCACTCGCTCCCCCACGTTGAACGCCAGGCCCTCGAACGTGAAGCCATCAACATGCCCATCCAGGGAGCCAACGCCGACCTGATCAAGATTGCCATGATCCGTATCCAGCACGCCCTCGAAGAGCACCACTTCAAGTCGCGCATGATCCTCCAGGTGCATGATGAACTGGTCTTCGAGGTCGCCGTCGAGGAACTTGAACGAATCAAACGCCTCGCAAAATCAATGATGGAAGGCGTCGCCAAACTCGATGTCCCCATCAAAGTGGAGATGAAAGTCGGCAAAAACTGGTACGAAGCCGAACCAATGGATTTACAGGAAGAAGACGTAAAAGCCTTGTCTGAGACTTGAAATTTTGTTCGTAATCAGCTATCATTGAACAGGTACGTGATCAACAAACAGGAAAGTAATTCAATAAACAGGAGGTATCTATGTTTACCAAAATTGGCACCATCAGCGTTGCGGTCAGCGACCAGGACAAAGCCCTCGACTTCTACGTCAACACGCTCGGCTTCGAAAAGATCGACGACCAACCCATGAGCGAAACCGAGCGCTGGCTCGAAGTCGCCCCTGCCGGATCGCAGACCCACATCATGCTTGGCCTGCGTGGTCAGAGTGGCGGCGACAAAACCGGCTTCACCGGCTACGTCCTGCATACCGACAACATCGAAGAAACCTGCCAAACCCTCAAATCTCGTGGCGTCACCATTAGCCATGAGCTAAGCACCGAACCCTGGGGCAAATGGGCACAATTCACCGATCCCGACGGCAACGATTTCGGCATCTGGGCCCCCGCCTGGTAACTTTCCCCCCCCACAGCAAGGTCTCTATGGTGAAATGCACGCATAATGCGCCGCATCATGCGTGCATTTAAACAGTATTTCAGGAGCAGGAGGATACGTTCGCCACATCACGATGAGATCAAATGGGAGTTCAAAAATCATCGGCGCCGCGATGGTACCAACAATGGCACTACCAAAAGCAACTAACAGCCCCCCACTACGTGCTACTAAGTTCACAATAATGAAGAAGGCAACCACTCCCGAGATCTCTGTCACGGGAGTTATTGGATTGACCGGTCCAGTGATAGAACCCACCTGTTTATACAGCGCAAGCCCATAGCTACCAGCGGCAACCAGGAACATTATCACAGACAACACCCATAGCACTACAAGAATAACGCTCAGAAACTTTCCAGGCCTTTTGACTTCTAGCGGATGGCGTAATCGCATTGCGAAGTAAATCAAAACGCCCGTGACGATAAGCAGCACTGCCGCTAATATGATAGAGCCGCTCCCTCCATAGGGACTCCACGCTCCATATTGCTTCATAGTGACCTCCACTTTCTGCCTGTCTCTTCATGTCTCGTTCGTTAATAACATATCGCAATATTATTAACGAACGAGACATGAAACTGGAGAAATTCGCCCCTTGCTTGCTAAGCCGAAATATGGTACACTCTTCTTAATGCTACAGCTTGCCAGCACCTGTACCTACCTACCTATCATCTATACACTAGCTTGGAACTCGTCGCACCCGCCGAGATCACTCTCCCACCCTCATCTCACACGGTGCCAACCAGAAGGCAAAAACACATGTCTCATATGTCCCATGTCCCATTTGTCCCGACCATCTCAAATGTTCCGATCGCCACCGTCTCACCCCTGACACTGCCAACCACAAAAAAAAGACATGTCCTAAATGTCCCATGTCTCAAGCGTCCTAACCATCTCAATCTCTCCGATCACCACCGTCTCATTCTGAGCCGCAGCCCTGTCATTCTGAGCCGCAGCCCTGTCATTCTGAGCCCAGCCCTGTCATTCTGAGCCCAGCCTTGTCATTCTGAGCCCAGCCCTGTCATTCTGAGCCGCAGCGAAGAATCTCCCGTGGTCACCCTCTGTCATTCTGAGCACAGCCCTGTCATTCTGAGCCGCAGCGAAGAATCTCCCGTGGTCACCCTCTGTCATTCTGAGCACAGCCCTGTCATTCTGAGCCCAGCCCTGTCATTCTGAGCCGCAGCGAAGAATCTCTCGTGGTGCTCAGGATGACACCCAGGACACCACTTCCGTCCGCTCACCGGCAGTCTTCTCTCCAAATGTCTGCCTCAGCATGTTGACAAATGCGCTCCGCTTGATGATATGCTATGATAGAAGTGAAAAGAGCCTCTAAGGATTGCTCCTGATAATGAATAGCCTGAGGAGTAAATTTCGTGCAACTGTCTCACTTAATAACCAACTTACCACCGTATCACTTTGCCGACGCCAAGAAACGCATAGCCGACCGCAAAGCCGCCGGTGTCGATGTTATTAGCCTCTCGATGGGCGACCCCGACCTGCCCGCGCCACAGCCAGTGATTGACCGCCTCTGTGCCGCCTTGCAAGACACGGAAAACACGCGTTACCCCGAATACCGCGGCATGCGACAACTCCACGAGGCCATCGCCGTCTGGTTCGAGCGTCGTTTTGGCGTCTCCCTAACGCCCGAACGCGATATCCTGCCCCTGCTCGGCTCCAAAGAAGGCCTGGCTTACGTGGCTTCAGCAGTTCTCAATGCCGGTGATATTTCGCTCATTCCCGACCCCTATTATCCCGTCTATATTACTGGCAGCACAACCGTTGGGGCCGAGCCCTATATGCTGCCATTGCGAGAAGAACGTGGCTATCTCCCTGACCTGGAGAGTATTCCCCAAGTTGTGCTGGCGAAAGCGCGTCTCCTCTGGCTGAACTATCCCAACAACCCGACAGCAGCTTGTGCTGATCGTAGTTTTTTTGAAAAGGCCGTTGCCTTTGCCCACCATCATAATCTGGTCATCATCCATGACATGGCCTATGCCGAAGTCTATTTTGACGACGCCCGCCCACTGAGCATCCTGCAAATTCCAGGCGCAAAAGAGGTCGCCGTTGAACTGCACTCGCTGAGTAAAACGTACAATATGGCAGGCTTCCGCATCGGCATGCTCGTCGGTAATCCCACACTGGTGGATGCCGTAGGACGTTTGAAAAGCAACATTGATAGCGGCATTTTCCGCCCCATCCAGTATGCCGCCATTGAAGCCCTGAACTTACCACCATCCTGGCTGGAACAGCGCAACGCCATCTACCGCAAACGCCGCGATCTGCTGGTGGAAGGCTGCAACGCCCTCGGCATGCGCACACAAACACCCGAAGCAGGCTTATATATCTGGGCCGCTATCCCCCAGGGCTTCACTGCACACGCCTACGCGGACTGGCTCTTTGACAAAACTGGCGTCTTCGTCACGCCAGGAACAAACTTCGGCAAAGCAGGTGAGGGCTATGTGCGTATCTCCATGACCGCCCCCGATGAACGCATCGAGACCGCCATCCAACGCATGAAAGCAGCCATGGAACAGTAATTTTCCGGCATACTTCATCTGACAAGCAGAGTTACAAGGGGCCACCCCTCCTTGACTGGCAACAAGCAGGGCTCCAAGGGGCCGCCGCCCCTTAACTGGTAACAAGCAGGGTTGCAAGGGGCCGCGCCCCTTGACTGGCACCCTGTCTGGGGGACAGGTAATAGGGCTGCGCCCTAGTCTTCCCTCCCTTCCCGCCGCCGCAGGCGGCATTCCAAATGAATAGAAACACAACAAAACAATCAGCAAGTACAAAGAGGTAATTGCATTATGGACATTGAAAAGGCTTCAAACATGTTGGATCGCGCCCCTACAAACCCCTGGAACCTCTATGTAGGCCGCGATATCTGCACAGACGTGCAGGCAGCACTCAACCACGAATGGCTGGTAACAAATGGACTCGGCGGCTACGGCAGCGGCTCAATCGCCGGAGCCACTACCCGTAGCTACCATGGCCTCTTGGTCGCCGCTCTCCGCCCACCCGTTGATCGTACCGTCCTCGTGACAAAAATAGATGAAACCGTTGAATTTCCCGATGGACATAGCCTGAAACTGGGCGTCAACGAGTATCAGGATGGCACCATTGACCCACAGGGCTACCACTATCTCGACACCTTTACCCTTGAAGGCGACATCCCATGCTTTAGCTATACGCTGGGGAAAATGCTTACCCTGGAGAAGCGCGTCTGGATGGAGTATGGGCAAAATACCACCTATGTGCAGTACAGGCTACATGGAGCCCTTGACGACGAAGGTGAAAAGAGTACGAACACCCTCTCGCTCATGCTTACGCCCTACTGCCTCTGTCGTGACCACCACAGCACGACGCAAGGCTCAGACGATTGGCATTTTATCGTAGACAATCAGGGCAACCGCTGCCATGTACGCGCTTTTGCCGATGCCCCCCCTATTTCCATCATCGCGGGACCTTCAGCGTCTTTTACCACACAAGGCCATTGGTACTGGCATGTGTTGCATCGCCGCGATACAGAGCGTGGGCTGCCCGACCACGAAGATGTCTACCATCCAGGTTTTTTCCGCTTACCCATCGTCCCTGGCATGCGCGTCACGCTGGTACTTAGCGCAGAAAACGGCCCCGACAGTGCTATGGCTAAGTTCGGTAACCAACTTCATGAGGATAACATCGCCCTTGCCCTCGTTCGCCATTATCGGCGCATAAAGCAACTGCTCACCGTTACTACCAGCATCGTAGCCAATGTAACGTATCAAGACCCGGCACTGGCGCGACTGATAGTAGCAGCCGACCAATTCATCGTGGCACGACCGGAGCAGCATACCCCAACGGCCATAGGAAGCCAAGGCATTCACCTGGCCCCTGACAAAAAGACGATCATTGCCGGCTATCCCTGGTTTACTGATTGGGGGCGCGATAGCATGATCTCTCTCCCAGGGCTATTGCTGGACACGGGCCGCTATAGTGAAGCAAAAGGCTTGCTTAAAGCCTTTGCCGCCTTTACACAAGACGGCCTCATACCAAACCGCTTCCCCGATAGCGGTGAAACCCCAGAATACAATACCATTGATGCGACATTATGGATGTTCCATGCCCTCAACGCTTACCTGACGGTTACAAGCGATTGGTCGCTATTGAAAGAACTCTTTCCCATGCTCAGCGACATTATTGACTGGCATGTGCGCGGTACACAATATGGTATCGGCGTCGATGCCAACGATGGCCTGCTGCGTGGCGGCGTAGCAGGAGTGCAGCTAACATGGATGGACGCCAAGGTCGACGATCTCGTTATCACCCCGCGCCACGGCAAACCTGTTGAAGTCAATGCCCTCTGGTATTGCGCCCTCACGTATATGGAGCAATGGGCGGTACACCTCTCTATCGATGCCACTCAATATAGCCAGCTCCGTAGCCAGGTACGCCAACATTTCGCCGCCCGTTTCTGGTATGAAGCAGGAGGGTATCTCTACGACGTCGTGGACGTAGAGAACAAAACTGGCCAGAACGATCCTTCCCTACGCCCCAACCAGCTATTCGCCGCCTCACTGACGCATGAACTCTTAACCGAAGCGCAGACGAGTAGCATCTTAAAGCAGGTCACAGCTCATTTGCTGACGCCGCTCGGTCTGCGCTCGCTCAGCCCCACCGATCCCGCTTACCACAGCCACTTTAATGGCGGCCCCACCGTGCGCGATGGAGCCTATCACCAGGGTGCCGTCTGGCCGTGGCTCATCGGCCCCTATATTGATGTCCACCTGCGCGTCTACAACGACCGTGCAGCCATCGCCAAACTCCTACAACCACTCCTACAACACCTCTGGGATGCCTGCATCGGCACCATTAGCGAGGTCGCCGAACCAGAGCAGCCCTTCACACCCGTCGGCTGCTTTGCCCAAGCCTGGAGTGTTGCCGAAGTCTTGCGCTGCTGGCTTCAAGTCACGGAATGATGCCGTGCATCAGTCCTACTCACGTACCTCGCTCGGTTTGCGGAGGCTGTCAATGCGCCGTACCTGCTATAGCAAAGTGATCACACCCTTGCTACCGTCAACCTCTATCAATTGCCCATCCTGGATGAGGTGCATGGCTCCTGGAACGTTCAACACCGCGGGGATGCCGTATTCACGGGCGATAATTGCTCCGTGCGAAAGCTGTCCGCCAATCTCCAGGACGATGCCACTGACCAGTGGGAAGACTGGCGTCCAACCCGGGTCTGTTGCCGTAGTAACCAGTATGTCGCCAGGGCGCAGACTCATGGCCTCCTGGATCGTCTGCACTACGCGTGCGCGTCCGCGTATCGTTCCACCACTGGCTGCAATACCCTTAAGCGTGCTATGATGCTCTTCCTTTTCGCTAATGGGCGCACCATCTGCCTCCAACGCTTCAGGGGCGACAACCGTAAACCAGAATTCGTAGGCCAGGCGGCGCTGCTCCACACTCGACTGCAATGTAGCCGACAGAACCGTTGTTGGCTGCTCCGCGAGGAAAGCTTCGATCTCTGCCAGTGTCAGGAAGAAGATATCATCGGCCTGCTTTAACCATCCGCGCTCCAGCCAGCGACGCCCCAGTTCCGCGTAAATCTTACGCGTGGGAAAGATGAATTTTGCCATATAGTAGCGACTGTTGTCGCGTACGATCACAGCACGCTGAGCCTGTTGCAGCAAGAAGCGAAAGATGGCGCGTCGCAAGGGGTCCAGTTTTGCCTCAACGGTGGTCACGGCCTCGCTGCGCCTCTGCTGCTGGCGAGACTCGGTGACAAAAGGGTCGATGCCCTCGCCCGCACGCAGGTAATTGGCGATTAGTTCAATGACCTGCTCTGGTGCCTCTGCCCAGCGTGGATTGCGCATCTCCAATTCGTTTGGACAACGGTGTCCATGACGTGCCAGAAACGCCTCAAGTTGCTCATAGATGGAACGACCTTCCTCGTGAGAGCGCAAGAATGCCAGGGCCGTGATCGAGTCCTGCATCAGCAGGATATCTCGTACTGCGCTCTTTTGAGCCATCTGGGCCATACGCCACAGCAACGGCCCCACTTCAGCACTGTATACACCGCTGAGACCCGTGACCAGGTCCTGCGCCAAATCCTTGCCCATCCACCAGCGCACAACCCGTTCGAGCAGACCATACTTCACCCCGGCGCCGATGCCGAAACGCAGGTTGGTCGCGTATGCATAGACACCACGTTTGCTCCAAGTGGGTAGCCCTTCCTTCCAGAGCTGACCGTCATCAAGTTGGCTCAATTGGCTGTGGTCATTGCCCATGAATGCGTTGACCCACAGCTCGATCTGAGCGAAAAATTGCTCCGCTGTATGCTGTGGCGTTTTTTCCTTCTTCTTTGCTTTGAAACTGCTGGCAAGCATAGAGAACAGTTTACGTAGCAGGCGCAGAGGACGAAAGGTGTTTTTGTATACATGTGTGCCACGTTGCCGACTACCCCACATCTTATGCATCCAAGATGCTGGTAAGCCCATTTCCTCATTAAGGTTGTGCAGTATGGCCCCCTCGTTAAAGTACAGCCGCCCATAGAGGCGGCGTACCATCTGAAATGCTTGCTGCTCTGCGCCGTCATTGTTCAAGCCGAAGAGAACGGGAAAGCCCGTCTCGGTCAGTGGCGTGATCGGATAGGGAAGATTTTCACCCACGTTTACGCGTGTCCACACGTCATAGGGCTGTGCCGGCAGGTCATGCTCACGATCCCACGAATCGTCTCCCGGAGGATTTGGCATTCCGTAGTATACTGATAATGGTGGTGTAGTAACATGGGTGGTAATCGGACGCGCCTGAACAATGAAAATCTGCTCGTCAGCGATGGCCCATTCGATATCCTCTGGTGTACCGAAATGCGCTTCAATCTCCTCGCCAAGTCGTACCAGTTGTAGCACCTGCCCGTCTGCCAACACAAGCTGTGGTGGCACAACAGTTTCCACCCCTCTGTCGCTCATCCCGCTGTCGGGCGGAACGGTGATCAGTGATGGCGTACCGACCCCTCGCTGTTTGATGCGCCCACTGGCCTTCTCTACAGTGAGAGTATCGGGAGTAATCTGTCCCGCAACCAGTGTTTCACCTAATCCCCATGTGGCATTGATCACGATCTCGTCCCGCGCTCCACTTACTGGATTGGCGGTAAAGAGCACACCGGAGATGCTGGCCTGCACCATCTGTTGGATCACAACAGCCATGCTTACAGTTTCAGCAGCAATCCCCAAACGGGTACGATAGCCCTGCGCACGGGGAGTCCATAGCGAAGCCCAACACTGCCGCACTGCCGTCAGCACACCTTCGAGAGATGGGACATTGAGATAGCTTTCGTGTAGACCAGCAAACGATGCTTCGGGTAAGTCTTCGGTAGTAGCGGTGGAACGAACAGCGACGACGCCCGCACCGAGTTCTTGATAGGCCTGCGTGATAGATTGCACGATATCTTCTGGCATGGTGCCAAGCTCAAAGAGCGCACGAATGGCTTGCGCAGCACGCTCGAAAGAAGCGAGATCGTCTAACGTTACCTGTTGCGTCAGTCGCTCAAGCTCTTCCTGGAAACCATTAGCGTCAATAAATTGTTGGTAAGCATTGGTGAGCAGCACAAAGCCCGCCGGAACAGGAAAACCCGCGCGCATCAGTGCGCCAAGATTGGCACCTTTGCCACCTACACTATGCAAATCCTGCTGACCTGACAAACTGATGTCAGCCAAGCTACGCATCAGTTCCATGGTATTCCTCTCGATCCTCTGTTTCCCTCTGAGCAGTGTTGTTGATTAAGGCGCGAATCATCCACGCTACCGTATCAGCAGCTTCCTCTCCTGAGAGATTGAGATAGTCCTTAAACGCACGCACGATTGCTGTTGTGGTAAGAAGGAAAACGCTGTTACGCAGACGTAACCTATCAGCCTCATCGAAGGATTCGATGACCGGTTCCAAGGCATCTTCAATGAACTTCAACCTTTGTGGCAGTGCGAACTGACGCATTTCATAGCTCAACTCGCTCATAGCGGCAGCCCGCAACATCTCGTCAGCTCCCTCGTACTTAAGAAAAGCTGCTTTAATCATCGCAATAAGTTCCTCTGGGCTACGCGGGGGCCCTGATTGAGGCGCGATGCCAGCTTTCTGCACGATATAACTGCCAAGTGCCTCAATGAGTTCGCGCTTGGTATGAAAATAGCGGTAGATAGTTGGCACAGAAACCCCTGCCTCACGGGCAACAGCCGGAATGGAAAGGTCAGCCAATCCCCCTTGTGCCATAGCCTGAATGAGGCCATCGAGGATTTGCTCACGAGTGCGCCTTGCCTGTTCCTGCCGTAATGGACTTTGGTAATCACGTTGCTTATTCATAATATGGATTATATCATGAATATATGAGTCATATCAAGAGTAAGGAAAGATCGCGGCACGATTGGTAAAATTTGTTCCTCACCTTGAAGTGACGATCTTTCCAGACGCAGGACACATTGTGCTAAATACTATAGAGCGTATTCTGACATTTTTGGGAGCGAGCGAATCTAGCGGTTCCAAAACGTTTGGGGTGAATTAGTAAGGCTTTTCTCCCTAACTAATTCACCCCAAACCTAAGCACTTTGATCAGTTCTGAACTGTAATCGTAATTTTCCTGGTATCCGCAGGTAAGGTACCGTTACTGACGCCAGAAATCTGCACAGAGGCTTTGGCTATACCAGTCTGGCTCAGGAGCAGCGTTTGTGCCTCATTTTTAGTCTTACCAGCTATTAATTTCGCCAATGCCTGTTTTTGAGTATCAGTGAACTGGTAGACCCACGTTCCTTTAGCTGTCACCACGAGGGTGATTGTTCCCTGATTCGCATCCGTCAGCGTGGCACTGGTCAATGTCGTCGTAATATTCCCCACCTGAAGATAATTACTACCAAGTTCAGTGTTCGCTTGATCGTGGAGCAACTGCGAGGCCATGGCTTGTGCGCCGTTGTCATTATAAACTTCACCTGCGCAGGTGAAGCTCACCGTGACCTTCACACTCGTCGCGGCAGCACCAGCGGCATAGTTCGAGGTAGCATTGGAATTGCAATGCGGAGCATTGATATAACGTTCGTCGCTCTGAACCTGTCCTTGTAAGGCTTGTTGTGGTTCAGGTGCATATGTTTTTTCTAAGGAGCTCACTGCATTATCAATGTCGCTTTGTTGTACAGCAACATAATTCTGCGAGTTTTTCCCATTCGTGAATGCAAGTGATGAGTTGGTAAAAACGCTAAAACTCACCGTTCCGTACTGGTTGCTATTAAAAATATTATTGCCCACGGTTCCGACTTCAAGAGCATGAGCAGGCGCACATTTCTGTGACCATATTGTACTTGAAGGAGCTGGTGGAAGGGTTTCTGTTACATCGAGCACCATATGAAAAAAAGGAGCATTTGGGTAGGTGTTACTGTAGACAGAACCTGCCTGCAAAGTAAGGGAGGCGGAGGTATTAAAATTATCAATACACGCTGTACCAGAGGCGTGTGTGCCAGGTATCGTCCCCTGGCCGGTAGCCTTCGACGTTTGAGTATATGAGGAGGTAGTAGCAGAAAGATAGCGCGCTCCTTGGTACTGATGCATCGCTTTATCTGGTGCTCCAGTCACTGCTGCAATCGAGAATGGACTTTGCAGTGTTTTCAATGCAGGAACAATAGCTATGCTAGCGAAAGTAGCACCGCTAGCAGAAGTAGTGCTGCCGGCAGAACGGGTATACTTCCCAGCCATTGGGCCGAAAAGAACAGGTCTAGCATAAGCAAGAGCACCTCCAGTGAGTGACACAACAAGTATAATCAAAGTAAGTAGAGCCAACACTCTTTTTTTGCCCTTGTGTGGTGTGGTGGTAGATGGAATGACGGTGGGCTTCAGATGAGAAGCTTGCTCTTCATTTTTGGAACTGTATTGGGTATAAGAAGACACAGGCTCACGAATATATGCTGGTCTTGTCTGTGAAATAAGTGCCTCCGCACTCATTTCTGCTTCATCGTTGGCATCCGGGGTAGTTGAGGTCAACAATGTTGGCGCACTCATCGCGGCATCAGCGTTGGCATCAGGAATAATAGCTTCTTTAGCCATTTCGGACTGATCAGGTAGTGACTTGATTTCTACTTTTGTTGCTCCCTCTACAGCCTGCTGAAATGCAGCCGCGAACTCCTTAATTGAGGTAAAACGCTCTTGAGGTTGCTTTGCCAATGCATGAAGCATTACTTCATCTAGATCAACTGTGAGCTCAGGATTGAGCATACTAGGAGGCTGCGGTGGCACATGCAGATGCTGGTACATTATTTTGGTGGGACTGCCTTGGAAAGGGAGCTTTCCTGTCAGCAATTCGTAAGCCATCACCGCCAGTGCATATTGATCCGTGGCGGGAGTAGGCTCACCTTCCCACTGTTCGGGTGCCATATAAGAAGGGGTACCTAGTACTGACTGGCTTACGCTGGCGGTAGCGTTGGACAGACGTGCGATGCCAAAGTCAGAGAGTAGCAAATCAGGGCGAGTGGATGCGTCCTGCTGGGTGCGCACCAGGAAATTCGCGGGCTTGACATCTTGATGAATGACATGATGGTCGTGGGCATGTTGCAGTGCGTCGGCTGCTTGGGAAACAATATGCGCGACATCTTGCGGTGAGAGTATTTCCTTTGTACCACGCCGATGTAGCCAATCGGAGAGCGAGCCCTCTGGTCGATAAGGCATGACCAGATAGATGATCGGCATATTGGCAATGAACTCTTCACCATAGTCATAAAGCGGCAAAATATGCTGGTGATCGAGCCTTACAATCGCTTTTGCTTCACGCTGGAAGTGCCGTTGGGCATCCTTCGCCAAATCATCATCTGAATATGGTGTTACTTCAGTACGGATTACTTTGATAGCTACCTGCTGACCAATGCGCGGGTCTTCCGCCAAATAAACATCACCCATGCCGCCACTTCCCAACATATCCAAGATGCGATAGCGATCGATTTGTTTGCCTTCTAGAGCCATGGTTAACTTTCCCCCTATAAAAATGTGCAAAAAGAGAGTGAAAGAAGTTGAGGTTTAGTGGAGTATAACATAGAGGTGAGGAAGAATAAAGTAAATTTGCTGGCGAAAAACTAACGCTGCCTCTATTGCGCTTTCACGATGATGGCACTGACATTTCCGGCACCACCCGCCTGATTTGCGGTATCGACAAGGGTACGGGCCAGTTTTTGGGGGTCATCGTGCTGACCTTGGGCCAGCACTGCTTCCATACGCGCATGGTTTACCATACGCCACAAACCATCGGTACAGAGCAGCACAAGGTCATTCACTGCTATCTCGTGCTGATCAAGGTCAATGGCGATCAGGCTGTTCTGGCCCAGGTAACGACCGCCTCTATTTGGCTCCGCGGAAGGATTGGATGGCGTTTGCGCTGCTGACTCGGCTGCAAGTGACTCATAGGGAAGACGGTGCAGGCCTTTATTCACGCTGTAATGATAGGCGCGACTGTCGCCGACTCCAGCGATGTAGAGATGCCGTTTGTAAAGCACAGCGACCATCACGGTACTGGCCATGGCCGTTTCGTAATCCGCGTTACAGTGATAAATGACCTGATTGGCCTGCCGCACACCCTCGCGTAGCCATTGCTCAATGGTGGTGTCCGCTGGTGGAACGGAACGCAAAAAGCGCGAAGGTTGCTTACTGCCATCAACGCCCGACGACTGATGGTTAGGAGTTGGGAATGGAACCAGATGTGTAGGAGCCGATAGGAGCGGTATCAGCACATCCGCTATCGTCTCAATCGCCAGACGACTGGCCTCGTGTCCACCAGCAGTTTTTCCTTGCGGCCCGCGTAAACCATCAGCGACGGCAAACAGGCCAAACGGGCGCGGCGGCGGGGCAAGGTTCGTACATAAACCCTGCACAATTAAGAGCATGTCCTCATTTTCACCGGCACTATAGCGGCGTCCCACATCGCTCACGTAGCCTACCTGGCATACTTCCGTCGTCAACGGCGAGATTTCATCCAGCGAGTGTCCACAATGCCGACAGAAACGCGATGCACTCCTATTTTCCTGTCCACAGGCGGCACAGGGATTTTCCGGTAGCACTGTACGCACTATTACGTTGGCATTGCCAGAAGTGACCTCAATCGTAGGTAGCTCGGCAAGAGTTGGGGATTTGAGCGCGTCGTTGAGCGCGTCGGCAAAGGCGCGTCCCGTACTGTAGCGGTTCGCCGGCTCTAGCTCCATTGCCCGTTCAACCACAGCATCGACAGCTTTGGGCAATGCAGAATTGAGCTTACTGGGTTCCGGTAATTCAGCAGCGCGGCTACGCACGACCGCTTGGAAGGGGAGCAGTCCGGTAAAGAGTTGATAGGCCACCACGCCCAGCGAATAAATATCGCTAGCTGGCTCCGCCTTGCCATGCTCCTGCTCAGGAGCCACATAATGCTCTGTCCCCACTGACCAACCACGCTGGGTGAGAGCCTGTTCTTTCTGCATGGCTCGCGCAATGCCAAAATCCGCCAGCACCAGTCGCCCATCATCCTGGTGGATCAGCAAATTTGAAGGCTTAATATCGCGGTGAACGATCTGCTGCGGATGCGCGTGAACCGCGTCGATGGCAGCGGCCAATTCATTGAGATAGCGTTGCGCCAGGGGTACCGGCAATGGCTGCTCGGCCTTCACCAACGATTTTAGCGTACCACCCGTAATCAACGGCATCACCAGGTAGAGCAATGAACCGTCTTGACCAAAATTGAGCACAGGTACAATATTATTATGGCGCAGTTGGTGTGCATAACGCGCCTCGCGACGGAAGCGCTCCACGGCAGTAGCTAAATCCATAGTGCCATTGACGGTTGAGATCACCTTCAGAGCCACCTGCTGCATCTCGAACGTGTCGCTGACACGATAAACTGCGCCCATGCCACCTAGACCCAGCAGCGTTTCAATGCGATAGCGACCCGCCACCACCGCTCCCGGCAACAAACATTGGCAGAAGGGATTAACGCATTGAAATGTTCCATTGGGATAATCGGTTTGACACCGCGGATTTGGGCAGCGTGGCATAACGTTTCCTCATTGATTGATATAGTGCATCTGCTGTGCTGGGTGGATTTACTCCTGCCCTAATTGTAGGAGGATATCTGCCACCTGTCAACAATGAGATTCGCTTGCCAAGCCAAAGCTTCTCAAAAGTTGCACCAAGCAGGAGAAACCTGGTCGAACTCTTTCATCCCTTGCTTGCTTCGCAATAATATGGTATACTCTTCCTAAGTCAAAGACAAAGTCCCCTTTGTCAGAACTTGCACCGTCATCACACTCCGGTGCGTGAACCCCATACCCCTACCCACTAGCATCTCCTTACCAAGGTGAAAGATAGATCACAAATGTCCCATCCATCACAAAGTCTCCTACAGCCTTCAATCGGACACAATACCACTGAGGAGCGAACCTTTGTCATTCTGAGCGCAGCGAAGAATCTCCGTGCCACGCCAGATGCTTCGCCGCACTCAGCATAACAAGACTGAACCTTTCTATGGATGAGAAACGGTCACGTGCGCTTGAACCTTGCCTAAAAATTGGGAGTCACATATGTCCCATCCAGCACAAAGTCTCAGACCTTTTCCTATCAGATGCAATATTACTGAAAATTGGGAGTCACATATGTCCCATCCATCACAACCTCTCCTGCATTTTCCTATCATCGAATTCAATACCACTGAAAATTGGGAGTCACAAATGTCCCATCCATCCCAAAACCCCAACAAGAGAACACTGCCGCAGACAGCAAACGACTTTTGAGAAATCCTACTTGACAAGCATCATTCAAATTATTATACTTTATTCAATCGCTTGAATACATTTGTTTGCACCAACGAGATAGGGAGCACATGTGACAAGAACGACGACCGCTGCCGGGCGACGGGCCGATATACTCGCGGCAACACTACGGGTGATCGCACGCGAGGGCCTCGCGGAAACCACTACCAGGAAAATCGCTGCTGAGGCCGAGGTCAACCAAGCTACGTTGCGCTACTATTTCGGCAGCAAAGACGAGCTACTCTTCGCCGTACTCCAAGAGATGATGCACATGACCGGAGAAGTGGTGCAAGCCGGCATCTCCTCCTCCAATGAGTTAAACAAAGCTATCGCTGAAAGCATACGGGCATTTTGGCAGCACGTCGAGGAGGCTCCCGAATTGCAAGTGATGCAGTACGAACTCACCCTCTATGCCCTGCGTCACCCAGAGTCCGCGTGGCTCGCCAAACAACAGTACGATGGCTATAGCGCGCTCGTCGAAACACTCCTCGCACAGAACTTTGCAACCGCTGGCCAGCCATGCGCCATCTCCTTCGCGGAACTCGCTCGCTTCGTCATCGCCGGTTTAGATGGCCTCATCTTGCAATTTATCAGTAATGGGCGCGACACCGTCCAAGCACACCGCGACCTCGATCATCTCATCCACGCCGTAATAGCACTAGCCGAGGGATAACAAGTGAATAAATTGTTTGCGAACATCGTAGGGCGCGATTTATCGCCACCACTGCCGATTTATCGGCCCGTCTCCAACATTCGGGCCGCTGAAACCAACACCATAGCAGGAAGGCACAACCATGCAAGATCAGCAAGAAGTTATTACACCAGAAGCAATAGCGCAAGCTGAAGCCATCCATACCCGCGACTACGCCTATTACAAAGAAGTCTTCGCGGGTCGTCCTATGCCCTTTGCCTACCTCGACCTTGACCTGCTTGACCAGAACATTCGCCAGGTGGTTGAGCGAGCTCAGGGAAAACGAGTCCGTCTCGCCTCCAAGTCGCTGCGCAGTGTGGCTGTCATTCGGCGCATCCTCGCGGCAGATCCCTGCTTTCAGGGCATCATGTGCTTCACCTGCCAGGAAGCGATCTACCTGGCCGCACAAGGATTCGACGATCTGCTCATCGGTTATCCCGCCTGGCATAAAGAGGATATTGCCGCCGTCGCGCAGGCAACGGCCTCCGGTGCTCACATCACGTTGATGATTGATAGCATCGAACACGTTGCACAGATTGAGGCGGTAGCCCAAGAGTACAATGTACGCCTGCCATTGTGTCTTGAAATTGATATGTCCATGAACCTTCCTGGCCTTCATTTTGGCGTGTGGCGTTCCCCCATCCATACCGCCAGACAGGCGCGTCCAGTAATCAAGCGCATCATGGCCTCTTCACATGTCTGGCTGGATGGACTGATGGGTTACGAGGCGCAAATCGCTGGTGTCGGTGACAATTTCCCAGGCCAGCGAGCCAAGAATATCGTGGTGCAGAAGCTGAAGCAACGCTCAATACGCGACCTGGCCCAACGCCGTGCGGCCCTCATTCAACTGGTGGAAGACTATGGACTTACGCTGCGTTTTGTGAACGGTGGTGGTACAGGCAGCATTGCCACTACCCGTGAAGAGGCAGGCGTAAGCGAGATCACAGTCGGCTCGGGCTTCTACGCTCCGACCTTGTTCGATAATTACCGCGCTTTCCACTACCAACCTGCTGCCGGTTATGCGCTTGAGATCGTGCGCCAGCCACGTCCAGCTATCTATACCTGCTTGGGCGGTGGCTACATCGCCTCTGGCTCCGTCGGCCTTGAAAAACAACCACAACCATATCTACCGCCAGGCGCAAAACTCGATTCACTCGAAGGCGCGGGAGAAGTGCAGACCCCCATCCGCTACAAAGGCAGCATACCTTTACACCTCGGCGACCCCATATTTATGCGCCACAGCAAAGCCGGTGAACTGTGCGAACGCTTTACACACCTGCTCCTGGTGACAAATGGCACCGTTCAGGAAGAAGTTACAACATACCGTGGCGATGGTCAATGTTTCATCTAACATGCAGGACAGCATAAAGGAGGAGTCGTATGGGTACGACAGAACGCTGGAGCAACTGGTCAGGCTCAGTGAAAGGTGCGCCAAAGCAGGTGGTCAAACCCAGCTCTATGAACGATCTGGCACGCTTGATGAAGGAATATAGTCGCGACGGGCGTCATGTACGCGTTGTCGGGGCAGGCCATTCCTTCACACCCCTGGTGCAAAGCGACGATGTACTGCTGTCACTAGATAACTTACAGGGCATCGAAACCATCGATACCGCTAGCGGCACAGCAACCGTGCTGGGGGGAACGCGGCTCAAACATCTGGGAAACGCTCTTTTTGAGTATGGCATGGCCCAGGAAAATCTCGGCGACATCGATGTGCAAAGTATCTCCGGTGCCATCAGTACGGGTACCCATGGCACCGGGGTGAAGTTCGGCTCCCTGTCAACCCAGGTTGAGGGCCTTACACTGGTCACAGCCTCCGGTGAAATCCTGGCATGTTCACCCGAACACAATGCTGACATCTTCAAGGCCGCGCAGGTATCGCTGGGTACCCTGGGCATTATCGCGAAAGTACAATTGCGTGTAGTGCCTGCTAAACGCATGCACTACCAGGGCTATCGCAAACAGCTCAGCGACTGCCTGGCGAACCTTGAACAGTATAAACAGGAAAATAGCCACTTTGAATTCTTCTGGTTCCCCTATACCCAGGGAGTGCAAGCCAAATTCCTCAACGAAACGACCGAGCCAGTCAGTAAAAGCAGCTTCTGGGGCACCTTCAACAAAATTGTGCTCGAAAACGGCGTCTACTGGCTGCTCTCGGAGGCTTGCCGCATGTTTCCCAACTTCTGCAAAACGGTCTGTGCCATCTCGGCACAATCCATCGCCAACATCGACGAGATCAATTATAGCCACCGTTTGTTTACCACGCCGCGCCTGGTGCGCTTCCAGGAGATGGAGTACAATATTCCGTCAGAGCATATGAGCGCGGTAATCAGCGAAATTCAGGCCTGTATCGAACAGTACCAGTTCCGCGTCCACTTCCCCGTGGAGTGTCGCTTTGTACATGCCGATGATATCTGGCTCAGCCCAGCTTACCAGCGCGATTCGGCCTATATCGCCGTACATATGTACCGGGGCATGCCCTACCAGGCTTATTTTCGCGGCATCGAAGCGATCTTCAAACGCTACAACGGTCGTCCGCATTGGGGCAAGTTGCACACGCGAACCGCCGCCGAACTCAGCACGCTCTACCCACGCTGGCAAGACTTCCAACGCATTCGGGCCGACCTCGATCCGCAAGGCACGTTTCTCAATGACTATTTGCGCACCTTGTTCGCGGCTAACCCACCGGAAGTTCCCGCTACCAGCAAAAATACATCCCCACAAGGAGAACGCTCATGAGCGATGCCACATCCTCTTCCTCGTCCGAAACAACACCGACCGCGTCCTTAAGGCACAATGCACTTGGCTTGCGCCATGCTATCGTGATCTCAGTAGCGGTCATGTCGCCCGCCGCCTCTATATTTTTTAACACCATTCCCCAGGCTGGACAGGTGGGAGCAGCTATCCCACTGTGCTATATCATTGGCTTTGTGCTGGCACTGCTGGTCGCCAACCAGTACAGCGAGTTCTCACGCGAAATACCCTCCAGTGGCTCGGCCTATACATTCGTAACGGAGGGCCTCGGTCAACGTGCTGGTTTCATCACGGCCTGGATCGGCTTGATCGCCGTTGCGCTCGGTGTACCCTACTCGTTTATTCTGCTGGGGGCCAACCTCCAGACCCTCGTCTTTCGCTGGTTTGGCATCAACCTGCACTGGAGTTTCTGGTTCGTGCTGGCCCTGGGGATTGCCTTCGCACTGTGCTATTGGGGCATTCGTGAATCCTTGAATGTTGATCTCACCTTCCTGGCCTTCGAGATTGGCGTGTGCCTTGTGCTGGCCGTGATTGTCTTGCTCCACGTTGGTCAGCAGGGTGGGCTAACCGCCGTTCCGTTTACCACGAGTACGATTCCGCCAGGGGGTGACATCACCGTGGGTATCGTGCTGGCGGTATTGAGCTTCATCGGCTTTGAAACGGCAGCGGCCTTGGGTGAAGAGACGCGCAATCCACATCGCAATATTCCCCGCGCCGTCTTCGGGTCGATGATCGTCGTCGGCATCTTCTATGTCCTCATGGCCTATGTTGGCACAGTCGGCTATGGCATCAACAAAATGGTTAGCGGCTTCGGCAACGATCCTGCTCCGTTCGATACCATTGGGCGCATCTATAGCGGACCCTTTTTCGTCGTATTGATCGACCTGGTCGGCGTGCTGTCCTTCTTCGGTGCGGCGTTAGCCATTATCAATGCTGGTGCGCGCATCATGTATACTGTCGGACGCGACGGTCTCTTTCCCCGTTGGGCCGCGTGGTTACACCCGACGCGCCAGACTCCGGTAGGCTCTATCACAGCACTGTGCGGATTTGGCCTGGTCATCGGCCTCATCCTTGGCATCCTGATGACACCAATTGGAGCTTTTGGTTTTCTGGGCACACTTGACGCCCTCTTTGTCCTACTGATCTACGCCCTGGTCTGTATTGCCAGCATCAGGTTCTTCTGGCGTAAGGGCCGAGCGCACTTTCGCATCATTCGGCACGGCGTCGTCCCTGTACTGGGCACGCTGCTCATCGTGGGCATCTTCGTCCTCCTCCTCATCTCGCCAGCAGCCCCACCGCTCAACCTCATTCCCTATATTCTGCTGCTCTGGGTCTTAATCGGAGTGGGCATTATCTTTGCCCTACACCGTAAGCTAGCGTGATGTTTTTAGGTATCCCCAGCCGCATCATGATCTTTAAAGTACAACCGCCAGGGGCCGGAGCCCAGAATGAAGGGTTGCATCAACGCCCTTTCGGCTTGGACTGTATGCATGAGATCGTGCGCGGCCCATTCATGCAACAGCTCTTCCAGCGTGACTGGCCCAAGCTCACTATGGCGACCTGTATGGCTCAAGTCCGCGTTGGTCACGCTCCCAAACTTGGCAAGGCTGGCAGTACGAAGCCTGGCAAATTCAGCAGCAAACTCTCGTGGTGTCCAACCTTCTCTCGCTGATCCCTGTGTGTCTGGATCGAAGGCAACGATATCCTGTCCAGCCAGTAACGTCTGCATGCGCACAGGAAAAACACCTTCGGTGTCGAGTAAATGTTTCAGGCAATCCAGTGCTGACCATTCACGCGCCGCCGGAGGTCGGCTCAGGAGCTCTGTCGGGACTGTCTCTACCAGGCTCAACCAACGAGCAGGTGTCGTTGAAAGGACCGCCTTCACTGTTTGAATGAGATTGTTTGTCATGGTTTCTTCTTTCTTTTTGCTCGAATGATTTCAGGTAATTCATGCACTCATGGGAAACTCTACCTGTGCCAGTGATCTTTTATGTCCTGTCAGCCATGCCTGCTGGAAGGCTTCATCTCCCAGCTTTGCACGGGCAACGGACACGGCCTGTTCGTAAGCAGTGCGATAGATCGGCGCGATGGGAGCCAGAATTACGGCCCGCACCGTCGCTGCCGTCCCCCAAAGCTGTACCGCTTCTCGCGGAGCTCCCAAGCGCACGAGAGTCTCTCCGTATCCTTCGAGGCAAGCAGCACACAGGTCTTTCGCGCCGATTACTTGCAGCAGTTTCCAACTCTCAATGTAGTGGCCCTGCGCTACCTCGTTCTCTCCCCGCACAGCAGCCAGGTGCGCAAGGGCAGTCAGTGCTTCCGCCGTCCCTGAGCGATCTTCTATACTCTGAAAGACTGCCACAGCTTCCTCCAACAGCACACGAGCCTTGTCAAGCTCGTGTTCCTCCATCAACACAATCTGCCCCACAATACAGAGTGTATAGGCCATGAGTCGTCTATTGCCCACCGTTTTGAAAAGAGCAAGGCTCTCTTCCGCCAGGGCATGGGCCTCCGCGAGGTCACCGCGTAGGAGAAAGAATGTGCGCGCCAGGAGGTACAGCGAAAAGGCTATACGATACTGCTCTCCACGCGCTTGATAGAACGCAATATTCTCATCGAGGAGGGACTTAGCACGTGGATAGTCGCACTGCGCGATGGCGATTTGGGCCAATGCCTCGCGAGTTGAGATCACTTTCTGTGTATCTCCTCGCTCTACGTAGAGTGCCAGTGCCTCTTCCAGTAGGCGACGAGCAAGCTTATAGGTGCTTTTTACCATGGCGAGGGTGCCTTGCAGCCGCAGAATATTCGCCATACCTGCCCTATCACCACTCTCGCGGAACAAGAGCTGAGACTGATGTAGAAAAGCCTCCGCCCGCACATTATCATCCTGTATCAGGGCGAAAAATGCTGCGCCATGCAAGGCCTGCGCACGAGTGGCTGACGCGCTATCACGGCTCACGTCCAATGTACGTTCCAGGAAGGCCAAACCTTCATTGACGTAGCCGCGCAGTTCCCAGAAGCCCAACAAGGCATTGCACAGTTGTAACGCCTGCTCACCACGCACGACCTCCTCCCTGACGCGCTCCAACAGCCAGTTGAGAGCTGCTTTTACGTTTTCGTAGTCCCAATCCAGGCGATCCAGCCAATCGGCTTGTTCCGCTCCCAGGAGCAATAGTGCCACCTGCTCTAGCCACGAGAGATAGTATGTCGCATGAGCAGCCTGGGCAGATGCCAACTCTCCTGCCTCAGTCAGACAGGTTAACCCGTACTCACGCAGTGTTTGCAACTGCCAGAAACGCACCTCTTCCTTCCCCAACACTTGTCGTTGCAGCATACTTTGATCTACCAACGCCACCAGTATGTCCAGCATATCCGGCACGGCGGCACCATCCTCGCCCATTTCTGCCGCGCAAATGCGCTCAGCCGCCTCCATCTTTGCCCCGTTAATGCACACCGCGAAACGTCTGAACACGCGCTGCTCCGTAGGCGTCAACAGATCGTAGCTCCAAGCAATAGCTCCGTGCAAGGTCTGTTGCCGTGCCGGTACATCATCGGCCTGTCCCTGCAAAACGGCCAACCCCTGTTCCAGGCGCGTCAACAAAGCCTGGGGATGAAAATGCCGTACGCGTGCTGCCGCGAGTTCTATGGCGAGCGGAATCCCGTCCAAGCGCACACAAATCGCGGTCAGAGCGGCTGCATTCGCCGCCGTCAACTGGAAATCCGGCTGAACCGCCTGAGCCCGTTGGACGAAGAGCGCAATGGCGGCGTTGCGTGCGAGCATTGCCAGATTCGCTGGTTGGCCACCCTTGCCACGCTCAGGCAGTGGCAAGGGTGGCACCTCGCATAAATGCTCTGCCTGCATGTGTAGCATCACCCGGCTCGTCACCAGCACTTTCAGCTTGAGACTGGTAGAGAGCAAGTCGGCAACGACGCGTCGCGCTGCGATGACCTGCTCAAAATTGTCCAGGATGAGCAAGAGAGATTGATTGCGCAGGACAGCCCTGACCTGCTCCACGAGAGGCGTATCTTTCTCTTCCTGCATGTTGAGCATCTGCGCAAGCGTCGGCAGAACGGCCTCGGCACTATTGAGCTGATCCAACGGCACAAAATACATGCCATCCGGAAAGAGGGAACGCAGTTGATCCGCCACCTGCAAGGCCAGACGCGTTTTCCCCACGCCAGCGGTACCCATCAGCGTAACCAGGCGCACCTCTGGCCGCCGTAACAGGTTGGAAACCGTTGTCACCTCTTGCTCGCGTCCCACAAAGGAGGTTGCTGGTGATGGAATGTTTTGCGTGTTGTGCTGCGAACTCAAAGTCAAGAGCGGAGGGAAAGTGGCGGGTAAACCTGGGATGACGAGTTGGTAAAGTTGGCTGGGCCCTGCAATGTCTTTCAGCCTGTATGCCCCTAGTGGGTGTAAGCTCACTTCGTCTGGCAGCTCTGCCGCCACGAAGTCACGCGTCATTTGCGAGAGCAGCACCTGCCCACCATGTGCCGCACTCATGATACGGGCAGCATAGTGTACATCCAGCCCCACGTAGCCCTCTTCTGTCGGCTGCGGTTCACCGGTGTGGATACCTATACGGACACGAACCTCGGCATCATCGGGCCAGTGTGCCGCGAAGAGCGCCTTCTGCGCGTGAATTGCCGCCGCCACCGCCTCAGTAGCACTCTCAAAGACCACGAAGAAGGCATCACCTTGCGTATCAACCTCGAAACCATTCTCTTGCTGAAAGGCCACGCGCAGCAGACGTCGGCACTCTTTTAACATCGTGGCGTATTGATTGCCAAGTCGCTGTAGCAAGCGTGTGGAGCCCTCAATATCTGTGAAGAGCAACGTAACAGTGCCGCTTAAAAGCTGGCGCATACCTCCCCCTTCCTAGTAGGGCGCGATTTATCGCAATACCATTCAAATAAGGCTTGGGAGCGGTGTGTAGGGACAACACCCTGCCTGGGGGGCAGGTAATAAGGACGCGGCGGTCGATGAGGGGCCTTGTGCTTGTCCTCGTCCTGTGGGATGTCCAGACCCCCCACCAGGACAGGCACAAGGCCCCCGATACCTGTCCCCCAGGCAGGGTGTCCTCATCCCCTCATCCCCCTGTCCCTACACACACGGTGTTGCCGTTCATCCTTATTTGAATGGTATTGCGATTTATCGGCCCGTCCCGGTGGTCGCACCCTGCCTGGCAATCATTCACAAACCCTGCTACCAAGTGCGATTTGTCTGTACCAGTATAGCAGGTGCATCCTATTCGCTCAAGGGGCCAAGGCGGCGCATTTCGGGCCAGAGCAGCGCGACCAAGAGCACCACGAGCACGGTACCAACGCCACCGCCAGCCACGGAAATAATGGGGCCGAACAATTGAGCCACCAGCCCTGACTCAAAACCACCTAACTGATTGGAGGCCCCAATAAAAATGCTATTGATAGCGGCAATGCGCCCTCGCATAGCATCTGGTGTGCGCGTGAGCAGCAGTGTGCTACGTATGACAACGCTGACGTTATCAAGTCCACCCAGGGCACACAGCATCAGCAACGAGAGCCAAAACGAATGCGATACGCCAAAGATTAAGGTAGCTACCCCGAAGCCCGCGACAACCCAGAGTAGCGTTCGGCCCGCTTTTTTGAGCGGTGGCAGATGAGCGAGCGACAGGGAAATGCAGAGCGCACCGATGGAGGGCGCGGCGCGCAGCCATCCCAGGCCAGTGGGACCGACATGCAAAATGTCTCGCGCATAAATTGGCAAGAGCGTCGTAGCTCCCCCCAGCAATACCGCGAACATATCCAGGGTAATAGCAGCCAGAATCACCTGTGTACTACGCAGAAACCTGAAGCCTTCCAATAACGCCCCTACCGTCGTCGCCTCGCTGACAGGCACTGCGCTCTGTTTGCCACGCAGCAGCATAATCAATATGCCTGCGATGAGCGCTGTGCCAGCATTCAAGCCATACACAATTGCCGTACTACCCAGTAATGCAATCATCAGACCACCCAGGGCAGGGCCAAGAACAGAGGCCAACTGCCACGAGCCGCTTTCCCACGTAGCCGCGTTCTCAAAAAACTGTTCCGGCACGGTTTGCGGCAGCAAGGTTGTACTGGACGGATTGGCGAAAGCAACCGCGCTCCCCATGATAAAGAGGCAGCCGTAGATCAGTAGCAGCGAACCACGCGTTAAAGATAATACCATGAGCCCCAGAGATGCCAGCGTTAGGAGAATCTGTGCCACAATGACGATGTTTTTACGATTGAAGCGATCAGCCATATGACCTGCTGGCAACGATAGGAGGATCACTGGTATAACCTGTACCAGTCCTACGCCGCCCAGTGCCAGTGCAGAGCCCGTGCGCACATACAACTCCCAGCCAATCGCCACACTGACCATCTGCTCACCAATGTTCGCGATAAGTGAGCCAATGAATAAGAGGCGAAAATCGCGAAAACGAAAAGCCCTATAGGGGTCTCGATCATTATTCTTTGCTAGAGCTGTGGGATTACTAGAGGCTGATAGTGCAATATTCCGTTGTTCCTCTTCATGTTTTTGGGTTTCTTTACCGCCGTGCTCCACGCTTTTTCCTTTATATGAGATGCCTTAGAGGTTAGGATGTGGGTGGAGAGCATTTGAATGCTCTCCACCCACATCCTAACCTGTGCGTCGCTTGTAGCAACGAAGAGTCTTTAGTAATAACTATAACATGCAATCAGCCGCCCAACTACTAATCAGGGGATTGCTGTCAGGGCTTCTCAAAAATTGCACCAAGCAAGAGAACCCTGTCATTCCCCAGTCGAACTCTTTCACCTCTTGCTTGCTTGGCATAAATATGCTATACTCTTCCTAAGAGGTACCACAAGGTACTCTTCGTTCGAACCCGTAGCATCCCCCAAGGTCTCTCTCATCATCATCATCCCTTGACACTTCAACCAACAAAAAAGCAGAGTCACAAATGTCCGAAGTCCCATAGTGCTCTGTCAAACTTCAATTGAGGGGACCACACACTATGTAGGGACAGTGGGTGGACGTGGGGGTGAGGCTGGGGCCTTGTGCCTGTCCGGGGTGGCGGGGCTACGTCTCTACCCTTCAAGTGTAGTTTGACAAAGCAATAGGCGTCAAGTTAAACGTTTGGTGTGAATTAGAAAAGAGAGGAAGAGTTTGAAAAGAAAGGTAAAAGGAACCTATAGTTAGCATATCCAGAACTTTTCGAAGAAAAGGAGCTAACATGATAGATCTTGATACCTTTCTGACGACACTGTA